>JADLBT010000433.1 GCA_020847555.1 Gemmataceae bacterium
CCGCCCCCCCTTCGGGTAGGATAAGCCCACCATCCCGGGACTCATCCGCCACAATGTCCGACATGAGCCGGCCCGCCCGTACCGCGACAACAGGATCTGCCTCATGGCCTCCGCGAGATTCCTTTGCCCGCCGCTGGCCCTTCTGTACCTCGCATCGGCGGCCCCCGCCGACCAGAAGAAGGTCGATTACCTGCGCGACGTCAAGCCGATCCTGTCGCGCAACTGCTACTCCTGCCACGGCGCGAAGGCGAAACGAGGCGGCCTGCGTCTCGATAGCGCCGCCTTCCTCCTCAAGGGCGGCGCCAGCGGGGCCATCGTCGAGCCGGGGAAGGCGGCGCAGAGCGCACTCGTCCATTCGATCAAGGGCATCGAGGGGATGACGCGCATGCCGTACAAGCAGCCGCCGCTGACCGGCGAGCAGGTGCGCATCCTCGCTGCCTGGATCGATCAGGGGGCGAAGGCGCCCGCCAACGAGAAGGCCGGGGCCGCCGGCCACTGGGCCTTCCAGCCGCCGGTGCGCCCGGCGCTGCCCGCCGTCAAGAACGAGACGTGGCTACACAACCCGATCGACCGCTTCATCCTGGCCCGGCTGGACGAGCAGGGCCTCCGCCCGTCCCCCGAGGCCGACCGCGCCGTCCTGATCCGCCGGGTCCACCTCGACCTGCTCGGCCTGCCGCCCGAGCCGCGCGCGGTCGAGGCGTTCGTCAACGACACGCGCCCCGGCGCCTACGAGCGGCTGGTGGACCGGCTGCTGGCGAGCCCGCACTACGGCGAGCGCTGGGGGCGCCACTGGCTCGATCTGGCCCGCTACGCCGACACCCACGGATTCACCATCGACGCCCCGCGCGAGATCTGGAAGTACCGCGACTGGGTGATCGACGCGCTCAACCGCGACCTGCCGTTCGACCAGTTCGTCATCGAGCAGTTCGCCGGCGACATGCTGCCGAGGGCGACGCTGGCGCAGAAGATCGCCACCGGGTTCCACCGCAACACGCTGATCAACCAGGAAGGCGGGATCGACCGGGAGCAATTCCGCGTCGAGGCTGTCACCGACCGCGTCGATACCACCGGCGTCGTGTTCCTGGGGTTGACGCTCGGCTGCGCTCGCTGCCACGACCACAAGTACGACCCGGTTTCGACGAAGGAGTACTACCAGCTCTTCGCCTTCCTCAACAACCAGTCGGAGCCGACCCTGAGCCTCGCCTCGCCCGAGGTGGCGGTGAAGCGCAAGGAGATCCGTGCCCGGCTCGGCAAGATGGAGGACGACCTGGACGACCAGATCAAGGCGTTTATCAAGAAGCTGCCGGAGGCCCAGCAGAAGGGGCTGAAGCAGGAGATCACCGTCATCCTCAACCTGCGGCCGGATCAGCGCACCGATGGGCAGAAGAAGCAGCTGGCGACGTTCTTCCGCAAGAAGGACGCGGGGCTGAAGAAGGGCTTCGACGCGCTCGACGCGCTGAAGAAGCAGGAGCCGAAGTTCCCGACGACGATGGTCCTGGAGGAGATGCCGAAGGGCCGCGTGACGCACGTCCACATTCAGGGCGACTTCACGCGCAAGGGCGAGAAGGTTAGCCCCGGCGTGCCGTCGATCCTGCATCCTCTTTCTTCCCCCGCACCCCCCAACCGCCTGGACCTGGCGCACTGGCTGGTGGACCGCCGCAACCCGCTGGTGGCGCGCGTCACCGTCAACCGCATCTGGATGCGCTACTTCGGGGCCGGACTGGTCGAGACGGAGAACGACTTCGGCACCCAGGGCGCCCTGCCGACGCACCCGGAGCTGCTCGACTGGCTGGCGGTCGAGTTCATGGACCGCGGCTGGGGCCTGAAGGCGCTGCACAAGTGGATCGTCACCTCCGCGACCTACCGCCAGTCGTCGCGGGTCCGCCTGGACCTCACCGAGATCGACCCGCACAACAAGCTGCTGGCGCGGCAGGCCCGGCTGCGCATCGACGCCGAGATCGTGCGCGACAACGCCCTCGCCGCGAGCGGTCTGCTGACCCGCCAGGTCGGCGGCCCGAGCGTCTTCCCGCCGCAACCGGACGGCATCTACCAGTTCACGCAGGTGCAGCGGCCGTGGAAGGCGGACGACGGGGCGAACCGCTACCGCCGCGCCCTGTACACCTTCTTCCAGCGCTCGGCGCCGTATCCGGCGCTGACCGTCTTCGACGCCCCGGACGGCACCAACTCCTGCACGCGCCGCGCCCGCTCGAACACGCCGCTGCAGGCGCTGACGCTCCTCAACGACCAGGCGTTCCTCGAACTGGCGCGCGGACGGGCGGCTCGCGCCCTGCGCGAGGGGCCGGCCGACGACGGCGGGCGGCTGCGCTACGCCTTCCGCCTGTGCCTGGCGCGCGAGCCCAGCGCATCTGAGGTGGACCGGCTGGGGCAATTCCTCGCGCTGCAGGAGAAGGAATTCCGCGCCACGCCCGCCGACGCCCGCGCCCTGTTGCTCGCCGGCAAGGGCAACGAGGGTGCCGTCCTGCCGCCGGAGCGTGCGCTGGCCCGCTACGCCGCCTGGACCGCGCTTGCCCGCATCCTGCTCAACCTCGACGAGTTCATCACCAGGGAGTGACCGGACGATGGATCCGCTGACCCAGATGCTCCGCCTGCAGACGCGCCGGCACTTCTTCCAGAGTTGCGCCCTGGGCGTCGGCAAGGTGGCGCTGGCATCGCTGCTCGCCGAGGGCGCGCTCTCCGCCGCCCCGGCCCGCAACCCGAACCCGCTGGCGCCGCGCCGACCACACCATCTCGCGAAGGCGAAGAACGTCATTTACCTCTTCATGGCGGGCGGCCCGAGCCAGCTGGAGCTGTTCGACTGCAAGCCGAAGCTGGTGGAGCTGGACGGCCAGCCGATCCCCGAGTCGTACCTGCGCGAGCGGCGGTTCGCCTTCATGGACAGCTTCGCCCGCCAGCCGCCGCGCCTGCTCGCCTCCCGCCGCCGCTTCGCCCGCCACGGCAGGTGCGGCACCTGGATGTCGGAGCTGCTGCCGCACACCAGCACCATCGTGGACGACATCGCCGTCGTGCCGACGGTCGCGACCGAGGTGTTCAACCACGGCCCGGCGAAGCTGTTCGTCAACACGGGCTCGGCCCAGTTCGGGCGGCCGAGCATGGGGGCGTGGGTGACCTACGGGTTGGGCAGCGAGGCGCGGGATCTGCCCGGGTTCGTCGTGCTGCAGTCCGGGCCGCGCGGCCCGCGCGGCGGGGCGCCGCTGTGGGGCAGCGGGTTCCTGCCGACTGCCTACCAGGGCGTGCCGTTCCGCACCACGGGTGAGCCGGTCCTCAACCTCGCCAACCCGCCGGGCATCAACGGCCGCCGCCAGGGTCAGGCGCTCGAGGTGCTGCGCGATCTCAACGGCGCTCGCCTGAACGAGACGGGCGACCCGGAGATCGCGACGCGCATCGCCCAGTACGAGATGGCGTATCGGATGCAGACGAGCGCGCCCGAGCTGATCGACCTGGGCCGCGAGGATCGGCGGACGCTGGAGATGTACGGCGCCCAGCCCGGCCGCGTGACGTTCGCCAACAACTGCCTGCTCGCGCGGCGGCTGGTGGAGCGCGGCGTGCGCTTCGTGCAGCTCTACCACACCGACTGGGACCACCACGGCGGGACCGGCGCCGACCTGGGCTCCGCCCTGCAGCAGGTCTGCCGCGAGGTAGACCGCGGGTGCGCCGCGCTGGTCCGCGACCTGAAGGAGCGCGGCCTGCTCGACGAGACGCTCGTGGTTTGGGGCGGCGAGTTCGGCCGCACCCCGATGGGCGAGAACCGCCAGACGGTCGGGCGCAACCACCACATCGACGCCTACACAATGTGGCTGGCGGGCGGCGGCATCAAGGGCGGCGTGACGGTCGGCCAGACGGACGAGCTGGGCTTCAGCCCGGTGGCGGACCGCGTCCACGTCCACGACCTGCAGGCGACGATCCTGCACCTGCTCGGCCTGGACCACCTGCGCCTGACGGTGCGCTTCCAGGGCCGCGACTTCCGCCTGACCGACGTCGGCGGCGAGATCGTGCAGAAGCTGCTCGCCTGATTGGCTCTGCTTTTCCTTCGTGCCAGGCGCTGCCCCCGCCGCTGGTGGACGCGTCTCGTGCGGTCCGAGCCGCGCACGCAGCGCAGCAAAGTAAGCGGCGGGAGCGCCAGCCCGCTTCCTCGTGCGATCCGAGCGGGAGCGCCAACCCGCTTCCTCGTGCGATCCGAGCGGGAGCGCCAGGCCGCTTACTTCGCTGCGCTGCGTGCGCGGCTCGGACAGGTTTACCCGGATCGGGTATGAGATTCCGCCCCGGAGTGGGTGGCCAGAAGCTGTGTCAACACGATCCGGATCTCGTCATAGGACACCTTCTCCCCCAGCGCCAGGTAGATCGGCTTGAGCCGCTCGGTGCCGACCATCCGGGCGGCACTCGCGACGCGCTGCTGCACCTCGACCGCCACCCACGTATCAATTGAGGCCGGCTGCGCCTCGCGCACGAAGTCGCACAGGTAATCGACCGCCTTGTCGGCCGACCACCCCGTCTGCTGCACGACCTGCTCGACCGTTGCACCCCCGTCGTAGAGCGTGAAGGCCGCCTCCTGCTCCTCCGGCTTCGCGGCGGTGCGGCGGAGCGGTCCGGCCGATTTCGCCTTCCCCGGCGGCTGGTCGGTCGCCAGCCCGCGGGCGCGGCAATGCTCCAGAATGCAATCGAGCACCGGCCGGCCGTAGGTGTTGAGCTTCCCGTCACCCAGCCCCGAGATGAGGCGCATGCGCTCCAGCGACGACGGCCGTACCCGCGCCAGCTCGCGCAGCAGGTAGTCGGACAGCGTCGCCCTCGGCTCGACCTGCTGCTCTTCGGCCAGCCGCTGCCGCAGTTCGTCGAGGGCGTCGAACAGTTCCCGGTCCACGCGCTCCCACAACTTCGGGTCGTCCGCCTGCGTTTCCTTCGAGCCGGCGAGCGGGAGCAGGCGCACCTCGACCTGCCCGCGCATCACCGCCCACGACGTCACATTGAGGCGCAGCACCGGGTCGGCGTCCTCGCCGGCGGCGAGGAACCCTTGCTCCGCAAGCTGCACGATCCAGTCCGCGACCTGCGCGGCGCCGTGTTCGCGGAGCAAGCCGTAGGTCGAGAGCTGTTCGTGCCCGTGCGCCCGGACGTTCTCGGTGTCGCGCCCGCGCAGGACGCGGACGACGTGGCTCGCGGGGAACGGCGCCTTCACCTTGGCGACGCACGAGAGGATCTTCTGCGCGACCTCCAGCGATTTCGGCAGCGGCGTGGCGGCACGTTCGGGCGGGGCGGGCCGTGGCTTTGCCGGCGCCGGGGCGGCCTCGGCGCGCGGGGCGGCGGGGACGGGGCGGGGCGCCTCGCGCCGCGTCACGCCAGACCGCTCGTCGCGCGACAGCAGGTGCTCGCGGCAGTAAGCGACAATGGTTTCGAGGAACGTCTCGCCGTGGTCGCGCAGGCGGGTGGCGCCGACGCCGTACATCTGGGCCAGCGCTTCCAGCGTCGAGGGCCGGACGCGCGCCAGTTCACGCAGGCTGGCATCGCCGAAGATGATCCACGGCTTCACGCCGCGCTGCTCGGCCAGCCGGCGGCGCAGCTTGCGCAGCTCCTCGAACAGGCCGCGGTCCACGCCTTCCCACGACGTCGTGTCGGCCCGCGACTGCTGCGCCTTCTCGCCCTTGCGGCGGCGCACCAGCTTCAGCAGCTTCACCTCGCGCTGGCCGCGCATCACCTCCCACGAGGCGGCATTCAGCCCGAGGATGCCGACCTTGTCGCCCGAGCCCAGCGTCACCTCGTTCTGCACCAGCACCTGCTGGCTGAGGAGCTGATAAATCCAGTCGCGGATATCAACTTCTTTCTGATCCTTCAGGGCGCCGAAGGTGGTCAGCACGTCGTGGCCGAACTTGCGGAGGCGCTCGTCGTCCTTGCCGCGCAGCACCTTGATGACGTGGCCGATCCCGAACCGCTCGCGCACCCGCGCCACGCACGACAGGATCTTCTGCGCCAGGACGAGCGCGTTCGCCAGCGGCTCCGTGTCGCCCAGGCACAGGTCGCACGCCTCGCACGACTGGTCCGGGTACGTCTGCCCGAAGTGCTCCACCAGCGCCCGGTGTCGGCACAGGACGCCGCGGCAAAAGCGGTCGATCTCGTCGAGGTGCCGCAGGACGTTCGGCAGGAACGACGGGTCAGCGCCCGCTTCCTCCACGTTCTTCTCCAGGATGGACCGCCACGTCATCAGGTCGGCGCCCGAGTGGAGGAGGATGCACTCCGCCGCCAGCCCGTCGCGGCCGGCCCGGCCCGTCTCCTGCTGGTAGTGCTCCAGCGACTTGGGCATGCCGGTGTGGAGGACGAACCGGATGTTCGGGCGGTCGATGCCCATGCCGAACGCCACCGTCGCGACGATCAGGTTGCACTCCTCGCTGATGAACGCCTCCTGCGAGGTGCGCCGCTCCTCGCCGCTCAGGCCGGCGTGGTAGCGGCGGGCGTCGTACCCGCGGCCGCGCAGGACGTCGGTCAGTTCCTCGACGTCGCGCTGGAACGAGCAGTAGATGATGCCCGCCTCGCCGGAGTGGCGATCGAGGACTTCGAGGGCCTGTTTCGTCCGGTCGTGGCGCGGCAGGACGCGGTACGTCAGGTTCGGCCGGTCGAAGTTGCCGACCAGCACTTCCGGGTCGCGCAGGGCGAGCTGGGCGATGATGTCGCGGCGCACCTGCTCGTTGGCGGTGGCGGTGTAGGCGTGGACGGAGGCGCGGGGGAACTCCTTTCGCAGCCGGCTGAGCTGGCGGTACTCGGGGCGAAAGTCGTGGCCCCAGTGACTGATGCAGTGGGCCTCGTCGATGGCGAAGGTGCGGACGTCGATCTGCCTGAGCAACTGGTAGAGGTTCGTGTTGACGAGGCGCTCGGGCGAGACGAAGAGGAGGCGGATCGCACCCTGGCGGACGTCCTGCTCGTAGCCCCAGCGCTCCTCGGGCGTCTGCGAGCTGTCGAGCTGGATGGCGGGCACACCGGCGGCCTGGAGGTTATCGACCTGGTCCTTCATCAGGGCGATGAGCGGGCTGACGACGACGGTGGTGTCGCCGCGGAGGACGGCCGGCGCCTGGTAGCAGAGCGACTTGCCGCCGCCGGTGGGGAGGACGACGAGCGAATCGCGCCCGTCGAGGACGGCGCGGATGGCCCCTTCCTGCAATGGCCGGAAGGAGTGAAAGCCCCAGTGACGCTCGACCACGCGGCGAAGGTCGTCGAGCGAGTGAGCCGGCGGTGTCGGCATGGCGAAAATCTCCTTGAGGCTTCACCTTACCCGACATCCGTACACAGGTCCAGATTGGAAGGGAGGCCGATACCCCCCTGGGATCGCAGCATCATTGAGGGGGAGCCAGACCAGGTTGGCTCCCCCTCTCCGCGCAGGGGTGGGGGTGGGGGGAGGGGTTTGGTCTCAAAGTTCTTTGGGTCTGGGGCGGGTTCAAATTGGCCTGGCGAGAACCGGCTTACAAGGTAGGATGAAGAAAGCAGGGCCGTCTCCCCGCGCCGCAACCCTGGCCATGTCCCCTCCAGGGAGGTCGGCCCACCCGGTGTCTCCCATATTGCCCGTTTGCCCCAGCCAAAGCAAACGCTCTTCCCGCCCCCGCGGCATCGGCCCGGAAGGTAGGGTACGCCAGATGAACACGCCCACACACGAGCCTCGGCTGCTGCACGCCCGCCTGTCCCTGTGGGACACGGCGAGCATAATCGTCGGCATCATCGTCGGGGTGGGCATTTTCGTCACGCCGGCCACTGTCTTCAACTATGCCGCTAGTCCGTGGACGGCCCTCGCCATCTGGGGGCTGGGCGGGCTGATCTCCCTCGTCGGCGCCTTCTGCTTCGCCGAACTGGCCAGCACCTACCCGCGCTCCGGCGGCGAGTACGTCTACCTCACGCGCGCCTACGGGCCGCCGGCCGGGTTTCTGTTCGCGTGGGCGCAGCTGGCGGTCATCCGTACCGGCGGGAGCATCGCCGCCGTCGCCTACGTCTTCGCCGACTACGCCGCCGAGTTGTGGCCTCTCGGCCCGGCCGGCAAGGTGGCGCTGGCGGCCGCGGCGATCGGCGGGCTGACAGCCGTCAACATCGTCGGCGTTCGCTTCGGCAAAGGTACGCAGAACCTGCTGACGGTGACGAAGATGGCCGGCGTCGGCGTCATCGTCCTGGCCGGCTTTCTCTGGGCGGCGCCCGCGGCCCCGGTCGTGCGCGAGGGTGCGTTCGTGGCGGCCGAACACGGCTACATCACACTCCGCGGCCGCGGCGGGGAACTGGTCCAGCAGCCGGTGGCTCCCGGTGCGCGGATCACGTTGAACGGCAGCGACCGACGGGCCGGCGATCTGCTGCAACCGTCCGACCTGACGCCCGGCGTGACGGTCAAGGCGCTCGTCGATCCGGCGGCGCCGGAGGCGGGGGCGGTCAGCGTCAAGGCGACGACGGCGACGGGGCTGGGGGCTCTGGCGCTGGCGCTGATCTTCGTGCTGTGGACCTACTCGGGCTGGCACGAGGGGGCGTATGTTGCGGCCGAGGTGGAGAATCGGCGGCGCAACCTGCCGCTCGCCCTGCTGCTGGGCACCGGGGCCGTGTCGGTCCTGTACCTGCTGGTCAACGCGGCCTACTGGGCCGGGCTCGGCTACGAGGCGGCAGCCGATTCGCCGCGCGTCGCCGCCAACGTGCTCGGGCTGCTGCCGTGGGGCCGCGGGCGGCAGGCGATGGCGCTGCTGGTGGTGGTATCGGCGCTGGGCGCGATCAACGGCATGATCTTCACCAGCTCGCGCATCTACGCCGAACTCGGCGCCGACCACCGGCTGTTCGCCCCGCTGGCGCGCTGGAGTCACCGCTGGGGCACGCCCGTCCGATCGCTGGTGGTGCAGGCAGCCCTGTGCATCGGCATGGTGTGCGTGGTCGGGCTGTGGTTCCGCGGGCAGGGCGGCTTCGACGTGCTGCTGAAGTGTACCGCCCCGGTCTTCTGTCTCTTCTTCCTGCTGACGGGCGTCGCCCTGCTGGTACTGCGGTTCCGCGAGCCGCACACCGAGCGGCCGTTCACGACCCCGCTGTACCCATTCCTGCCGCTGGTCTTCTGCGCCTTCTGGGGGTTCATGCTGGTGGCCAGCGTCCTCTACGCCCCGAGGGAGGCGGCGGTCGGACTGGGGGTACTGCTGGCCGGAGTGCCGCTGTACGTCCTCTCGTGCGGCTGGCGGTCGATGCCGCCGAAGGCGCCCCGCGAAACCGTACTCGCCGGCCCATGCAGCGAGGGCCGTCAGTTCACGAAATGCTGATGCAGCCGTGCGTGGCTACGCCCGCCGCTCATCCCCCTGACATGGCAGCAGACCGGCGCTCGACTCGAAGTAGCGCCGCCGCCGCTCGCTCACCCGCGGCGCCGCCTCCTGCTGGCTGCGCAGGTCGGCCAGGTTCGCCAGGCAGAACGCACACCCGATCGTGTGGAGGTGGAAATCAAGGTAGTCCTGGTGGTCCGGTTCGAGAACGCCGAGCAGGAAGCTGCCGAGTTGCTCGCGCGTCGGGCAGGTCAACCGCCGGCGCCGCCAGATCGCGCCGAGCGAGTGCTCCCCACGGTCCCGCTCGACCAGCAAGGTGCGCAGTTGGCGGCGGAGCGTGTCGGACTGACGCAGGGCCTGCTCGATCCGGGCGCTCTCGGCCTCGTTCAGGGCGTCGTCCAGGTAGCCCGCGAGTTGTTCGCGCGTGATGTCCGCCATACGGCCCCCGACCGGCGAGAGATCTCCACCCCATTGAACCACCTCGGTCCAGCGGAGTCAACGCGGCGGAGAAACGCGCGAACCTCTTCTCCATACGAAGACCTTCCCTGTCTGTGATCCCCCGTCACTTCTGGCCGTTGCCGTTCGGACGCGGCAGCTTCTCCAGCGGGCCGAGCGCCAGCGTCGTCACGCGGTCGATCGGGTAGCGGTCGAGTACCTCCCGCACGTCACGCAAGGTGACGGCATCGAAGTCGCGCAGATCGTCGTCCACGCTCCGGTAGCGGTTCAGGTACGTCCACGCCATGCCGATCGCCTGCATGCGCCCCATCGGCCGCTCACTCCCCCGCACCACGCGCGACAGGATCTTGCTCTTGGCCTGGTGCAACTCCTCCTCGGTGATGCCGTCCCGCTGCAGGTCGCGCAGGAGATCGTGAGTCACTCCGAGATTCTCCTCCGCCTGACCGGGTTCGCAGCTGAAGGAGATATAGTAGGCGCCAGCCCCCTCGTAATCGTGGAAGCTCGCGTCGGCCGACTCCGCCAGGCCGGGATCGACGAGGGCCCAGTACATGCGGCTGCCGGAGTCGTCGCCGAGCACCATCGCGACCGTATCTGCGGCGTGGCGCAGGCGCGCGTCGGCCGGCGGCGCGGATGAAATGAGCAGGACGTGCTCCTGGTTCACCTTCGCCTTTGTCATTACCTCGAACATGCCCGACCCAGGCGTCTCGCGGATGCCCTGGCGGCCCGGTTGCCCGCCCTCCCAGCGGTCGCACTGGCGGGCGACGAGGTCCACGAACGCCGGCCAGGCGAAGTTCCCGGCCGCCGCGACGAGGATGTTTTTCGCGACGTAGCGGCGCTGGAAGTACTCGTACATCTGGTCACGCTTCAGGGCCGTGATACTGTCGGGGCTGCCGAGGATGCTGTTACCGAGCGGGTGGGTGGCGAAGTAGATGCGCTTGGCGTTGTCGTAGGCCGACCAGGTCGGCTGGTCGTCGTACATGGCGATCTCCTCGAGGATGACCTTCTTCTCCATCTCGAAGTCCTCGGTCCGCAGGCTCGGCCGCAGGATGTCGGCGAGCAGGTCCACGGCCTGCGGCAGGGACTCCGGGAGGATGGCGGCGTAGAAGACGGTGTTCTCCTCGCTCGTGTAGGCGTTGTAGTGGGCGCCGATCCGGTCGAAGTCGCGATTGACGTCGAGATACGACCGCCGCTCGGACCCCTTGAAAATCATGTGTTCGAGGAAGTGAGTGACGCCCGAAACCGCCTGTATCTCGTCGCGCGACCCGGTGCGGACAAAGAAGCCGATGGCGGCCGACCGTGCCGACGGACTGGTTTCACCGATGATCTGCAAGCCGTTGGCCAGCGTGTGCGTGTGGAATGGCAAGGCGGGATCTCCTATCGAATGCGCGTGAGCCGGGCGAGGGGTTCTTCACCCCGCCGCGGCGGTCACTTTTCCATTAACCTCCGGGCGCAGCTGCAGCGGTTTGGGGCCGAGGGTGACGACGGTGAAATCGCGCGGTGGGAAGCGGCGCAGGTGCTCGACGATCCGCTGCGGCGACAGAGCCTGGACAGCCGCCTGGATTTCGTCGAGGCTGCGCACCCGGCCCAGGTAATACCAGTCCGAGGCGAGGGCGCCCGCCCGGGCCGAGGTGGACTCCTCCTGCATGATCAGCGACGACTTCAGCCCGGCCTGGACGCGCTCGACCTCCTCCTGCTCGACCCCGTCCTGCAGGCGGAGGAGTTCCTGCAGCGTCACGTCGAGCGTCTCCTGGGCGCGCTCGCTACGAGTGCCGGCGTAGCAGATGATGGCCGCCACCTCCTTGAACGTCTGGTAGCTGGCGGAGACGGAGTAGCACAGGCCGCGCTTCTCGCGCACCTCCGTGAACAGCCGGGCGCCCATCCCGCCGGACAGAACGTGGACCGCTCCCTGGGCCGCGTAGTAGTCGGTGTGGCCGAACGGCACGCTCGGGTAGGCAATGACGATCTGCGTTTGCTCCGTCTCCTTCGGCAGGTGGGCCTGTCCGCCGACCGGCCTTTCCAGCGCTAGCGGAGCCTGGTCGCGCGCCTTCCAGTCGTCGAACAGCCGGCCGACCTGGTCACGCAGCGGACCCCACTCGACGTTGCCGGCCACGGACAGGATCGTGCCGCGCGGCTGGAACAGGCGAGCGTGCTGGGCGCGGAGCGATTCGAGGGTAACGGCCTCGATCCCCTCCGGCGTACCGCGCCGGTCGCGGCCGAGCGGGGCCGGGAAGTGGCGCCGCCGCAGTTCCAGGAACACCTTCTGCCGCGGTTCGTCCTCCAGCCCTTGCAGATCCTGCAGCGCCAGCGCCTGGACGGCGTCAAGATCGTCGGCGGGCAGATGGGGGCGGCGGAGGATGTCGGCGTAGATTTCCAGCGCGGCCGGAAGATTCCGTGCGAGGGTGGCGCCCCAGAAGCGAATGTGCATCGGGCCGACGGACTCGTCGCGGTCGAGTCCCAACCCGTCCAGGGCGAGAGAAAGTTCGCGGCTGTCGCGCGCCCCGGCTCCCCGGGTGATCATCTCGGCCAGCAGCGAGGCCGTCCCGAGTTGCCCCTGCGGGTCGTGGACGCAGCCCGCCGGCACCAGGAAGTTCAGGGCCGCCGAGCGCACGTGCTCCATGCGTTCCGCGAGCAGTGTCAGCCCGTTGGCAAAGGTATGGTGGTAGACTTCCTGCGCCACTGCGGTCTCCTTCTGCTAATCGGGCTCGCGGCCTGCGGACCCGGTCGGTTCTCTCGCGTTCAGACACCGGCGCCGGCCGGCGGCCGGAGGGCGCCGGAGCCGTCCACCGCCTTGTAGATCGTCTTGCGGCAGCGGAACCCGAGCCGGCGGTAAAGGCGGATGGCGCCCTCGTTCTGGGCGGTCACCTCCAGGAAGGCGCGGTCCAGCCCGGCGCGACGAAACCCGTGCAGCGCCTGCACCAGGAGGGCGCCACCGAGGCCGCGGCCGCGGTGTTCGGGCGTGATGCCGAGGTTCTGAATGGCTCCCAGCTCGGTCCGCTCGCGCACCCCCTGGACCGTCCCGCAATACCCGCCCGGGCACCCAACGAGCCAGGTCGCCTCGGGCTGGAACCCTGGCTTGCGGCTGATCTCGCGCATCAGGTGCTGGCAGCCGGCAAAGGTACTCAGACTTGGGAAGACGATCGAGTCAATCTCGTCGCAGAAGCTGCGGAACTTGACGTCGGCGTGCGATTCGAGGAGGGACTCGTCCCACGGCATCCAGAAGTACCCCTCGGGCAAGGTCGCGGCGGGCGGCAACTCGTTCAGGTCGATCTCCATCCGGAAGCGCTTGAAGTAGGTGATGCTGATCATGTCGGGCTTCCGTCAGTTGCGGGGCGCCGCGCCGCGAGCCGAGGGTAGCTTGATTGTATCAGGGGTGTCCCGGAGGGTCAAAGGGAGCGCGGGGCGGCCGCTTACCCGGCCTTGCTCTCTGGTTTCGGCACCTTGTTCGGACCGCCCGGCCAGCGAATAATGGAAGCAATGGTCCTGGCGCGACGCCGGGGCCGCGCGAACACGGGACGTGCGCAGGTCGGGGCGCCGGCCCAGACCCCAACCCGCACTACCGTCCCCGGAAACAGCCCACGTCACCCAGACATCACCACCCCTGAAAGGGTGCCCCAATCCCAGCGGAGGAGCCACCCATGCCGCTTGCCGCTCCGTTTAACCTGAGCCGGTGGATCGAGGCGAACCGCCACCTGTTGCAGCCCCCTGTCGGCAACAAGATGATCTGCAATGGCGGGTTCATGGTCATGGTGGTCGGCGGACCGAACCAGCGCACCGACTACCACGTCAACCCGACGGAAGAGCTGTTCTATCAGGTCGAGGGCGACATCACCCTCAAGGTGATCGAGGATGGTCGGCCGCGCGACATCCCGATTCGCCAGGGCGAGATGTTCGTACTCCCAGCCAACGTCCCGCACTCGCCGCGCCGGCCGGCGGGGACGGTCGGCCTGGTGATCGAGCAGGCCCGGCCCGAGAGCGGCAACGACCACCTGCGCTGGTACTGCCCACAGTGCGGGGCGGTCGTTCACGACGCGGAGTTCCACCTGGTGGACCTGGGCAAGCAGCTGAAGCCGATCATCGAGGAGTTCAGGGACAGCGAGGAGCTGCGGATCTGTAAATCGTGCCGGGCGGTGTACCCGGCATAGCCGTTCGAGTTCGCCTGAGCAACCAGGGGGTAACCGGGAGAGGAGTTGTGCTGTCAGGAGGGGGTAGCTCCCCGCAAACCGGGCCGATGCCGCGACCCGGTTGTCTAGCTCCCGCACACCGCTCGCTACACTGGCGCGACCGTTCGCGCAGCGGTCCGGCCGCGCGGGCGCGTCTCGATGGCCCGCCGGACGAGGGCCAGGATCTCCTCGCGCTCGCGCCCCACCAGCGGCAGCCGCGGAGCCCGGACCGTCTCGGTCCCGTGCCCGCACGCCGCCGCCGCGAGCTTGATGTACTGGACCAGTTTGGGGTGTGTGTCCAGGTGCAGGAGCGGGGTGTACCAGCGGTAGACCACCAGCGCCTCCTCGTACCGGCCCGCAACCGCCAGATCCCACAGGAGCCGGTTCTCCTCGGGGAAGGCGTTCACCAGCCCCGACACCCAGCCGGCAGCGCCGAGCAGGACCCTCTCCAGGACGAGGTCATCGACGCCGCAAAACAGCAGGTAGCGGTCGCCGCACACGTTTTTCAGGTCGGTGATGCGGCGGACGTTTTCCGACGACTCCTTGACCGCGACGAAGCGCGGTTCGTCGGCCAGCTCGGCGAACATCGCCGGGGTGAGGTCCACCCCGTAGCTGATGGGGTTGTTGTAGCACATCACCGGCAGCCCGGTCGCGCGGGCGACGGCGCGGAAGTGGGTCAGCGTCTCGCGCGGGTCCGACCTGTAAACCATCGCTGGCAGGACCATCAGCCCATCGACGCCGGCCTGACTCGCGTCGGCGGCGAACCGGCACGCGAGGCGCGTTGAGCACTCGGCGACGCCGGTCAGCACCGGGATGCGGCCCGCGACCTGGCGCACCGCCGCCTGCAGCACCTCCAGCTTTTCCGCATACGCGAGCGAGCAGTTTTCGCCGACTGTCCCCAGCACGATCATACCGTGAGCGCCGGCCTGCACCAGCCGCTCGACGTGCGCCACGGTGCCGGCGACGTCCAGCGACTGGTCGTCGTGGAACTGGGTCGTTGCCGCCGGGAAGACCCCTCGCCAGTTGACTTGCATCGGCCGAGCCCCTCCCCCGCGCGGATGAAGTTGAGAGCACACACCAGCTCAACCTACGGCAAGGCAGGCGAAACACAAGCCCCGTGCGGCAGGGGACGCCCATCCACTCAGGCGCGTGCGCCCGAGCGGACGCCTCACCAACGCCCCTGGCTCACCTGAAACCGGGGCGAAGCAGGCCTACATCCAGCGTCCCGCAAGGAACGCCCAGGGATTCGTTTGGTTTCGCCGCCCCGCCGACGCGCAGCGCAACAGACTCACCCGCTCCAGCGAGCGGCCGGCCTCGTCGCTCCCCGAGGGAGTGGTTGCGTTTGTGCGCGTGCCGGCCTTCGCGTGGGTGAAGTAGCAGCACACGGTCTGAAGCACGGAAATCAACATGAGCATCCTCCAGGTCTGGTCGCCGGGCGAAGCGCGTCTGCCATACACCCGAATCCTACCCGCGCATCCTAAGGCTCCCCTGAACCCCGGATAAATTCGGGCTTATCTTCGCCTCACCGCTGGCAGCGGCGATACCATGAGTACAGGGCGGCAGGGGCCGGCTCGCCCTGGCCCAATCGCTCGCGGGAGGTCACATGGGGGTCCGCATTCTGGTCGTCGAGGACGAAAACGGGATTGCCGACTTCCTGGTGCGTGGGCTTCGGGAGGAGGGGTTCGCGGTGGAACGGGCGGCCGATGGCGCGGCGGCGTGGGTAGCCCTTCGCTCCGGCGACTGGGATCTGCTGCTGCTCGACTGGTGGTTGCCCGACGTGGACGGGTTGGAGGTGCTCCGCCGATTTCGCCAGGTCAACCGGCACACGCCCGTCCTGTTTTTGACGGCGCGCGACACCATCGCCGACCGCGTCCAGGGGCTCGACGGCGGGGCGGACGACTACCTCTGCAAACCGTTCGCCTTCGAGGAGTTGCTGGCCCGCGTCCGGGCGTTGATCCGTCGCCGGGATGGCGGACCTGGAACGGTGGTGAGTTTCGGCGACGTCAAGGTTGACCTCGTCACCCACCGGGCCGAGCGTGCCGGCCGTCCCCTGGACCTGACCGCGAAGGAGCAGGCGCTGCTGGTCTTCTTCCTCCGCCACCCCGGCCACGTCCTGTCCAGAACGCGAATCTACGAGCAGGTCTGGGACGAGCGGTACGACGGCCTGTCGAACACCCTGGAGGTCCACGTCATGGAACTGCGGCGCAAGCTGGAGGTCCACGGGCTGCGCCTGATCCACACGCTGCGCGGGCGCGGCTACGTCCTGCGCGCGCCGGCGATTGACGGGGAGGAGGAGACATGAGCCTGACGGGCCGACTAACGGCGTTTTTCCTGCTCGCCCTGGCCGTCGTCCTGGCCGGCTTCTCCGCCGCCCTGTATCTGCTCGCCCGCTCGTACTTCTACGGCGAGCTGGACGCGCGACTGGACGCCGCCCTGGCCACCCTCGCGGCCGCCGCCGAGGTCGAGGAGGACCGCATCGAGTGGGATCCGGCCGAGCGCGCCCTGACGCTGGGGCGCGGCCCGGATGAGGGGCAACCGCGCTGGGTGATTCAGGCCACCGACGGCCGGACCGTGGACAGATCGCCCAACGCCCGCGAGGGGGATTTCCCGGTCGCCTGGCAACCGGACCGGGCCGGGTCCGCGGCACCGGCGGATGGCCGGGCGAACCTGGGGGGCTGGCGGCTGGCCTGGCGACGCCTCACCCCGCGCGCAGCCCCGCGCGGCGAGCTGGACGACGACGAGTACCCGGCCGTCGTCCTCACGGCGGGGCTGCCGGTCGGTCCCGCACAGGCGGCGTTGTGGCGGCTGGGGGTAACGGTGGCCGGCCTGTCCGCCGTCCTCTGGGTGGTGGCGGCCCTGTTCGCACGGCGGCTATCCCGGAGAACGCTGGCCCCGGTCGCGCGCATGGCGGAGTCGGCCGCACAAATCACCGCCGAGGATCTGGGGCGGCGGCTGCCCAGCCCAGGCACCGGAGACGAGCTGGAGGAACTGTGCCGGACCTTTAACGACCTGCTGGGCCGCCTTCAGGAGTCGTTCGAGCAGCAGCGGCGCTTCACCGGCGATGCCTCGCACCAGCTGCGCACGCCCCTGACCGTTCTCCTCGGCCAGGTCGAGGTCGCCCAGCGGCGCGAGCGGACGCCCGCGGAGTATCAGCGCGTGCTGGACGCAGTTCACGGGGAGGGGGTTCGTCTGCGGCAGGTCGTCGAGGCGTTGCTGTTCCTGGCCCGGACCGACGCCGACGGCCTGCGTCCGGGGTTCGAGGAACTCGACCTGACCGCCTGGGTGCCCGAGCAGCTTCGCCGCTGGGCCGGGCGGCCCCGAGGAACGGACCTGGATGCGGACATACCGGGCGAAGCGCCGCTGCCGGTGCGGGCGCACTCTTCCCTGCTGGCCCAGGCGCTGGACAACCTGCTGGAGAATGCCTGCAAGTACAGCGAACCCGACACGCCGATCGCGGTCCGGGCGTGGGCGTCGGGGGGGGAGGTCCATCTTGCCGTGGCGGACAGGGGCTGGGGTCTGACGGCGGAGGATCTGCCGCTGGTGTTCGAGCCGTTCTTCCGCGCGCGGCACGCTCGACGATCTGGCCAGGCCGGGGTAGGGCTGGGACTGGCGGTGGTCCGGCGGATTGCGGCCGTGCTTGGTGGGACGGTGACGGTGACGAGCGCGCCAGGCCGTGGGAGCCAGTTTACCCTTCACCTGCCCGTCGCGCCGGGGCGGACAGAGGCCCGCGAGCCGGTGCGGGCTTCGGCGTGACCGGCGCCCTGGCCTGTACGGCATCATCCGTCCTCACACATGAACCCGCCGGTTGTACACGTACCACTCCACCAGCAGCAGGCCCAGCGCGGCGAGGACGATCCACTTCCACAGGTCGCGCGGTTGCGAGCGCTCCTGGCCGGCGTCGATGTCGTCGGTCCCGACCTTGAAGCGGGTCCGCGGCTCGATGCTGCTCTCCTGCGGGTCGAGGAGGTTGACCGCGAAGTAGTGCAGGCCGCCGTCGTCGCGCCGCACCCGGTACAGGCCGACCCGGTCCGTCCCGGCGAAGATGAAGTCCGGCCGCGAGCCGCGCTGCAGCTTCTCGGCCGGCCCCTGGGGCGGCGTCACCTCCAGCCACTGCACGCCCGCCTCCGGTCGCAGCACCATCGGCTCGCCCGGCGGCACCGCTCCCTCGCCCATTCCCTCGCCCACGGTCCCCAGGACAAGGAGGACGTTGCGCAGGAACAGCGGGAAGCTCGGGTGCAGCGGCCAGTTCGTCATCAGGTCGCCCCGGTCGCTCACCAGCGGGAACGTCAGCACCAGGTCCGTGTACGGCCCGCGCGGCAGCGTGAACACCACCGGCACGTCGCCGCCCGCCTCGACCAGGCGCGTCACCGGCGGCAGCGCCCTCCTGTCGCGTTGCTTACCGTCGAGGTTGAACTGCTTCGCCGCTGCCTCCGGCAGGTTGTCCCTGACGCCGAACCGGAAGGCGCCGCTCACGCCCACGTCCCACAGGCTGGCGACGTGCCGCAGCAGCGGGTGGCCCTTCTTGCTGACCATGAGGAACGGGTTCTTCAGCCCGGCGTCGCCGCGCACCCACGGCAGCGGCGGCCGATCGATGCACAGCGTGTGCGCGCGCGGCAAATCCTCCTCCTTCTCCGGCATGCAGCGGTCGAAGACGACCAGGTCGAACGCGCCGCTCCGGGCCGCCGTCCGATACGAGTCCTGGGCCAGGTCCGCCGGCGCCAGCCGCTTGACCTTCGCCAGCTTCTTCATCGCCTCCTGGTCGAAGAACGCCTCCAGCACCGGGTTGTTGCCGCCGACGATCAGCACGTTCGCCTTGCGTGCCAGCCCGACCACGAGCCACGCCTCGTCGTCCAGCGGGAAATCGTCGCCGGCCCCCTCCACGTAGGCGCGGAGGACGTTGCTCGACCGCAGGTCGAGGGGCGGCAGGGTGAACGTGAACGGTCCCTCGCCCGGTTCATCCTTATTTCCCTCGCTTTTATCCTTCTCGTTGCGGACCACCCGGCGGGCAGGGATAGTCTTCTGCTCCTGGGCGGCGTGGACGAGCTTCCCGCCGGCGGTCACGTCGAGGCGCAGCTTGACCTCGGCGTCCCGGGCGCGGTAGTTGCGCACCTGCACCAGCACCTGGAGGCGGGCGGTGTCATCGCCGGGCCGTTGCCCGCCCTTGTCGGCGAGGCGCACCGCGCTGAACCCGACGATCGCGACGTTGTTCGCGTGCTCGGGGCCGCGCCGGCCGGCGAGCTGGAAGCGCAGGTTCAGATTGCCCAGCGCCGAGGTGTTGCCAGCGAGGAGCGAGTTCAGGTTGGCGATGGCCGACTCGGGCGGGTCGGGGAAGCCACCGTCGGAAAACAGGTAGACGTCGGTCGGGATGCCTTTCGGCGGGACGAACGTGCGCTCCTGTCCGGGGGGGACGTTCTCCGGCTGCGACGCGACGTCCTCCGTCGAGCGCCGCTGGTTGGCGAGCGAGTCTGCCAGCAGCAGGGCGTCCTCGATGCGCGCCGGACGGTGCGTCTGCTGGATGCTCAGGACCGCATCGCGCAGCTTCGCCTTGTTGGTCGTGTAGGACTGCAGCGTCGTCGCCTTGGCGTTGAAGACGATCACCATGCCGACGCTGTCCTCGGTGGCGGCGTCGATGACCTTGAGCGCCTCCTGC
>JADLBT010000434.1 GCA_020847555.1 Gemmataceae bacterium
CGACACCAGCTGCAATCAGTACAGGTAGGCTGGGGTTGATGGTAACACCCCGGTCCCACAACGGCACCTGTCAGGAGATGTCGTCGTGTCCAGACGCAGTTTATTCGCTCCCGATCGCGCCCGCAAGCCCGCCCGCCCCGAGAGCAGCCCGCTCTTCCCTCATACCAACGGCACCTGGGCGAAGAAGATCCGGGGCAGGATGCACTACTTCACGCCGTGGAATGACCCCGACGGCCGATCAGGTAGCTGAAAATGCCAGGAAAAACTGCATATCTGGCAACCTCCGCGTTACCAGATAAGGTAGGGCGCAGCTGCAAATGACTATTACGCTATAACCTTACTGTGCTCGCCCCCGCCGCGAACGAGGATGGGACGATGGCCAGCTACCTGCAAACGGTCGAGCGTGTCTACGCCGCAGCCGCCGCCAACCCCGACTCAGACCTGTGCTGCGTCGCCACGCCGCCGTGGCGCTTCCCCGACCTGCGCATCCCGCCCGCGATGCACGAGATGAACTACGGCTGCGGCTCGACGGTCGAGCCGCGCGAACTGCACGAGGATGACACCATTCTGTATGTCGGCGTCGGCGGAGGGCTGGAGGCGCTGCTGTTCGCGTACTTCACGCGCCGACCCGGAGCGGTACTCGCCATCGATCCGGTGGCGGCCATGCGCGACCGCGCCCGGGCCAACTTCGCCGAGGCCGCCCGACTCAACCCGTGGTTTCAACCGGAGTTCATCACACTGTTCGACGGTTCCGCGCTCGACCTACCCGTCCCGTCGCGGAGTGCGACGCTGGCGGCTCAGAACTGCCTCTTCAACGTGTTCCAGCGCAACGACCTCGGCCGTGCCCTGGCGGAGGTGGTGCGCGTGCTGCGGCCCGGCGGCCGGTTCTGCACGTCCGACCCGGTCACGCCGGTCCCGCTGCCGGAGGCGCTCACGTCGGACGCCACGCTGCGGGCCCGCTGTCTCTCCGGTTGTCAGACGTTGCCGGACTACCTCACCGCGCTGACCGACGCCGGCTTCGGCCGCGTCGAGATCCGTTCGCGAGGTCCATACCGCTACCTGCACCCGTCGGAGTATCCGGCGCTGTCGGCCGGGGTGATGCTGGAGAGTGTTGAGGTGGTCGCGTACAAGGTGCCGCCGGGCGACGACGGCCCGTTGATCTTCACCGGACGGACGGCGACCTACGTCGGCCCGCGCGAGGGATTTGATGATGGGTACGGACACGTCCTGCGGCGCGGCATGCCGGTGCCTGTCTCGGATGTGGTGGCGGCCCGGTTCGCGGACAACGGGGATGTGGTCGTGACAGAGCCGACGTATCACTTCAAGGGCGGAGCGTGCTGCTGAAACAGCGAGCCGCGCGCGACGCTCAGGCGTTGCGCGCGCGGCCCAGCGGCGCCGCGGGCTGCGGCAGGCGCGGTTCGGGAGCGGCGCCGATCCCCGGCGGTGCAGTCACCGTGCGCAGCTTGTCGGTCAGATCCTTGGCGACGTTCGCCCGCTTGAGGAACAGCAGAGCGAAGCAGGTGTCGGCCATGCCGGGGAAGCGATCGCGCCAGCTGCCGTCCGACTTCTGGTTCGCCAGGATAATCCGGGCGCCCCAGTCGTACCACTCGTGGCCGTCGATCTTTTTCAGGTCGAACAGCACGGCGACACGCTCGACCGACCACAGGAAGTACAGATCGCCGATCGCGTCGGATCCGAAGTAGGTGCCGCCCTCCTTCCGCTCGATCATCAGGCTGTCGAGTTTCTGGATCTGCTTGGCGATCCCCGAGCGCTTCTCCACCTCGGCCGTGTGCCACTTCTTCTGGAGGGCCTGCAGCTCCGCCGTGTGCTTCAGGCGCCGCTGCCGCTCGGCCTCCGCCAGGCGGCGCGGGTCGCGGCCGATCACGCGGCCGACGTACTTCAGCGCCTTGGCGATCGCCGGATCCTTGGCTGGATCCTCCTTCATGATCGGGTCGTTGGCGTGCGCCTTGTCCTTCTCCAGCTTCTCCTTGTCGGCCCCGCGCCCGACCGCCAGCCCGATCAGCCCGGCACAGGTCGTCGCGTCCCGGAACGGCCCCTTGTCGCGCGCCCGATAGCCCCAGCTGCCGTCGTCGTTCTGGTTCTTGCGGTAGCGATTGTCGATCGCCTTCAGGCACGATTCCGTCTTGACGTCGTACTTGCGCGCCGCCCACAGGGCGAGCGTCACGAACTGGTTGATCGAGTTGTCGTCCTGGTCGTTGCCGTCGTTGCGCTGCGGGAAGGACTTGCCGGCGTTGATGAGCTTGAGCGCCTTGGCGTGGTCCTCGGGGGTGAGGGGGTCGCAGTAGTAGCCCCACCCGCCGTTGGGCTTCTGCCACGTCATCAGCTGGACGGCGAACGTGCGGATCAGCTCGCGGTCCGCCGGGTCGGGACGCTCCTGCCCTTCGAGGTAGCGGTCGAGGAACAGAATCGACAGGGCCAGGGCGTAGGTGAATCGCAGCCGCGGCGCCTCCAGGCGCACCGTCTCGACGGCCTTCTGCACGGCCGGGTCGGTCTGCGGCACGCCGCACTCCAGCAGTGTCAGGCCGGACAGCCCGACGACGCCGAGGGCGGACCCCGCGCCCGGGTCGTTGAAGTGGTACTCCGGCGTGCCCTCCAGCAGCCGCTTCTTGAGGTAGCCAACGCCGCGGGCGATGGCGGCCTGGATCTCCAGGTCGCGCGTGTCCGGGGTGCCCGCCCTGGCCTTGCTGGTCCAGCCCGTTTCCTCCTTCTCCTCCGCCTTGCCCCCGCCGCGGAGGACCACGACGGCCACCACGACTCCGACGGCGGCGAGGACACCCAGACTGCCGACCACCCACGGGGCCACACTGCGGCGCCGCACCGGCCGGCGGCGCTGGATCACCGGCTCGTCCGGGTACTCAAACGGCGAGGACGGGGCCGGCGCGGGCTGCTGTGGCGGGGCGCCGGCGGCGGTGGCCCCGACCGTGAACAGCGCCTGGCAGCCGGGACAGCGCACCTGCGCCGGCAGGGTCTGGTCGATCTGCAGCTGCATCTGACAACGAGGGCAAGCGCATCGTATCGCAGGCATGAGAGTCCGCCTTGGTGGCCAGGGGGTGGCGCCGGGCGAGTGGTTGTGACTGTCTGAGTATAGGTGACGCCGCACCGGCATTCCAGGCCGAAGGCACAGGCGCGCTCAGAGCGGGAAAAAGCCGCGACAAACGCCACGGGTGGCGCCCCGTGGGGGAAGGCCCCAGCGCCTCTCCCACGGGGCGCCACCCGTGGCCTTTACCTCATATATGATCCGGGCGGTGCTGTCCGGTTTGTCTTTCCCCCTCTCCCCTGGTGGGAGAGGAGGGCGGCAGACACTCTCTCTCGGACCGTGAATCAGGGTTTCCTCATTACACGCGGCCGCCGCCGTCCACGACGAGTACCTGTCCGGTCACGTAGGCGGCCGCGTCCGAGACGAGGAACGCCGCCGCGCCGACAAGGTCCGCCGCCTGCCCGTGCCGGCCGAGCGGAACCTGCGCCATCAGCCGGTCGTAGGTCTGTCGATCCTGGAATAGCGCCGCCGAGAACCGCGTTTCGATGAGCCCGGGGGCCAGGGCGTTGACGCGCACCTCGCTCGGCCCCACCTCCTTCGCCAGCGCCCGCATCAGGCCGAGAAGTCCGGCCTTGCTGACGCTGTACGCGCCCAGGCCCGGCAGCGGATCAATCCCGGCAATCGAGGCGATGAATAGCAGCGCCCCGCGTCGGCGCGGCACCATTCGGCGCAGCGCCTGCTGCGCCGTCACGAGAGCCCCGGTCAGGTTGACAGCGAGGATCTTCTGCCACGCGCCCAACTCCAGGTCCAGGAGCGGACCCATCACCGGGTTGGTGGCGGCGTTGATGATGACCGCGTCCGGCGTGAAGCCGTCGGCGTCGAGGCGTGCGAACAAAGCCGTGACAACATCCGGCTCGCCCTGGTGACACACCACTGACACGACTGGCGTGCCCAAACCCCGCAACCGCTCGGCGGCGGTCTCAAGCGCGTCCGCCTTCCGGCCGGTGATGGCGACGGCGGCGCCGCGCCGCGTCAGTTCCTCGGCGATCGCCAGGCCGATACCACGGCTGGCGCCGGTGACGAGAGCGCGTCGGCCGGTCAGGTCGAACAGATCGGATGTCATGGCCGCGTCTTCCTCACGCGCGGAGCCGTTTCCACGCCACCCACAGCGCGGCGGAAGCCCGCCGGCGGACCCTCCACCGGCGGGCTCCCGCCGCGCCGCTCACCGGGGCAGTGCCCAGGTTGAGGTCAGATGTTCTCGGGCTGGTAATCCCAGTCCGGCACGACGTCGGAGGCGGCGTCGAACCAGCGCTCGTCGAAGAGGAGGCGCTGCTGGCTGCGCATCGCCTGGTTCGCGGCCAGGGCGATGATCGCGTCGGCCATCGCCGCCCGGCCGTGGCAGCGCGGCCGCAGGTCTTCCCGGTCGCGCGCCATGCCCTGGTTGCGCATGCGGATGCACCACGCCAGGTGTTCCATCTCCTCCCGGTAGCCGCGGCTCACCCGCTCGCTGCTCAGCGACCGCTGCCCGAGCGTCTGGGCCGGCGTCGGTTCCGCTGGACCGGACGTCGCCGACGCATCCACGACCGGGGCGCCGCCGGACCGCGTCACCGTCACCGACGTGCTGCGCCCGGACGTCGGTCGGCCGAGCGAGTCCACGCCTGGCCAGAGCATCGCGCTCTGCTCCAGCTCGACGACCATCGTCCCGCGCGATCCCATGACGCACTCGCCGTAGTTCTCGAAGCTATTCGTGCTCACCGACGAGTACGTCACCACGGTGACATCGTTGTGGACCGGGATGCCGTTGCGCACGTGCGGGGCCGACCGATCGTAGTCCTTGCCCGGGAACTCGAAGCTGCAGAAGACGTGGTCCTCCACCTCCCGATCGTCGGTGTAGAAGTACTTCCCGCCGACGCCGGTGACGGCGAGCGGGTGCTTCTTGCCCAGGAAGATGCTGCAGGCGTCCAGCTGGTGGCTGCCCAACTCGGCCATCAGGCCGCCGCCGGTGCGGTTGAACAGCCGCCAGCGCACCAGTTCCTCCATGCTCCGGTAGCCGTACCGGCGCAGCCGCTCGCGGTCGTTCAGGGCGCTGGCGTCCTCGGGCTTGATGTCCGGGCGCCAGCCGTCGCGGAGGATAACGTTGCCGTTGCGGTCCCGCCGCGGCTGGCCGCTGGCGTCGCGCTGCGGGAGGGAGTTGTTGCGGTGCCACAGGGCGCGGATGTGCTTGACGTCGCCGACCAGGCCGGCCTGCAGCAGCTCGTTCGCCTGGGCGTACAGCAGGCTATAGTGGCGCTGGTGGCCGATCGACAGCAGCCGGTCGGCCCGATCGGCCTCCCGGATCATGTCCTTGCACTGCCGGACGGTGCGGGCCATCAGCTTCTCGCACAGCACATGCTTGCCCGCCCGCAGGGCGTCGATGGTCGCCTGGGCGTGGAGGTGCAGCGGCAGCGCGATCACCACCATCTCGATGTCGGAGCGTTCGAGCAGATCCTGGTAGCGCTCGTAGACGGTGATCCGGCGAGCAGCGTTGGCCCCGTAGATGCGGTTGAACCCCTTGCGCCACAGCGTTGCCCCGGGTCGATGCGGTTCGCCCTCGAAGATGCGCTTCTGGTTCGACGGGCGGATGTCCGAGACGGCGACGATCTCGATAAACTCCGGGTTGTGTTCGCCGATCAGCACGCCGCCCTCGTCGCCGGCACCGATCAGGCCGGCGCGGACCGGGCGGCCGTCGTGCAGCCGGCTGTAACCGAAGTAGGCGGCGGCAGCCACCGGCAGCGCGGTGCCGGCCGCCATCAGGCCCTTCATGAAGCCGCGCCGGGTGGGGCCGCGGCCGGGGCCGCTGGCGGCCGGCGGCCCGGGATCCTGGGCCATTCCGCCGACGGCGCGGTGGAAGTTCGCCTTGCCGATTTCGCGCTGCTCGGGCGTCATGTCAAGGGCCATGAGGAGCCTCCTATCGGGGTCAGTGTTCGAGGGTCAGCGGGGTGGCTGGAATTCGACGTCAGCGATCCGGCCCGTCCTGGACCTTGACGCCGGATTCCCTTGGCGTGTCCGGGGGCGGTACGAGGGGCGTTTCGCGCACGACGACGGGCCGGCGATCGGCCGCGCTGCGACCTTCATTACTACCGCGGGGCGGCTCGTCCCGCAACCGCCGCCACGGGTTGAGAGCGTGAATCAGGCCGTCGAAGCCGACCCAGCGGCCGGTGTACGTCGTCGCCAGGGTCAGCAGGGCGAGCGCCTCGATGATGTTCTTGTTGATGAAGAAGTAGTGCCCCTCCGCCCGCGGGTTCACCGGGAGCCAGGGAAGGGCGGGCATGGCGGCGTAGAACAACAGCAGGAACCCGGCCCCGACCACGCACGCGGTTCGCGTGAACAGCCCGAGGATCAGGCACACGCCGACAGCGGTGATGCCCCACATGGTAATGCCGTCGATGAGCGCCAGCCGGTTCGTCGGCTCCGGTCCGGGCAGCGCTCCCTTCGCCTGCTGGTCCTTCGTCAGGCGTTGCTTGTAAATGAAGTCGAGGGTATCGACCAGCGGGCGGTTCAGGTCGGCAAGCAACTCGGTGCGCCGCGCCGCCACGTCCTTCTTCAGGTCGGCCAGGTTCTTCTTCCAGACGTCCTTGCCGAAGACCTGCAGGCCGTACGCCTCGATCTCGCGCAGCTGCCGCAGCTTCTCGCGGTACTCTCGGATGCGGTCGGGCGTCTTCTCCTTGACCTTCCCGCTGATCTGGGAGAAGGCCCGCTCCGCCTCGCGCTCGCCCCCCTGCAGCCAGGCGAGCGTCTCATCCCTGGCGTGCGCAAAGTCAATCTGGGCCAGGAGCAGCTGCAGCTTGTCGGGCGCCTTCGTCAGATCGACGCGGGTGATCTCGGCCAGGCCGTGCCAGGGGATGTTGGCCGGGAAGCCGGCCAGCGGCGCGACCGCCTCGGCGCGCAGCACCTCCGGCTGGACCACCTTCGCGTCGCCGACGCCGTAGAACTTCACAAACCGAGCGAACGCTGCCTGCCACTCCTTCTCCAAAACCGGCGGCAGCTGCGGGCGCTCGCCGGCCTTGACCGGCGGCAGGGTGAGACGGTCCAGCGCGGCCCGGTCGGGGTCGTCCTCGACCTGGCCGCGGAAGAACGGGGCGAGCGGGCCGGTGGCCCCGCGCAGGTACGCCTCGCTCGTCCAGAGAGGGTGCCCCTCGGCCGGGCCGTTCAGGTGCGACTGGACCTTGTCAATTCCCTCGAAGAGGAAGTGCCAGCCGATCGCGAGGCGGAGCGCGACAAGAAAAATGCGGGTGCCGATATTCATGGTGCAGCTCAAGCAGGCCCGAAAGCCCACGGATGGCGCCCCGTGGGGGCGTCCCCGGCACTTTGCCCACGGGGCGTAACCCGTGGGCTTTCGGGGCGGTCAGGCGATCAGGTCAATGTCTGCCGGGGCCAGGCCCGCCACGACCGGACGGGCGCCGTCGCTCCCCGGTAGCAGGATGGCCCCGACGTCGGGCCGGCGGGCGCAGCAGGCGCACGCCCAGTCCATTCCCTGGATGTAGAAGGCGGTGGAGAGGGCGTCGGCCTCGGCTGCGGTCGGGGCAATGGCGGTGGCGCTGGCGAGTCCTTCCGCGGGCCAGCCCGTGCGCGGGTCGAGGATATGGCCCAATCTTCGCCCATTGTATTCCAGGTGCTGGAACGTGGCCGCGGAAGTCGCCAGCGCGCGGTCGCGCAGCCGTACGACCGCCAGCCGTCGCCCGGCTGCCCACGGATGTTTCACCCCGACCGCCCAGCCGCGCCGTCCAGCGTCGCCGTCCCCCAGCGCCACCACGCTGCTGTGGCCGCCATGCACCAGACCATTTCGCACGCCCCACTGGTGCGACAGCCGGTGGGCCGCCCGGTCCAGGGCGTAACCTTTGCCGATGCTGCCAAGGTTGATCTCCAGTCCGCGCACGGCGTAGCGCACCGCTCGGCGCTCCGGATCGAGCAGAACATTCTTCATTCCGGTACGCGGCAGCACCTCCGCCCGTTCGTCGTCAGACGGGACGCGCCCGCGGCGCCGGTAGAAGCCCCACGCCTTGATCAGCGCGCCGACCGACACGTCGAAGGCTCCTTCCGTCTCCGCGGTCAGCCGCTGCGCCAGGGCGAGCAGGCCGAACAGTCCCGGTTCGACCTGCACCCAGTCGCCGGCCGCGCGGCGATTGAGTTGACTGACCGCGCTCGTGTCGCGGTAGACGGTGAGCTGATCTTCGAGCCGGTCGATCTCGTCCAGGGCGTCGCTGGCGACCGCGATGGCGTCGGGAACGCCGCAGGGCAGGATCACCTCGAACGTGGTCGCCATCGCCTGGCGCGTGAGGCGCACGAGGGCGACCTCTTCCTCCGGCGGCGGCGTTTCCAGGGAGGTAAGCTCGTCCAGCGCGCCGAGGAGATGGCTGGCGGTCTGGATCAGCTGTCGGGGCCGAAGGAAGTCGCGACGGTCCATGAGGGTGACCAGGTGACCAGGTGACAAGAATCGCTCGGTCACCTGGTCACCTGGCCACCTGGTCACCTGGTCACGGTTATTCGTTGCCGTCGTGAATGACGGGTTCCAGGTGCTTGGTGTTGCGCTCGACGGCCAGGACGATGACGCGCTCCTCGACGCCGTCGGCCGAGGCGGCGGTGGCGGGGATAATCTGGCGGCTGTCGGGCAGGCTGAAGCGCATCGTGAAGGTGCCGTCCGGGCGGAGCTTGATCGGCTCGCCCTGGAGGGTGACGCGGGCGTTCGGTTCGGTGGCGCCGTAGACGATCAGCTCGGCGTCGAGCTGGAACCAGAACTTGCGCTGCCTGCCGGACAGGAACGCGCCCGATCCGAAGCTGCTCACCGCAGGCGAGCCGATCGGCCGGCGCAGGCGCTCCTCGAAGAGTTGCTTCAGCTCCAGGCTGCTCGCCGTCGGGTCGAATCCGCCGGACATGGCGTAGATGCGGTCCGCCTTCTTCGGGTCGATGTCGGACCAGTTCTCGTCAATGCTGTCGCTCAGGCCGGCGCGCGGGGTGGTCACGACGTTCGACCGGGCGAGGACGTAGAACTGACCGCTGCGGGCAAGATAGCCGATATCGATGCGGTATGAGCGCGGCGGGTTGGCGACATCGACGTACCAGTTATTGACGCCGCCGTGGATCTCGATATCGCGGACGACCGACTCGGCAGTGCTGGTCGTGTCGTGGCTGGAGACGTCGAGGAGACGGAGGATCGGTCTGGCGCCGTGCCAGTCCTGGCCGAGGGCGGCCTCGGCGCGCTGGATGGCGGACCGCGTCAACTCCCAGTAAGCGTGGAGCCAGTACGGATCGCGGACCATGACGACCACGCGATCCTTGCCGTAGCCGGCCGGCAGGTCGCGCGGCACCTTGGCGGACAGGTCGCGTGTCGGGATACCGACGTCGAACTTGCTGCGTTCGACCAGTTCCTCGCCGCTCTGGGTGCTGGAGGTGTTGCGGGAGGCGGCGACCTGCGGACGGGGCCGAGCGGATCTGGCCGTCGGCTGCACCGGGACGCGGGCAGTGGCGCGGGCGGGGGAGCGGGCAGCGGGGCGCGCCGTCCGGGCCTTGACCCTGGCCTTTTTCCGCGTCGAGGCCGGTGCAGCGGCGGCTGCAAGGGCGGCGACCAGTTCTTCCTTGCGCATCCCGTGCCAGCCGGCAATGCCCTTCTTCCTGGCCAGCTCCACCAGGGTGGTTTTGGCAAGCCCCTGCAGCTTATCTCTGGTCATACGGCACAACTCCGTCAGGCCTGCACGCCAAACAGGCGCCCAGTGTGGTTCAGGGGGGCACATCCCTGTGGTGCTTGCAGGCTCCCGGAGTTTCCGTTCCAGGAGGAGGGGACTTCCGGCGTTCCCGCGAACAGCCGTGCGCTGCCTGGGTGGGCTCGCCTGGGTGGAATTCGTTGTGCGGCTGGGTTGGTCGCCTTGCCCTGATCCTTCAAGGGGCAAGAAGGTAAAAAAAGGCATGCCTTCCTGGAGGAAGGATGCCTCTTCAGCTTTCGCGCGCAGGCCGACTCGGGGGTGAAGTCACGGTTACGTCTCGTGAGGCAGACGCCACGGTCGTCGAAGGATCGCCCCCGGCGAGGGCAGGTCTTTCTATTTCCTTCCTCCACCGGATGATACAGGGACGGATAAGTGTCTGTCAACTCAAAATTCGGTCCCTTCACGTGGTGTTTCCGGCCGTGAACGCCTCCCGGGCGCGGCCGGCAAACGCCTGGTGGCGAAGTTATGAGAAATAAGTAATTGTCCTGACAGGGTATGCGGAACCGCGCCCGACTTCGTGAATTTTCCCACGAATTGATTTGACTTTTTGAAGTTGGTCCTGACAATACCTCCGCACGACCAGACCGAGCAGCAGGGTTTCCCTGAATCCTCGAAAGAGAGTGAGGGGCGATGACGGAGCGCATGCCCGACCCCCGGGAGGTCGGCCGCTATTTCGCCCTCGCGATGGTCGGTCTGGAGATGGTCGTTCCCATCGGAGTCGGTTACTGGCTCGACAACTCCTTTGGGTGGTCCCCCTGGGGGGTGACGGTCGGTGCCATCCTGGGGTTGGTGCTCGGCCTGTATCATCTGGTGAAACTATCGAAGCAATTCGACAAAACCGACCCGCACAACCCACCCAGGGACCGGCTGTGAGTCAACGGACCGCCTGGCTGCTGGGCGCGTCGCTGCTGGCGTGGGGTCTGACGGCCTACCCGGCCTACGCCCTGGGCGGGGAGCATCAACTCGCCCTCAGCGCGGTCGCCCTGGCGGTCTGCCTGGTTCCGGCGCTGGTGACGATGCTGTGGGCCGAGTGGACGTTCCGGCGGGCGCCCGAGCAGTACCTGCTGATGGTGCTGGGGGGGACCGGACTGCGGATGTTTGTCGTCCTCGGCGCGGCGATCGTCCTGCTGAGCGCGGTGGAGTATCTTCGCGGCGGGGGCTTGCTGATCTGGATATTGGCTTTTTACCTTATCACCCTGACTTTTGAGATGGTCTTCCTGCTGGCCGGCCGGGCCTCGCCGGCCGCCCCGGACCGCTCGGACCAGGATTAACGCCGGGCATGACCGCCCGGAAACCAACAACATGGCTTGGCGAACCCCCTTGCGGGCGGCCGCGCTGTTGACGCTGGCCAGCCTGCTCCTCTCCGCGGTGGTGCTGCCCGCCGCGGCGCAGCACAAGACGGACCAGGTCGTGCCCGTCGGCTCGAAGCACGACGCCAAAGCGGACGACGCGAAGAAGCATAACGACAAGCACCAGATAACCGCCGCCGAGGAGGTCGGCGATCGGCGCGGCAGGGACAAGGCCGGCAACCCGGAACCGTGGTACATCTTTCACAAACTGCACATCTACCTGCCCCTCGTCGGCTGGTTCGAGATCGCCGGGCATCCGGTCCCCTCGAAGTACATGTGGCTGATGCTGATCGCCGCCGTACTGACCTTCGTCATCTACCGGGGCCTGGCCAGGCGGGTGGCACACGGCGAGGTGCCGCAGGGTCCGTTCTGGAACTTCTTCGAGACCCTGCTCACCTTCATCCGCGAGCAGGTTGCCAAGCCCAACTTCCCCGAGCATCACGACCACGGGCACGGCCACGGCGAGGGCCACGGCCACACCCCCGAGCAGCAGATACCGGCGGCCCACGGCGGGCAGTCCCTCGCGGCCGGGCACGGCACGGCGGCGGTGGCGCACGCCCCACCCCACGCCCACCCGGCGGATGCGTTCGTCCCGCTGCTGTGGACGCTGTTCGTCTACATCCTCTTCTGCAACCTGCTGGGGCTGTTCCCGTTCATGGGTTCGCCGACCGCCAACATCTTCATGACGGGCGGCCTGGCGCTGTGCGTGTTCATCGTGCTGCACGGGGCGGCGCTGGTCAAGCACGGCCCAATCGGGTACGTCAAGGTTCTGTGGCCGAAGATCGATCTGCCGGCCTTTTACGGGCTCGGATGGCTGTTCGCGTTCGTGATCAAGCTGATGATCTTCGTCATCGAACTGTTTGGGACGATCATCAAGAGCGGCGTGCTGGCCATTCGTCTTTTCGCCAACATGTTCGCCGGGCACATGGTGCTGGCCAGCATTCTGCTGTTCATCGTGGCGGCCGGCAATTCCCCCCTGTGGCCGGTGGTGACGGTGGCGAGCGTCCTGGGCGTGATCGCCCTGAGCCTGCTGGAACTGTTCGTGGCGTTTCTGCAGGCGTACATCTTCACCTTCCTGACGGCCCTGTTCATCGGCATGGCGGTCAATCCCGAGCATTAACGGGTTGAGCATACGGTAATCAGAACGGCAGCGGGTTCGCCCGCGCGGGAGTTGCGTTACAGACAGGAGCGAAGATTGACATGAAAGCGATCAAGCAGGCCCTGGTGGCGGTGGCGGTGTTGCTGGTGATGGCGGCCCCGGCGCTGGCCCAGGAGAAGACCGGCCCCGTCCCGACGACCGAGTTGTTCTCGGGGGCCGGCCTCGGAGCGGGTCTGGGGGCGGCGCTGGTGATCATCGGCGCGGGCATCGGGTTCGGGAAGATCGGCGCCTCTGCGCTGGAGAGCATGGCGCGGCAGCCCGAGGTGGCCGGCCGCATTCAGGTGGCCATGATCATCATCGCCGCCCTTCTGGAAGGTGCGACGTTCTTCGCCCTGCTCATCTGCCTCAACCTGGTCGGCGTGGCAAGGTGGTAACGCGGCGCACGGGTAAGAACTCGTGGGGCAGACCTGCCTGCCTGCCAGGCAGGTCTGCCCCACGGCGAAGGGAGCGAGGTGGTCATGCGTAACGGCTGGTACTGGAAAATGACCGCCGCGGCCCTGGTCCTGGCCGATCTGGGCGCCGGCGCCGTGCATGCGGCGGGTGAGAAGGCGGGCGACCCGTTCGCCCTGCGCCTCGACCTGGGGCTGTGGTCGATCGTTGTCTTCCTCGGGCTGTTCTTCCTGCTGAAGAGGTTCGCCTGGGGGCCGATCCTCCAGGGACTGCAGCAACGTGAGGCAACGATCCGCGATGCGGTCGAGGAGGCGAAGACGGCCCGCGCCGAGACGGAGCGGGCGCGCGCCGACTTCGAGCGCAAGCTGGCCGACGCCCACGCCGAGATCCCGAAACTGCTGGAGGAAGCGCGGCGCGACGCCCAGCGGCTGTCGGACGAGATGCGCGCCCGCGCCCAGGCCGACATCCAGACAGAGCGCCAGCGGCTGCGCCGCGAGATCGACCTGGCCCGCGACCAGGCGCTGCAGGAGATCTGGGGCCAGTCGGCCCAGCTGGCAACACTGATTTCCGCCAAGGCGATTCGCCGCGAGGTGTCGCCGGACGATCACCGGCGCCTGGTGGACGAGGCCCTGGTGGAGTTGCGTCAGGCGGCCGAGCAGCGGGCCTGACGGAGCCTTGCGCTCGCATCAGCCCGGCGCTGGCGCTCCGGGCTGGTCGGCTGAGCGAATGTGTGTGTGACAGGGGCGAGCATGAATCATCGCGAAGAGCAGCAGGACCAGAAGATTGCCGACGTCGGCGCCCAGCGCGTCGCCCGGGTCTATGCCGAGGCTCTGCTCCGGGCCGCCGACAAGCGCGGCGAGGTCGAGATCAACCTGGAGCAGCTCGACTCGCTCGTCCGCGACGTCTTTCAGGCGAACTCCCTCGTCGAACGCTTCCTGGCCAGCCCGGCCGTCCCCGCCCGCGTCAAGGAGGCGGAGATCCAGAAACTGTTCGCCGGGCGCGGCACCGATCTGTTCACCAACTTCCTGCTCATCCTCAACGAACACGGCCGCCTCGAACTGCTCCGCTCCGTCCTGGCCGCTTACCGCGACCTGTACGACCAGCGCGCTCGCCGCGTCCGCGTCCTGGTGCGCAGTGCCGCCCCTCTGCCCGACGACCAGCAGGAGCGGCTCCGCCACAACCTCCGGGAAACGTTGCACCTCGAACCGATCCTTGAAACCCGTATCGACCCCGACCTGCTCGGCGGGCTGGTCGTCAAGGTCGGCGACTGGCAGTATGACGGCTCGGTCCGTACCCGCCTGCAGACCATCCGGAACCACCTGATCGAGAGAAGCAGTCATGAGATTCAAAGCGGACGAGATCGTTTCAGTTCTGATACCTGAGATCGAGAACTACCGCTCGCGCATCGACTCGCGTGAGACCGGCCAGGTGCTCGAGGTCGGCGACGGCATCGCGCGCGTCTACGGCCTGTCCGGCGTCATGGCCGGCGAGATGGTCGAGTTCACCCGGACCGGCGTCTTCGGCCTGGCGTTCAACCTGGAAGAGAATTCGGTCGGCATCATCATCCTCGGCGACTACCTGGAGATCACCGAGGGAGATGAGGTGCGCAGCACCGGCCAGCTCCTGCAGGTGCCGGTCGGCGACGCGCTGATCGGCCGCGTGGTGGACCCGCTCGGCCGGCCGCTCGACGGCCGCGGCGAGATCGTCACCGCCACGCGCCGCCCGGTCGAGTCGATCGCCCCCGGCGTCGCCGGCCGCCAGCCGGTGAACCAGCCGCTGCAAACCGGCGTCAAGGCTATCGACTCCATGACGCCGGTCGGCCGCGGGCAGCGCGAGCTAATCATCGGCGACCGCAAGACCGGCAAGACGGCCATCGCCATCGACGCGATCATCAACCAGCGCGAAGAGAACGTCATCTGCGTCTACGTCGCGATCGGACAGAAGGAGTCCACGGTCGCGAGCATCGTCGAGGCGCTGCGGGCCAACGGAGCGATGGACTACACCATCGTCGTGGTCGCGTCGGCGGCGGATCCGGCCCCGCTGCAGTACATCGCCCCTTACGCCGGCTGCGCGATGGCCGAGTATTACATGTACGAGCAGGGCCGCGATACCCTGTGCGTGTACGACGACCTGTCCAAGCAGGCAGCCGCGTACCGTCAGCTGTCGCTGCTGCTCCGCCGCCCGCCCGGCCGCGAGGCGTACCCCGGCGACATCTTCTACTGCCACTCGCGCCTGCTGGAGCGGTCGGCCAAGCTCGCCGAGCGCTGGGTCATCGTCCCGAAGGACACAGACGCCGCGAAGGTTGCTGACGACTGGGGCATTAACAGCGCCGCCAATCCGACCGAACAGCGTGCGGCGGGCGAGCCGGGCAAGGTCTATGTCGGCCCGCTGGATCTGGAACACGCCGAGAAGCATGACCTGAAGCACTTCCCGAACGCCAGGGTCGCCAAGGTCGCGAACACCGGCGGGTCGCTGACTGCTCTGCCGATTATCGAGACGCTGGAAGGGGAGGTGTCAGCGTACATCCCGACGAACGTGATCTCCATCACCGACGGGCAGATTTACCTCCAGCCGGATCTGTTCTTCGCCGGCGTCCGGCCGGCCATCGACGTCGGCATCAGCGTGTCGCGCGTCGGCGGCAAGGCCCAGATCCCGGCGATGAAACAGATCGCCGGCAGCCTGCGGCTGGACCTGGCAGCGTTCCGCGAACTGGAGGCGTTCGCCCAGCTCGGGACCGAGCTGGACAAGGCGACGCAGGCCCAGCTGGACCGCGGCTACCGCATGGTCGAGGTGCTGAAGCAGCCGCAGTTCAAGCCGATGCATGTGGCTGACCAGGTCATGATCCTCTACGCCGGGACGCGCGGCTTCCTCGACAAGGTGCCGGTGCGGCAAGTGGCGGCGTGGGAGGAGCAGTTCCTGCGCTTCATGCGCGAGCAGCGGTCCAACGTCCGCAACCAGCTGGTCCAGCAGAGGAGCCTGAAGACGCGCGAGGAGGACAAGGCCAAGGTCAAGAAGGGTAAGCTGGAGGAGGATCTCGACCGCGCGATCGAGGCGTTCCAGCCGCAGTTCAAGGCGCCGACCAACGGTAAAGCCTAGTGGTCCGTTGCGGCTGGTAAACAAAGCGAGAACAGCAAGGCAGCCATCAAGGTGACCGTCGGCGCCGACGAGCCGCGCCGCCTGGCGAAGGGCAAAACGGTCAGCCTTCGCAGCGAACCGGGCTTCGATCTCTTCGAGAACAACGAGGTGATCCTCCAGGCCGGGACCGTCGTGGGGATCAAGTAACATGGCCAAGACACGAGCAATCGTCAAGCGGCGTAAAGCGATCCGCAATATCCGCAAGATCACGCGGACGATGGAGCTGATCGCCACGTCGCGCTTCCAGCGGGCGCTGAAACGCGCCGTCGAGGCGGAGGCGTACACGCGCAAGATCGCGGAGTTGGCCGGCGACCTCAGCGCCAGCGCCGCGAACATCCAACACCCGCTGCTGGAGAAGCGCGAGCAGGTCAAGGACAGCGTCCTGCTGGTGCTGTGCTCCAACCGCGGGCTGTGCGGCGGGTACAACGCCTCGATCCTGCGGGCCGCTCAGGCGCGCGTGCGCGAGTACCGGGCCGACGGCGTGAACCTGCACCTGGATCTGTCCGGCCGGCGCGCGATCGCCTACTTCCGGTATCAGGGGTTCCAGGCCGAGCACACCTACACCTATTTCGAGGATCGGCCGCGCTACGACCAGGTGGAGGAACTGGCAGACCGCTACATCAACGGCTACATCCAGCACCGCATCGACCGGGTGGACGTGGCGTACATGAAGTTCCTCAGCGCCGCCCGCCAGATGCCGGTGGTCGAGACGCTGCTGCCGCTGTCGTCGGTTCCCACG
>JADLBT010000435.1 GCA_020847555.1 Gemmataceae bacterium
GACGAGGTCATCCACCGCGGCTGAGCGCTGGCCCCCGCTTGTGGCCTGGCGACTGGATCGCCAGGCCGCCAGCGGGGGTAGATTGATGGAGGTATTCTCATGGACCCGGTCCGCGAACATCTGGCGGCGATGACCCGGCGCCACTTCTTCCGGCGCGGCGCGCTCGGCCTCGGCACCGCCGCCCTCGCCTCGTTGCTGCCGGCGAAGCCCGTGAGGGCCGACAACCCGTTCCGCTCTCCCACGACCATCGGCGGCCTGCCCGAGCTGCCGCACTTCGCGCCGAAGGCGAAGCGCGCCATCTATCTGTTCATGTCCGGTGCTCCGTCGCAGCTGGACATGTGGGACTACAAGCCAACGATGGCCGACTGGTTCGACCGCGACCTGCCGGGATCGGTGCGCATGGGGCAGCGCCTCACCACCATGACCAGCGGCCAGGGCCGGTTCCCCATCGCCCCGTCGAGGTATCGGTTCCACCGCCGCGGCAAGGCCGGCACCTGGGTGAGCGAACTGCTGCCGTGGACCGGCCGCATCGTGGACGATCTCGCCGTCATCAGGAGTGTTCACACCGAGGCGATCAACCACGACCCGGCCATCACCTACATCTGCACCGGCAGTCAGCTACCCGGCCGCGCCAGCCTGGGGGCGTGGCTCAGCTACGGCCTGGGCACCGAAAACCAGGATCTGCCCGCGTTCGTCGTCATGACCGCCAGCTGGACCGGCCGCCGCGACGCGCAGGCGCTCTACAACCGCCTCTGGGGCGCGGGCTTCCTGCCGAGTCGCCATCAGGGCGTCGCCCTGCGCTCGAGCGGCGACCCGGTGCTGTTCCTGTCGAACCCGCCCGGCGTCAGTCCGCAGGCCCGCCGCCGCATGCTCGACGCCCTCGCACGCCTCAACCAGCGCCAGCTGGAGGAGGTCGGCGACCCCGAGACGCAGGCCCGTATCGCCCAGTACGAGATGGCCTTCCGCATGCAGACGAGCGTACCCCAGCTGATGGACCTGGCGGGCGAGCCGCGGCGTGTCCTCGATCTGTACGGCCCGGACGTCCAGCGTCCCGGCACGTTCGCGGCGAGTTGCCTGCTGGCCCGACGCCTGGCCGAGCGCGGGGTGCGCTTTGTGCAGATCTTCCACCGCGGGTGGGACCAGCACTTCAACGTCGCGGGCGACCTGCCCAACCAGTGCCGCGACATCGACCAGGCGGCCTACGGGCTGATCACCGACCTGAAGCAGCGCGGCCTGCTCGACGAAACGCTCGTCGTATGGGGCGGGGAGTTCGGCCGGACGATCTACTGCCAGGGCCGGCTGACGCGCGAGAACTACGGCCGCGACCACCACCCGCGCTGCTTTAGCGTGTGGCTGGCCGGCGGCGGCATCAAACCGGGCATCGTTTACGGCGAGACGGACGACTTCTGTTACAACATCGTCCGCGATCCGGTTCACATCCACGACCTGAACGCCACCATCCTGCACTGCCTGGGCATCAACCACCGGCGCCTGACGTACCGGGTGCAGGGGCTCGACATGCGCCTGACGGGCGTGGAGGACAACGGCCCGGTGCTGGGCCTGCTCGGCGGAACGAAGGCCCAAAGCCCACGGGCCGCCGCCCGTGGGCTTTGGGGCAGGCGGGTCGTGCGGCCTGCGGAAACTTTTCATTATCCGCCCCTCCACCCCACGTCTATAGTGAGAGTACCCCGCGCCGCTCTCCCGGGCGCGCGGCCAGGATCGCTCGTTCCCTCCGGAGGCTTTCGGAATGCAGCCGTTCGTTCGCGCAGGCATGCGCTCTCTTCGCCCGTCCGTCCTCTCGCTGCTGGCTTTCACCCTGACCGCTTACGTCGCTCGTGCCGATGATTGGCCGCAGTGGCTCGGCCCGCAGCGCGACGGCGTGTGGCGCGAGCAGGGGCTGATCGAGAAGTTCCCGGCCGGCGGTCCGAAGATCCGCTGGCGCGCGCCGGTCGGTCAGGGTTATTCCGGACCGGCGGTTGCCAACGGCCGCGTCTACCTCACCGACTGGGTCGTGCCGCCAAACGTCAAGCAGCCCAAAAGCGGGTTCGGCGCCGCGAACATCCCGGGCCTGGAGCGCGTGCTGTGCCTCGACGAGGCGACCGGCCAGCTTCTGTGGAAGCATGAGTACCCCTGCCGGTACACGGTCAGTTACGCCGCCGGCCCGCGCACCACGCCCGTCGTCGCGGGCGGCAAGGTGTACACGCTCGGAACGATGGGCGACCTCGTCTGCCTCGACGCGGCGAAGGGTACGCTCCTTTGGACGCGGAACTTCCCGAAGGAGTACAGGGCCGCGCCCCCGCTGTGGGGCTTCTCTGCCTCGCCGCTGCTCGACGGCGACCGGCTCATCACCCTCGTTGGCGGCAAGGGCAGCGTGGTCGTCGCGTTCCACAAGGACACCGGCAAGGAATTGTGGCGGGCGCTGTCGGCCACCGAGATCGGCTACGCCCCGCCGATGCTGTACGAGCAGGCCGGCACCCGGCAGCTGATCGTCTGGCACCCGGAGGCGGTCAACTCGCTCGATCCGGCGACCGGCAAGGTTTACTGGTCGGTGCCGTTCGGGTCGCAGAAGCGGCTGGGCGGGCGCCCGATGCTCAAGGCGGGACTGGCGGTCCCGAGCCCGCGCCTGGACGGCGATCGGCTGTTCGTGACGGCGTTCTACGACGGCCCACTGATGCTGCAGCTCGACCGCGACAGGCCCGGGGCGAAGGTTCTCTGGCAGGGCAAGAGCCGCAGCGAACAGCCCGAGCGCACCGACGGCCTGCACAGCATCATGCCGACGCCGACCATCAAGGACGGGTACATCTACGGCGTGTGCAGCTACGGCGAGCTGCGTTGCCTCAAGGCCGACACGGGCGAGCGCGTCTGGATGACGTACCAGGCGACCACGGGCGAATCGGTCCGCTGGGGCAACGCCTTTCTGGTGCCGCAGGGGGATCGGTTCATTCTGTTCAACGAGAAGGGCGACCTGATCATCGCGAAGCTGACGCCGAAGGGGTACGCGGAGATCAGCCGCGCTCACATCCTGGAGCCGCTCAACCGACTGGCGGGGCGGCCGGTGATCTGGTCGCACCCGGCGTTCGCGAACCGTAACATCTACGCGCGCAACGACCGCGAGATCGTTTGCGTGTCGCTGGCCGCCCACGGGAAGTGAATCGGAGCCTCCGCACCCCCCTGCCCCCCTCTCCCCGGGTGGGAGAGGGGGGCCGGGGGGTGCGGGGGTTCACTGCTTCCTGACGGCAAACCAGGGGTATGCGCCGAGGGCCCAGCAACCAATCACCGACAACCTGCTCTTCTCCTCGATCCGCGCCCTCGGCACGCTGATCCGCGAGCGCAAGCTGTCGCCGGTGGCGCTCACCGAGGCGTACCTCGATCGGCTGGAGAAACTCGGCCCGAAGCTCGGCGCCGTCATCACGGTGATGCGCGATCTCGCCCTGAAGGAGGCCCGCGCCGCCGAGACGGAGATCCGCGGCGGGCGCTACCGCGGGCCGCTGCACGGCATTCCCTACGGGGCCAAGGATCTGCTCGCGACGCGCGGCATCCCGACCACCTGGGGCGCCGAGCCGTACCGCAAACAGGTCTTCGATGCCGATGCGACCGTTGTTCGCCGGCTGCACGAGGCCGGCGCGATCCTCGTCGCCAAGCTCGCGATGGTCGAGTTGGCCGGCGGGTTCGGGTACAACAACGCCGACGCCTCGTTCACCGGGCCGGGCCGGTGTCCGTGGAACACGGAGTTCTGGTCCGGCGGCTCCTCGACCGGACCTGGGGCCGCGACGGCGGCGGGACTCGTTGCCTTCTCGATCGGCTCGGAGACGTCCGGGTCGATCATCACCCCGGCGGCGTTTTGCGGCGTGTCCGGCCTGCGGCCCACCTACGGGCGGGTCAGCCGGCACGGGGCGATGGCTCTGAGCTGGACGCTCGACAAGCTGGGGCCGATGTGCCGCAGCGCCGATGATTGCGGCCTGGTCCTTGCCGCCATCGCCGGCCGCGACCCGCTCGACGCGACCACCGTCAACAAGTCCTTCACCTACCCGGAAGACCCGAAACGCCCCGGCAAGGACAGCAAGCGCTTCCGCATCGGGGTGATCAAGGGGACGACCGACGGGATCCAGCCCGAGGTGCGGCGCAACTTCGAGAACGCGGTCGAGGTGCTGCGCAAAATCGGCACCGTGGTCGAGGGGGTCGAGTTCCCTGTCCTGCCGTATGGGCCGGCGGTCAGCGCGATCATCGGGGCCGAGGCGGCGAGCGCCTTTCGCGACCTGCTCGACAGCGGCCGGACCCGCGAGCTGCGCGCCGCCAACGACCGCTGGGGCGGCTACGCCTCGTCGATGATCCTCGCGGCCGACTACCTCGACGCGATGCGGGCGCGTGTGGCGATGCGGAAGGCCCAGGACGCCCTGTGTGCCCGCTTTGACGCCCTGGTGTGCCCGTCGCGCGCGACGGTGGCGTACCCGGTCGGGCCGGACTTCGACCGCGCGTACCCCAGGTTCCGCGGCGGGCCGCCGGTCATCCCCGCGGGGAACCTCGCGGGGCAACCCGCCCTCTCCGTGCCCAGCGGCTTCGGCCCGAACAACCTCCCGACCGGCATTCAGTTCATCGGCCGCGCCTGGAGCGAGTCCCGTCTGCTCGCCCTCGCCCACGCCTACCAGCAGGCGACGGACTGGCACCGGCGGCATCCGCCCGCACCGTAAGCAGTGGATTCCTGGAAAGCCCACGGATGGCATCCCGTGGGCCACGTCCCCAGCACTTCGCTCACGGGACGCCGCCCGTGGGCTTTAACCACCCGATGGCACTCCGGATCCTTTGCCCCTGCACCACGACCCTGATCGCCGCTGCCCGCCGTGCTGGTGCTCCCGCCGTTCCTCTGGTACAATGCACATTCGTTTCTGATGTCCTCTGGTCCGAACCGAGCCACAGGGAAACCACCGCCCGCGCGAGGCCGCGCCGCGAGAGTGCCCATGAGCGAGGTAGTGCTGACCGTCGCCCAGATCGTCCCCAGCACGGAGGCCGAGGGGCCGGGAAAACGGTTCGCCCTCTGGTTCCAGGGATGTTCGCTGCGCTGCCCCGGCTGCTGCAACCCGGAGATGCTCTCCTTCGCGGGCGGCACCCGGATACCTCTGGACGAGGTGCTCGCGCAGGTAGAGGCCGCGGCGGCCGCGGGCGTCGAGGGCGTCACGCTGCTGGGCGGCGAACCGCTGGCCCACGCTGCGGCGGCCGCCGCCCTCGCCCGGCGAGTGCGCCGGCTGGGTTTGACGGTCATGGTCTTCAGCGGCTACACCCTGGAAGAGGCGCGGGCTCTGCCCGATCCGGCCGTGCGCGAACTGCTCGATCAGACCGACATCCTGGTGGACGGGCCGTATGTCCGCGAACTGCCCGAGGCCGGTCGGCGGTGGGTCGGTTCGAGCAACCAGCGCGTCCACTTCCTGACCGGCCGGTACAGCGCGGCCGACCGGCGCTGGGTCCAGCCGAACACGCTGGAGATTCGCCTGAGCGGAGGCACACTGACCGTCAACGGGTTCCCCGCGCGCGAAGCCGTGGATTTGTGGAAGCGGCCGGGCGGCCGGCGGCCGGCACGGACCGAGGAACCGACGTGAGCGAGCCCGAGCCCGGCCTGCCGCTGGCGGTCTGCCGGTTTGAGGCGAACCTGCTGGAGATCCTCCGCTTCTTCCTGCGGCGGCTGTCCGTCGAGCGCGCCCAGCGCCGCATCCTGGAGGCGTGCGAGCAGCCGACGTGCCTCAGCCGCGGCGCCGTCAACCTCGTCCAGGACACGCTCGCCAAGGGCTGCACCTCGCTGCTGGCGCGGGCGGGCGGCTGGCGGCGCGCGCGCCACCTCCGCGCCGGCAAGGCGGTCGAGGGGCGGCTGTGGGAGCGCACGGATCCGGAAGATCTCGGCCTGACGTTCTCGCGCCACACTCTCGACTTCCTGACCTGGGTGACGGCGGAGAAGCTCGACGCCAAGCCCGACAAGGTCCGCTGGTGGACGCCGACGGGGCGCGCGTTGACGGTGGGAGATCAGGTGCTGGTGTATTATGCTTACGGAGCGTTGCGGGAGACCACGCTCGCGCCGCAGGCGGCCGTCAGGCTCGCGTTTACTGGCCACCCGCTGTGTCGGCTGGCCTACCCTGAGGACTTCGACAAGGCGCCGGTTGACGTCGCCGTCTCGTTCGCCTCGTGGGTGGACGGCGTCGGGGCGTGTGTCCTGGAGGCGCTGCAGGACGAGCTGGCCGAGCGGTGGACGGAGGCCGAGCGGCTCAAGCGCGACATCACTAGCTGGCAGGTGATGCAGGCGCGCGGCCAGTCGCAGGAGCGCGTCCTCGACGCCTTCCTCGGCGCCCTGGAAGGGGCGGGGCGGCGCGACCTGGCGCGGTTCCTGCTCGTCGCCCTGGACCAGCTGGTGCCGGAGGGGGGCGGCTCGGAGTGGTGGCTGGCGGGGCTGCGCGAGCGCGGCCCGACCATCGCCGAACGAACCCGGACCGGCCGCGCCGCCCTGGTGCTGCTGCGCCAGTTCCAGCGCCTGCGGCGCTGGGTCCGGGAGGCCCGCGGCGTCGCCTTCTTCGAGGAGACGTATTCCGCCAGCCAGCTGTGGAAGACCGACTGGGAGCACTATCACGGGGACGCGCTCGCCGCCCGCGTGGATGCCATCGTGCGGGAGATCGAACCGCTTTGACCTGACCCGTACCCCCGGGTCGCGGCCCGGACCGTTGCCCGAACCCAAAGGAGGCGACCGATGAGTCGAGCCTATCGCATCTGCGTCCGCGAGGCCCTCAACCGGGTCATCAGGGCCGAGGATCACGTGAGCACGCAGCTGGAGGTGCTGGAGATCCTGCCGTGCGAACAGATGGCCGAGCTGCTCGCCGCCGAACTGGAGGCGCGCGGATTCGAGCGCAAGGGGATGGAGCTAGTGCGCGAGGAGGGCGGCGCGGTCATCACCGTGGACGCGACGACCGCGACGGTGACGGTCCGGGCCGAGTCGGCCGAGCAGATCGAGATCGAATCCGAGCACATTGGCTGGGCCGCCGACCAGCAGGGCGAGGACTCGCGGCGCGTGCGCGAGCAGGTGCGCGAGGAGCTGAAGAAGGATCTCGAAGGCAAGGTGGGCAAGGAGAAGGCCAAGCTGCAGAGCCAGGTGACGGACCGGCTCGAAGCGCAGCTCGGCGACATCAAGAAGGAGCTGAACCAGGCGGTCAACCGCGTGACCGCCGAGGCGCTGAAGCGCAAGGCGGCGCAGCTCGGCCAGATCAAGGAGATGACCGAGGATCCCGCCAGTGGATCGATGACGATCGTGCTGGAAGTTTGATGCCTCCTCGGCCGCTCGCGGCAGAGACGGAACCCCTCATGAGCACCGTCCTGATCTCCGAGAAGGAACTGCCCAAAAATCTCACCCTCGACCAGGCAGTCGAGGTGGCCTACGCGAGCGAGCTGGCCGAGGCGGCGGCGCGCCTGCAGCGCGGGCTCGCCACGCTGATCGAGTGCGACAAGGAACTCGCCCCGCATCTGTTCGTCAACCTGCGCAACCGCCTGCGGACTGCCGGCTACCGCTGCCTCTACCTGGACGGGCGGCAGGAACGACAGGAGGGCGGCATGCCGATGGGGCTGATCGGCACCATGATCGGCCAGATCCGTGACGCGGTGCGCGGCGCCGTCGAGTTCGAGAAGCTCGTCGTCGTGCTGCCGCACCTCGACCTGCTGACGACGAGCCAGAGCGGGCTGACCGCCGAGGCGCGCGAGGTGATTCCGCTCATGTACGAGAATCCCTCGCTGGTGTGGCTGGGGTTCAAGGATCCGTCGTTCCCGGTGCCGGAGGTGATCGAGGGGCTGTTTCCGTACCGCATCAGCATCCTCGGCATCGCCCGCGAGCGGCTGCGCCAGCTGATCGCGCAGAAGGAGGCACGCAAGTTCGGGCGCGACTTCAACCCGTGGCAGCTGTACAAGTTCGTGTCCGGTGTCAACGCGGTGCGGCTGCGCAAGCTGCTCTCGACGCTGGAGGGCGAGGACTACCCGGCAAACCCGCGCGGGGCCTACCAGCAACTCCGCCAGGCGACGCTCGGCGGCACCCTCGAGGTGCCGGACATCAACCTCGCGGCTGACATCGGCGGCTACGCCAGGGTCAAGAAGCGGCTCCAGTCCGAGGTGCTCGACGTCCTTGCCCACAAGGATCGCGTGACCGATCCGGCGGAGATCGCGTGGCTGGAGGAGCTGATTCCCAAGGGCATGATCTTCTGGGGGCCGCCGGGGACGGGCAAGACGATGTTCGCCAAGGCGATGGCGTCGGCCATCGGGGCAGCGATCACGGTCGTATCCGGCCCGGAACTCAAGAGCAAGTGGGTCGGCGAGAGCGAGGAGCGCATCCGCCAGATCTTCCACCGCGCCCGCCAGTCGGCGCCGGCCATCATCGTCTTCGACGAGCTGGACTCGTTCGCGTCGGCGCGCGGCACCTACACCGGCTCGGGCGTCGAGCACTCGATGGTGAACCAGCTGCTCACCGAGATGGACGGGTTCCACAAGGAGGAGATGGTGTTCGTCGTCGGCACGACGAACTTCGCGGAGATCCTCGACCCGGCGCTGCTGCGTCCCGGGCGTTTCGAGTTCCACCTGCACATCCCCTATCCCGACGCCGACGACCGCCGCGACATCCTGAAGATCTACGACCGGAAGATGCGGCTGCAGCTGAACGAGGAGGCGCTTGCGTACGCGGTCAAGCGCACCGGCGAGCATGTGCCCGGCGCCTCGATGGGGACGAAGTTCAGCGGCGACCACCTGAACGCGCTGTGCCGGGCGCTGGCGCGTATCCGACTGCGCGACAGGCGCGACGGTGAATCGACGCGCGACGAGGTCGAGCGTGCCCTGACGGAGTGGATCGAGCGGCCAAACATGACGCCAGCGGAGGAGTGGGTACTGGCGACACACGAGGCGGGTCATGCGGTGGTGGCGTTGTTCTGTCCGCACCATCCGCCGATCGACCGCATCTCGATCGCGAGCGACACCCCGTGGGCGTTCGGCTACGTGCGCTACGCCGACCCGGCGCACCGCTACATTCAGACGAAGAACTTCTACCTCGACCTGATTTGCGTGGCGCTGGGAGCGCGCGAGGCGGAAGCGCTCTTGCTGGACGATCTGTCCCTTGGAGCGGTCGCGGACCTGCAGGCGGCGACGGCGATCGCGCGTGACCTGGTCGAGATACACGGCCTGGGCGGCGAGGCGGTAGGCGTGGCCCGCTACCGCGCCGACGGCGAGGAGGGCGGCCGGCATCCGCAGCTGTCGCAGGCGATGCTGGAGGCGCTCGACAGGCAGGTGGGCACGATCCTGGAGGAGGCGCGGCAGCGCGCGGCGCAGATCGTGCGCGAGAATCGCGGCATGCTGGAGACCCTGCGCAACCTGCTGATCGAGAAGAAGGTGATCGACGCGAAGACGCTGACAGAGATGAACGCGAACAAGTACGCTGATCAGTTGAAGTAAACCCGCACCAGGGAGGTTTCGCAAGCGACGGACCAGCAGGGCGCCTGACATGGAGAAGATCACATGGCCGAGATGACCATTCGCCTCCGCTGCGACCCGGAGACGGGTAAGAAGGACATCATCATCAGCCTGCGCTCCGACGCCGACGCGCTGCCGCACGAACACGAGCAGCAGCACCGCGCCCTCGTCGAGAAGCTCCTCGAACAGGGCATCATCAAGGAAACCGAACTGGGCCGCATCGTCGTCGAGCGTGAGCAAAAGGAGAAGGAACCGCCCACCCCCGCCGCCACCAGGCCCCAGGCCGGCAAGCGCGCCGTCGCCGAGGGCGGCTGATTCTTCCAAAGCCCGCGGGTGGCGCCCCGTGGGTGAAGTCGCCAACGCTCTGCCCACGGGGCGCCACCCGTGGGCTTTACTAGCTCACCCTGACCCCTGACCCCTCGATGACCGTCCTCTGCTTCGCCGACCTCAACAGCCTGCAACTGACCCTCACCAGCGGCGTCGTGCCGGCAGCGGTCAGCGTGGCGCCCGTTGTCGCCGGGTTCGACGACGATGGGCACGTCTGGGTCAAGCCGTCCGCCGCCCTGCCGCGCGCCGCCGAGAAGGAGTTGCGCAGGCTCGGCGTGCAGATCGTCAAGAGCATCGACGGCCGTCCCACCGCGGAGTTCTCCTGCTGGCCGCAACTCCTGCCGCTGCAGCGCGAGGCCAACGCGACCGTCCCGGGCAGTTCGACGCCGGTGCTGTTCGAGCTGCCGCGGCCGGCCGACCTGCCGGCCATTACCGGCGAGATCCTCCGCCTGGGCAACGATCGCCAGGCCTTCCGCTGGGTTCGCGATGACCATGACAGCTCCGTCCTGCTGCGCGTCATCGGCCCGCCGTACTATTCCCTCCTCCGGGCTCTCGACCGCGACGGGCAGGCGGAGGCGCCGCGCGCCTACGTCGAGCGCGCTCCGGGCGTGTGGATCGAAATCGGCCACACGCACCCGCTGCTCGGTCAGCTCAAGGCGCCTGCCGGCAAGCTGATCCTGCTCCGGCCGTCGCGCGACTGGGTCTACCTCGACGAGGTGCCGTACCGAGACATTTATGAGATCCTCGAATTCGCCCTACCTGACGCTGAGGTGCGCTGGCGGGACGCGACTTTGCAGCAGGCCATGAAGGTGCCGCTGCGGCTGGCGCCATCGGGCAGCCAGGATCCGGCCGAGTTGTGGGTGCTGCGCGAGAGGCCGGTCGCGGCGCTCGACGCCTTCGTTCGGTCCGCCGACGATCACTTGCTCGGGCGGCTGTCGTTCGCGGTCGGGGAAGGGGTGGGCGGGGCGAAGATCGTCGTGTTGCGCGTGCGCCCGTCGCGGTTGCCGCCGCCGGTGCTGCCGCTGCAGGCGACCGAATTCCGCCCGTACCTGAAGCTGCCGAACCTGTTCATGCCGCAGGGCTGGCGCCTGCACCCACCGCTGCGGCGCGACGCGGTGCGGAAGCTGTTTGCCGAGGATCCGGACCAGGTGACGTGGCTGTTCCCGCACGAGGACGGCACCTTCACCCCCGAGGGGCTGCCCGACAGCGTCTTCCGCCCGCTGGCAGACTGGATCGACTACGTCCTCGATCACGACCGCGCCGCCCTGCAGGGGTGGATGCAATCGATGCAGTTCGAGTTCGAGCCGTTCGTCTGCAGGGACGACCAGGATCCCCGTCCCACGCGCGACCGGGAGAAGAAGGACCGGGGCCGCGAGGTGCGCGCCCGCAAGGAGCATGAGGCGGCTGAAACGGCCGAGGCCTCGCTCACCGCCGTCCAGCCGGGCAAGGGACCGAAGCAGAATGCCGAGGCAGCCGAACCGCTGCCCGAACTGTCCCGCGCCACACCGACCGAGTTGCAGCTTCAGCTCGCGGCGCTGGAGAGACGCTTCCTTGAGCTGGAGGGCGGCCTCGACGCCCGCGCGCGGCAGGCGTTGTGGCCGCAACTCGCGCTCCTCAACACCGCGCTGGATCACTTCAGCGATGCTGGGCTGTGCTGGACCCATGCCCTGTGGGGCGAGGACGGCCCGGTGCCGCAGCACGCCTGGGGCTGGGTGCGCACCGAGAACAGGGAACGCGCGGCGCTCCCTGGAGCGAGGGACATCGATCAGATCTTGAACAGCGCCCACGATTCACTGGCCGACGTGCGCCTGCTGGCGGCGTACACCGTGGCCGCCGCCGCGCAGGAACCGCCGCCCGCCGAACTCGTCCGGCGCTTGCGGCCGGTACAGGAGTTCCTGCAGCAGCACGAGGCGCTGTTGCCGGTCCGCGCCGTCTGGCTCGTGGCGCTGGCGCTCTACAAGCTGTCGCACGGCGACCTGCTGGCCCTCACCCGGACGCGCGACCGATTGCTGGAGCGGTTGTTCCAGGGCGGGCTGAACGCTGACAAGGATCTGCCGACGTTTCTGCGGTTCGCCGGCGGGCGGGCGAGCGATCGGTTTCGCACTTACCGCGACTGGCTGCTGCTGCTGCCGGACCGCATCCGCCGGTGGATCCGCGAGAACCCGTGCAAGGACCAGCTCGCGAAATCGAACGAGGCCGAAACGGAGGGATACGCCCACCTGATCCTGGCGTTCGGCCTGGCGCGGCTCGGGGAGGAGCAGCGGGCGCGTCAGCTGCACGTCCGCGCGCGGGAGACGCTGGGCGAGACGGACGACGTCCACACCTGCCTGCTGGAGGCGTTCGGGTTCCGCCTCCAGCAGGCGCTGGACGGTAAGCCAGCGAGCGGGCCGCTGCCGCGCGAGGTGCTGGAGTACCTGGAGGCGATGGACCCGGCCGACTCGGCGCAGCGCATCATGCGCTACAAGGTGGATCGGCTGCGCCAGCACTCGCGGATCCTTGAGCCGCACGAGAAGATTAACCCGTACCGCTCCTGGCAGGCCCGGTTCTTCGACGACCTGGAGCAGAAGCTCGCGACCCTGTGCGACGTCATCGACCGCGGCGACCTGGAGCAGGCCGTGCGCGGCTTGCTGGACCAGACGCGCGGCCAGGCGGTCAAGGAGCAACTCCGGCGGACGCGCGTGGTCCGGGAGGCTCTGAGCGTGGCCCCGCGCGTCGGCGAGGCGTTCGCCAAGGAGTTGCTCGCCGAGACTCTCCCCGCCTGCGCCGTCCTCGACGACGCGCTCGCGAAGGCGCAGGAGGCGACGGAGAAGGAGAACCTCCTGATGGAGCAGGCAGAGCTGATCGAGAAGGGCATGCTCGTTGCCGCCCACTTCGACCAGGCCGCCCACGTTCAGACCCTGGTCGGGCGCTTCCAGTCGCTGCTGGCGATGCTGCAGGGGACGGCCGGCGGCGCCCCCCTGGTGGATCGACTGGCGGAGCAGTCGTTCCGCGGGCTCCGCAAGCTGGGCATGCGCGACGAGATCCACGCCCTGCTCGGCAAGATGGCCGAGGTCGTCACGGGCGGCAAGGCACTGGCCGACCTGCGGACTCGAAAGGACTGGGGCGCCGTCCTGCGCACGCTCCTGCACGTCGCATCCGGGTGGTACTACTTCGGGGTGGAGGACGAGGCCAGGCCGATCATGGACGAGGCGCGCTTACTCCTCTGCACCGGCGATCTGGACTCGCGCGAGCAGACGAAACTGGCCTGCGCCTACGCCACGACGCTGGGACAGGCGCCGGCCGACCTGGCGTTGCAGAGCATCAACGAGCTATTCCAGAAGCTCGAGCGCATCACCGACACGTTCACCACGAACACGCACTACGCGCTGTCGCAGCTGGAGGTGATCGAGGCGGTGGTGCTGGCGGTGGTGACGGAGGACTTCGCGCTCGGCAGCACGGCGCGACGCTGGCTCGACGACGAGGAATTCCTGATCCGCCGCCGCGTCCACCACGACGTTCAGACCCTGATGAACCAGGCGCATCTGTAGCCGACCCAGCGAGCGGAGGGCTCATGTCCCCGCTCGCGGGCGAGTTGATAACGATCTTGAGGAATACGACCGTCATGGCCCCGAAAACCGCCAACGCGAATCCTCTGATCACTGCCGCCAGCGAGGAGTGGCCCCTGCAGCAGCTGCAGGCCGAGGCGGAGGAGTTGCGCAAGCGCCTCAATCACTTCCGCGTCTCGCTTGGCCGCTTCTTCGTCAAGAAGCAGGAACTGATCGACCTGATGGTGATCGCCGCCATCGCCCAGGAGCCGCTGCTGCTCGTCGGCCTGCCTGGGACCGCCAAGTCGGATCTGGTGCTCAAGTTCAAGGACGCGCTCGGTCTGGGCGAGGAGGACTACTTCGAGTACATGCTGACGCGCTTCACCGAGCCGTCGGAGATCATCGGCCCGATCGACATCAGTCTGCTGCGCGAGGGCCGCTACATTCGCCGCGAGCAGGGCAAGCTGCCGACCGCCCGGCTCGCGTTCCTCGACGAGATCTTCAAGTCGAACTCGGCGATCCTGAACATCCTGCTGACGATCATCAACGAGCGCAAGTTCTACCAGGACGGAGTGCCGCAGCCGGTCCGGCTGCGCGTCCTGTTCGCCGCCGCCAACGAGGTGCCCGAGCAGGGCGAGCTGGCCGCCCTGAAGGATCGCTTCGTCCTCAAGGTCGAGAGCCGGTCGGTGCAGGAGAACCACTTCAGCGAGCTGATCGACTCTGGCCTGCAGGCGGAGGTGTACCGGAGCCTCAACCAGAAGCCGTGGGTCGAGGGCCACGCGATGCTGGAGGACATCCTCAAGGCGCACCGCTACCTGACGTACCTGTTCGCGCGCAAGCAGCGGACGCGCGGCGGGGACGAGGAGCTGACGGACCGTTCGCAGTTCTTCCCGGCCGAGGTCTTCCGCGAGTTCCAGCGGCTGGTCAAGACACTCGTGCGCGACGACCGCCTCTTCATCAGTGACCGCAAGCTGGTGAAGCTGTACAAGCTGTTCCGCATCCGGGCGTGGCTGCTCCACGGCGGGACGGTGACGCGCGACGATCTGCGGCTGCTGATGTATCTCGGCGAGACGCACCAGGAGATGGCGCTTCTTCGCGACAAGGTGCCGGCCCTGCTCGGCGAGGCGTGAGCGGCGCGTCACGCGAGCCGGTTCTCGGGGGGCGATACCCAGGGGCCGCGAGGCTGGCAGGCGTTGCGCCTTTGCCGTATAGGTAAACCCCATGACCACCGAACTCCCGAAGCAATATGACCCTCGGGCCGCCCAGGACCGTTGGCTGCAGTTCTGGGAAGAGCACGGTTTCAACCACAGCCGCCCTGACCCCGCCCGCGACCCGTTCACCATCGTCATCCCGCCGCCGAACGTGACCGGCGCCCTCCACCTCGGCCACGCCCTCAACAACACCCTCCAGGATGTGCTGATCCGCTGGCGGCGCATGCAGGGGTACAACGCCCTGTGGGTGCCCGGCACCGATCACGCCGGCATCGCCACCCAGGCGATGGTGGAAAAGCGCCTGCGTGAGGAGGAAAAGAAGACGCGCCACGACCTTGGCCGCGACGCCCTCGTCCAGCGCATCTGGGCGTGGAAGGACCAGTACGAGGCGCGCATCCTCCGCCAGCTCCGCGAACTGGGCGCCAGCTGCGACTGGTCGCGCACCCGCTTCACCCTCGATCCGGTGTGCGCCCGGGCCGTGCGTCACACCTTCTTCGCGATGTTCCGCGCCGGGCTCATCTACCGCGGCAAACGCCTGGTGAACTGGGACACCCACCTGCAGACGGCGGTGGCTGACGACGAGATCTTCCACGAGACGGTGAAGGGCGGCTTCTGGACGTTCCGCTACCCGGTGCAGGACAGCCCTGGCGAGTTCATCAAGTTCTCGACGACGCGCCCCGAAACGATGCTCGGCGACACGGCGGTGGCGGTGCATCCGGGCGACGAGCGCTACCAGCACCTGATCGGCAAGCGGGTGACGGTGCCGCTGGTGAACCGTGACATCCCGATCATCGCCGATCCGCTGCTCGTGGACCCGAAGCTCGGCACCGGCGCCGTGAAGGTGACGCCTGCCCACGATCCGAACGACTACCAGTGCGGGCTGCGGCACGGGCTGCCGATGATCAACATCCTCAACCCGGACGGCACCATCAACGCCAACGGCGAGGTTTACGCCGGGCTCGATCGCTACAAGGCGCGCGAGCGCGTGACCGAGGACATGGACAAGCTCGGCCTGTTCGACGGCCGCGAGGACCGCGACATCGACCTGGCCCACAGCGACCGCAGCAAGACGGCCATCGAGCCGTACCTGTCGGACCAGTGGTTCGTCCACATGGGCAACCGCGACGGCAGGCCCGGACTGGCGCAGACGGCGATGGATGCCGTGCAGGATGGACGGGTGAAGTTCTTCCCGGAGCGCTATGCGCGGACGTATCTCGACTGGCTCGGCGAAAAGCGCGACTGGTGCATTAGCCGCCAGCTGTGGTGGGGCCACCGCATCCCGATCTGGTACGCCCGCTGCCCCGAGGCGGAGCTGAAGCGCGCCTTCGCTGGCCGCGACGACGTGGCGTGGCGGCTCGACGAGGAGAACGGGCAGTGGCTGGTATGCGTGCGCGACGGGGAGTTACCGGCGGCCGCGCTGGGCGCGAAGTATCCGCTGGTGCAGGACCAGGACGTACTCGACACCTGGTTTAGCTCCGCGCTGTGGCCGCACTCGACGCTCGGCTGGCCCGGTCCGGCGCTGCCCGACGAGCCGCCCGGCCCGCACAACCCGGAGTGGTCCGAGCTGCGCTACTACTACCCGACGAGCGTGCTGGTGACGAGCCGCGACATCATCACCCTCTGGGTGGCGCGCATGGTGATGACGGGGCTGTTCAACGTGGGGCAGGTGCCGTTCCACCACGTCTACATCCACCCGAAGATCCTCGACGGGTTCGGCGACACGATGAGCAAGATGAAGGGTAACGGCATCGACCCGCTCGACATCATCGGCCGCTACGGGACCGACGCGCTGCGCTTCGGCATGGTCCACGTGGCGACCGAGTCGCAGGACAGCCGCATGCCGGTGGCGAACGTGTGCCCGCACTGCGATGCGCTGGTGCCGGTGAAGCAGGAGCACCTGTACCTGCGGACGCGCAAGGTGGCGTGTCCGAACTGCAAGAAGCCGTTCCGGCCGGGCGGACCGTGGTCGGCCGAGGATCCCGAACTGCCGACCGCGAAGCAGGCGTCGGAGCGCTTCGAGGTGGGCCGCAACTTCGCGAACAAGCTGTGGAACGCCGCCCGCTTCCTGCTGCTGAATCTGGACGGGTACACGCCCGAAGGGGTGCGCGTGGAAGCGCTGCCGATCGAGGACCGCTGGATCCTCAGCCGGCTGGCGACGGCAGCGCGGCAGGTGACGGCGGCGCTGGACGGCTACCACTTCAGCGAGGTGGCGCGGACGGTGTACGACTTCACCTGGTCGGAGTTCTGCGACTGGTATGTGGAGATGAGCAAGGGCCGCCTGCGCGACGAGGCGACGCGCCCGATCGCTCAGCGCGTGCTCGCGGGCGTGCTCGACGGCATCCTGCGGCTGGCCCACCCGGTCATGCCGTTCGTGACCGAGTCGATCTGGCAGGCGCTGAACGAGGCAGCGTTCGAGCGCGGCCTGCCGTCCCCGGACCCGTCGGCCGAGAGCGTGATGATCGCCGCCTGGCCGTCGTATCCGGCGGAGTGGCAGGACGAGGCGACGGAGCGCCGCATCGGCCGGATGCAGGAACTGGTGCGCACAGTGCGTGAGATCCGCAATCGCTGCATGGTGGATCCGAAAATGGCACTGGAGGTGTTTGTGCGCTGCCGCGCGGAGGTGGCGGGCGACTTCGAGCAGCTGCGGCCGTTCATCACGCAGCTGGCGGGCGTCGGCAAGCTGGAGTGCGGCCCGGACGTGGCGAAACCGCCGCAGGCCGCCGGCCACGTCCACCCCGATTTCGAGGTGTACGTGTCGCTGCACGGCCTGATCGACGTGGCGGCGGAGGTGAAGCGCCTCGACAGGCAGCTTGCCGAGAAGCGCAAACATCTGCAAGGGACGCAGGCGAAGCTGAACAACGCCGGGTTCGTGAGCAAGGCACCGCCCGAGGTGGTGCAGCAGCAGAAGGAGTTGGTGGCGGACCTGGAGAATCAGATCCGTGTGCTGGAAGCGAACCTGGCCGAGTTGCGACAGGGCTGACACCCAATCGCCTTGCACTTTCTTCCTGCCGCTGGCGGCCTGGAAATGGTTGCCAAACGAGCCCCAAGCGCCAGCGCGGGGTGGCTCCGCGCTGGCGCTTGGGGCTGGTCGAAAGGTTTTGCAACCACTTCCAAGCGACGGGCGGTTGACGACGCCAGCGTTGACGCTTCCGGCTCGTCGAGCCCATCGCGTTTGGTCTGCTGTTACACGTCGGTTGCTTGACGGGCGCGGGCGGAAACGTCACACTAGGGGTTGCGCGACGCCGGCGCTGGATGGACAGAGGCTCTGCTGATGAGCGACCCCCTCCCCGAGGACACGAACTCCGCGCGGCGGCCGCGCGAACAGCCGACCGTCAACGACGGTAGCTGCGCGGCCGGTCCGCCCACCGGCCGGCCGGCTGCCGACCCGCAGGCCACCAGCGACCTGGGACCGGACGCCGCCCCATTGCCGGCGGTCGGGGCCGTCCCCCTGTACCGGCTGGCCGACTATGAGCTGCTGTCGGAGGTCGGACGCGGCGGGATGGGCGTCGTCTTCAAAGCCCGCCACGTCCGCCTGGGGCGGGTCGTCGCGCTGAAAATGATCCTGGCCGGCCAGCTCGCCCACGCCGACGACCGGGTCCGGTTCGACACCGAGGCGGCCGCCGCCGCCCAGTTGCAGCACCCCGGCATCGTCGCCCTGTACGAGACGGGCACCCATGACGGCCAGCCGTTCTTCAGCATGGAGTACGTCAGCGGCAGCAGCCTGGGCCAGCGCGTGGCCCAGGGCCAGCTGCCCGGCCGCCGGGCCGCCGCGTATCTGGAGAAGATCGCCCGGGCCGTCCACTATGCCCACCAGCGCGGGGTACTCCATCGCGACCTGAAGCCGGCCAACGTCCTGCTCGACGACGACGATCAGCCGAAGATCACCGATTTCGGCCTGGCGAAGCTGTTCCGCAGCGACTCCGGCCAGACGCGCACCGGCGCCATCATCGGCACGCCGAGCTACATGTCGCCCGAGCAGGCGTCGGCCCGCCGCGACCTCGGCCCGGCGTGCGACGTGTGGAGCCTCGGTGCCATCCTGTACGAACTGCTGACCGGCCGGCCGCCGTTCCGGGGGGAGACGGCCCTCGGCACTCTGGCGCTGGTCGCCGAGACCGAGCCGGTCGCCCCGCGCCTCCTCAACCCCCAGGTCGATGCCGACCTGGAGACGATCTGCCTCAAGTGCCTGGAGAAGGATCCGGGCCGGCGCTACGCCAGCGCCGAGGCGCTGGCCGACGACCTGCACCGCTATTTGGACGGCGAGCCGATCGCGGCGCGGCGGCTGGGGCGGCTGGGGCGGGTCCGGAAGTGGTGCCGGCGCAAGCCGGCGGCCGCAGCCCTGCTCGCCGTGTCGGCCTGCGCCCTCGCTGCCCTGCTCGCCGGGCTGGCCGCATTCGCCGTCCTGCAGCGGCAGAACGCGGAGGACGAGCGAGCTCTGCGCGAAGAGGCGGAGAAGGAGCGAGCCCGGGCCGACAAGGCCCGCCGGCTGGCCAACAGCCGGTTGGACGCGATGAGCCACCTGCTCTACCTGGCGCAGATTCGCCAGGCCGGCCACGCCTGGGAGGCGGCCGACCTGGAGCGCGCCGAACGGCTCCTCGACCGCTGGCGGCCGCGCGACGGCAAGCCAGACCTGCGCGGGTGGGAGTGGTACTACCTGCACGGCCTGTGCCGCGGGCGGTTCACCCTGCCGGGGCACCCCGGGCGCGCCACGGCGGTTGCCTTCCAGCCCGCCCCGCCCGGGACCGCACGCGGGCTCTTTGCCGAACGGCTGGCGAGCGCCGGCGGCGAGGCGTCCAGGCCCGGCGAGATCGCCGTCTGGGATCTGGAGCGCGGGGTCAGGGTGTTCACGCTGCGCGGACACCGCAACGGCGTCACCGCCCTTGCCTGGAGCCCGGACGGCAAATGCCTGGCGAGCGCCGACCACGATGGCGTGGTGAAACTCTGGGCCGCCGACGCGGGCCGCGAACTCGCCACCCTCCCCGCGGCTGCACCGTCTGCGGCCGCCGTGGCGTTCGGTCTGGCCGCCGGCGCGGCGTACCCGACCCCGGCGCCGCTCGCCGGTGTTGTCCTCGCGACCCAGGACGCCCTCGGTCACAAGGGGTTCGTTGCGGCGCTGGCGTTCGCCCCGGACGGCCGGTTGCTGGCGACGGGGGGCGGCGACGGCACCGTGAAACTGTGGGACGTTCGGATGCCGGGCGCAGCCGGGTGGAAGCCGGCGGTCGCGACGCTGCGCGGCCACCGCGGTGCGGTCAACGGCGTGGCCTTTGCCCCTGCCCCGCTTGGAGCCCTGCTGGAAGCGCCGGGAACGACGCGGCTCCTGATCGCATCGGGCGGCCAGGATGGCACCGTCCGGTTGTGGGACGGCCGAACCCGTAAGCCGCTGCGCGTCCTCACCGGCCACCGCGGGGCCGTCCAGAGTGTGGCCTTCAACCGCAGCGGCACCCTCCTCGTCTCCGGCGGCGGGCATGGGCCGCGGGCCGGCGAGGTGAAGGTGTGGGACGCGGCGCGCGGCACCCTGCGCGCGGCGCGGGACGGGCTGGCGGACCGGGTACTGGGCGTGGCGTTCAGCGGCGACGGGCGCCTGGCCGCGGGCAGCAGCGACGGCGTCATCCGCATCTGGGACCAGGCGCTCGCCGGGGAGGCGCTCAGCTTCCGCGCCGACGCCCAGGTGGTGTACGCGGTGGCGTTCGGATACAGCGGCCGGCTGGCGAGCGCGGGGCGCGACGGCCGGGTGCGGCTGTGGAATGCGCTGCCCGGCGGGCAGACTCTCGGCCTCTCGGCCCCGCCGCAGGCCGAGGGCGTCGCCTTCAGCCCGGACGGCAAGCGGGTCGCCTGCGCCGGCCGGTTCCGCGACGGGACGGGGGAGGTCACCGTCTGGGACGCCCGGACCGGCGTCCGCCTGTGGTCGCGCCGCGGCAAGACGGGCGGCGTGCGCGGCGTCGCGTTCAGCCCGGACGGCCTCACACTGGCGACCGCCGGCGACGACGGCGCGGTGCGCCTGTACGACGTCGGGTCGAACCGGGCGCCGCTGGTGCTCCCGGCCGCCGGAGCGATGATGGCGGTCGCGTTCTCCCCGACCGGGACGCTGCTGGCATCGGCGGGCGAGGACGAGACGATTCACCTGTGGGATCCGCGCACCGGCAGCCAGGTGCGCGGGCTGCGCGGGCACGCGAACAAGGTACTGGCCCTCGCCTTCAGTTCGGACGGCCGGCGACTGGCATCCGGCAGCTTCGACCGGACGGTGCGGGTGTGGGACGTGGCGACCGGGGAGGGCCGCGCGTTGAAGGGCCACACCGGCTCGACGCACGCCGTCGCCTTCAGCCCGGACGGGGCCGAACTGGCGTCGGGGAGCAGCGACCGGACGGTGCGGCTGTGGGATCTCGCCACGTGGCGCGAGTATCGGCGGCTGGAGGGCTCGGCGGGTTCGGTGCTGTCGGTCGCGTACCACCCCCAGGGGCGGCGGTTGGCGAGCGCGGGGCAGGACCGGAGTGTGCGTCTCTGGGATCTGGTGACGGGTCAGGAGATCCTCGACCTGGACGGTTCGACGGGACCGCTGAGCAGCGTCGCGTTCAGCATGGACGGCACGCGCCTGGCGAGCGCCGGTTACGACACGGCGTTGCGCGTCTGGGAGGCAGCCGGAAAGAAGGGGCCTTCGTAATACAGGGACAGGTTGACCTGGTGTGCAACGGAATGAGTAAAGCCCACGGGTGGCGTCCCGTGGGCTTGAACAAAGATCGATGCATACCCTCCTCCGCGAACGGCGCTGATCTCCTGTGCAGCGGGCGCGGGTTCGCCTCTCCTTGCTTTACGATTTTCCTCTCTTCTTGCTCGGTTTTTCTTTGACCGGCACTGCTGACTTTGGTAATACTCCTCTAATCGCCCACTCCTTTTCATCTCATACACCCCTTCAGGAGTCGGACATGCGCTGCCCTTCCATCTCCGCTCAAGGTTCGCGGAGAGCGTTCACACTGATCGAGTTGCTGGTGGTCATTGCGATCATCGCCATCCTGATCGGCCTGCTCCTGCCCGCGGTTCAGAAGGTCCGCGAGGCGGCCAATCGCGCCCAGTGCGCCAACAACCTCACGCAGATGGGGATGGCCGCCCACAACGCCAACGACCAGTTCAAGTACATGCCTGCGTTCGGGTACGCCTGGCCCAGGGGTAGCACCATTCTGAGGCAATCCTCGACGTTCTGGTCCCTCCTGCCGTTCATGGAACAGGGGAACGCTTTCAAGAGCCTCCCGGTGAACCAGAGGTCGAGCGCCTACTTCAACGGGTCTGGCCGTCGCGTGACGGTGCCTACCTACATCTGCCCGTCGGACTACAGTGGCATCCAGTCCGACGGCACCGGCGCCGGCTGGAACCTGGCGAGTTACGTCGTCAATGCTCAGGTATTCTGCACCGGCCAGTACCCGTCCCTCGGCAGGACATTCCAGGACGGTACGTCCAACACCGTCTTCTTTGCGGAACACCTCGCGCTGTGCCGGAACCCGGCCGGCGGCAACAACGCCACCGACGGCCGGATGGTCTGGCCGGCCGTCAACCTGACGACCGGCGACCCGGTTGTTTACTGGCCCAACGAGAACGTTTCCAACGCGGTTCCTCCCGGGTTCCCCGGTTTCGCGACTCGCTACGCCACCTCGAAAATTCCCGATCCAGCGAACGGTAACGTGCTCTCGTGGAAGATCCCGCAAACAACCCCGACGGTGGGTACAGGCGGCACCTGCGACCCGCTCACGGTGAACAGCGGCCACGACGTGGTGCAGGTGACGATGGGCGACGGCAGCGTTCGAGGGGTTTCCAGCGCGGTCTCGATGCGGAGCTGGAACGCCGTTCTGACCCCGTCGGGCGGAGACATCCCGGGTTCCGACTGGACCGATTGAGCGAGCAAGATCCAGCGTTGCCCTTGACCACCAGGACGTCGTCGCCGCCGCCGGCCACGATCTTCCTGGCCATCGCCTTCTGGCAGCCGATGGCGTCGATGGTCACCAGCGTGCCGCCCAGGTCCAGCAGGTCCAGCAGCCGCGGAATGGCCGTGATTTCATTGGACGTGCCGGCCACGGCCACCTGCCCCAGCGTCACGCGGGCCGCCGTCGCCCAGGCACTGACCAGCTGCAAGGATCCCACTCCCACCAGGTCGGCCACTGCGTGCAGCCACGCCACGCCGCAGCGCTCGAACGCCCGCGGATCGAACGCCGCGAAGACGCGCTCGAAGGTGTCGTGGGCGGGCACCCCGTCGGGCAACTTCAGGAAGCGCCGGAACCAACCTTCCCGCTGGCGAGCGAACGGGGCGCTGTCGGGCCAGTCGTCGCCGTCGGCGATCACGCCGCAGATGGCCAGGACGATGCTGTCCACGAGCAGGTGGCGTGAGCGGCCGACGACGCGGGGATCACGCAGCTTGCGGACGTGTCGTTTGCTCGAACCGGCCCGAGGAGTAGCAGCCATGCGTCTCTCCGGAAGGCGGGCGAACAACCGGAGAATCGTAGGGCTGTACACTTGTTGGAATCAAGCCGACTGCAACAATTGGCGTGGAGTTTGATGCGTTCGCCCTGTGCGTCAGGCTCTGGGCCTTGAGCCAGAGGACTTCCAGCTTGCGTTGCACGAACGGCTCGGGGTGGTAGTAGCGCTCGAACGCAATGGCTGACAGGTCGTCGTCGGTGAAGGTGATGCTCGGCATGGCCGAATCCTCGCATGGCAGTAACTTCTGTTCGGCCATCGTTCTACGCGGGAAGCGGCGACGGGCAAGTGTGTCAAGTTATGCCGCCGTGAGTATATCGACTTCGCGAAGTGCCCGGCTTGCTGGCAGCAACGAGACGAGTGAGGAACTTCATTCAAAACGCGGCAATTGAAGTAGATGAACCCTTCTTTCGCGAGATTGAGCAAGCGTTGGCGCGCGGGTGACACGCTCCCCTTCCTCCCGCTCGTAGCGTCGGGCTTGATACTCGTACCGACGGCCGGTGATCTGACTGATCAAAGCCTGATGAACAGCCGCCTCCACTGGGGGTGGTTACGCACCACGATGTCCCCGCCGGCTGACGGTTCGTTGTACGCGCGCGTGCGCTGCTACCTGCGCCGCCGCAAGATCAAGGCCGTCATCCCCACGCGCAAGGATCGGCGGCGCCGGCCGGGCTTCGATAAGCCGACGTACCGGCGGCGCAACGTGGTGGAGCGCTGCATCAACTGGCTGAAGGAGTGCCGGGCGCTGGCGACCCGCTTCGACAAGTTGGCGGTCAACTACCTGGCGACGGTCAAACTGGCCATCCTGCGACAGTACCTCCGAAAATTGGCGCCGGCCGATTCATCGGACAGACCCTGGAACGATCCTGGTCAGCGCGGGGGGAGCGCTGGCCCTCGTTTACGCTTCGGGCTCGGATGACGCCGAAAGGGTGACGGTAAAAACTCCTCGCCCCGATACTTCACCGCCGATCAGGATTGTCGTGGCAGTGCGGCCTCCGCCCCCCGGCGGAACTTTTTCGGATCCGGGTGGTCTAATGTTTTGAAGAGGGGCGATGTAAACCGAACCTGTCCGTCGAGTCCGGGTACGCGTCCCGCTTTCGATTTCTCTTGTTTGAAAGGGTTGCCACCATGCGGAGGCTCTTCATCTGTGCCGGCCTGTTGCTGGCGCTCCCGCTCCTGCTCCCGGCCCCCGCCGCCGGCCAGAAAAAGCCGGGGAAAAAGGGCGCCAGGGCCACGGAGGAGAACGCCACCGGGCAGGACTACGCCCAGATCCGCCAGGCAAAGGAGGTGGCGGGCAAACTCACCAACATCAACTCGTCGTCGCGCACGCTGACCGTCAAGCTCGAATACCAGACCACGGAACTCGTCCAGCCCTCGACCAAGGGCAAGTCGAACGCGAATCAGCAAAATCTCCTCCGCCAGCAGCAGCAGCTGGCCCGCGACTACCAAAACATCATGCACGCCCGCAACCCGATCGAGCGCCAGCGGCGCATGCAGCAGTGGACCATCCGGTTCCAGCAACTGCAGCAGCGGCTGGGCGGCAAGGCCGGCGCCCAACCCAAATTCAACGTTGTCAAGCATGCCAAGGAGTTTGAGTTCGACCTGGCCCCGGACGCCCGCGTCACGCGCGTCATGCTGCCGGTGGAATACGACGACAAGGGAAACGTGAAGGAGTACACCAGGGCCGAGTTGCAGAAGCTGCGCGACCCCAAGCAGGCGGGCTACCTCGCCAGGCTCGAAGACGTTCAGATCGGCCAGACGCTGAAGCTGTTCCTCAGCAAGCCAAAGACCGCCGCCCCGAAGAAGGCCGAGCCGGGCGACGCGAAAGTCCCGGGCACCCGGATTCCCGACGACGCGGGTGAGGATCTCGGCCTCGCCCCCGGCAACCGCCCCTGCGTCCAGGGGATTCTGATCCAGTCCGAGCCGGATCTCGCGGAGTTGCCGAAGGAGAAGCGCAGGAAGAAAAAGAACTGACGGATCTGGAGCGCGTTGTGGGCGGGTGCAGCGCGTCCGGCCGTACCGCCCGGGGTTCCGTTGCACTGCACCCCGGGCTTCAGGACTGGCGGACCAAACGCCCTGACGCCGACGAGCCGGAAGCGTCCGCGACGGCAGCTTGGACAGAGCCGGCGCGGACGCTTCCGGCTCGTCGCGTTTGGTCCGCCAGTCCTTGGGAGGTGTGCAGCGGTATGGACAACAGGCCCGCAGGAAAGCCCCGCGGACCTGTGGCTGCGGCCAATAAACTGTGACGAGGCGTTACTGCGTTCGTCGCTCGGCGAGCGCAACCGGCCGGGTGTTCCGGGCGTCGGCGAGCGCGGGCCGCGGGGTGTTGAGCGAGGCTCCGGCGCCGGGCAGCGGGATCTCGATCTTCCAGCCGCCATCGATCTTCCGGAACTCGATCGGCTCGACCTTCTCCTTGCCGTCCTTCATCGTAACGATCTTCGCCGTCGCCTTGTCGCCCTTGATGTCGAGATCCTTCAGCGTGGCGTTGGCGGCCGATTCGAGCGGCGACCCCTGCTTGCCCGGGAGCTTCTTGGCAGCGGCGCCGAAGTCCGTCAGGAACCCGCACGGGTTCTTGATCTTGGCGCCGACCTTCGCCAGTTCCTTCTTCATCTTGTCGGGATCCGCCTTGGCGTTCTGCATCAGTTCCTTGAAATCGAGCCCGCCGAGGGTTTCCTGCGTGACGCTGTGCTTCTTGAGCAGATCGTCGATCGCCTTGGCAATTTCCTTGAGCTTGCCGGTCTGGTCCTTCTCGGCAAAGGCGTCGATGAACCCCTTGATAAACAGGCTGCCGGCGGCCATGGCGCCGGCCAGCATCTTGCTCGAGTCGTCGGTCAGGCAGTCGCAAACGGTCTTCCAGTCTTCCTTCTTGGCCGCCTCCTTGAAGGCGTCGAAGACAGCCTTGGGCGAGTCGTACTTCTTGCCACCGGCGTACGCAGGAGTGGCGGCGAACAGGGCGACGAGGAGCGCGCCCGCGGTACCGTAGAATCGCTTCATCCGGTCCTCCCTTGTCTGCAGCTCGGGGGTTGTCCGAAGACAACGCACCCGGAGTACACCTCCGGGGGGCTCGCGGCCGGACATGGATCCATGTCCCGCGCGGAGCGCGCTGCCGGTCCCCGCGTTGTATGGACTTGGACAGACGCGGAGTAGTCCCCAGAGGGAAGAGCGAAAGCCCACGGGACGCCACCCGTGGGCTTTCGCTCCTCACTCCCCACTCCTCACGCCATCTTCTTCTTCAGGGCGCGCCGCGCGGCCAGCACCTCGGCGAGGAGACGTAGCGCCGTCTCCACCTGAGCCTCAGTGACGCACAGCGGCGGGCAGAAGCGGATGGCCGCCTCGCCGCAGCCCAGCAGCAACAGGCCCTTGTGGAACGCCGCCTGTACCACCTCGTCGCGCAGCGCCGCGTCGAGAATCGGCCCCTCGCGGTCCTTCACCAGGTCCACTGCCATCATCAGCCCCAGCCCGCGCACCTCCCCCAGTTCGGGCGCGTGCGGCTGCAGCGCCAGCAGGCCGCGCCGCAGCTGCTCGCCGCGCTCGGCCGCGTTGGCGATGTAGCCGGCCTCGAGCAACTCCAGCGTCGCCAGCGATGCCCGACAGCTGACCGGGTTGCCGCCAAACGTGCTCGCGTGGCTGCCCGGCGGCCAGTCCATCACCTGCGCCCGGGCGATGATGGCGCCGAGCGGCATCCCGCTGGCGATCCCCTTGGCCAGGCAGACGATGTCCGGCTCGACACCCCAGTGCTCGACCGCGAACATCTTGCCGGTGCGGCCCATCCCGCTCTGCACCTCGTCCGCGACGAGCAGGATGCCGTGGCGGTCGCACAGGGCTCGCAGCGCCTTGAGGAACCCGGGCGGCGATACGCGGTATCCGCCCTCGCCCTGGATCGGCTCGACGAAGATGGCGGCGATTTCTTCCGGGGGGGCGATGCGGGTCATCACCGTCTCCTCGATCTGCCGCACGCAGGCGCAGGCGGCCTCGCTGCAGTGACGACAGCTGCGCGGAAACGGAACGTGGTGGATGTCCGGCACCAGCGGCGAGAACCCGCGGCGGTGGACGAGCTTCGAGCCGGACAGCGACATGGCGCCGTAGGTGCGGCCGTGGAACGCGCCGAAGAACGCCAGGGCGCGCGACCGGCCGGTGTGCCAGCGGGCGAGCTTGAGGGCCGCCTCCAGCGCCTCGGCCCCGCTGTTGGTGAAGAAGATGCGCTTCGGCGAGTTGCCCGGCGCGACCTCGGCCAGGCGCTGGGCCAGGTCGATCTGCGGCTGGTAGTAGAAGTCGGTCCCGGACATGTGGATCAGCTTCGCCGCCTGGTCCTGGATGGCCGCGACCACATGCGGGTGGCAGTGGCCAGCGGCGGTGACGGCGATGCCGGCGGTGAAGTCAAGAAACAGGTTGCCGTCCACGTCCTCGATGACGGCCCCGCTGCCGCGCGCGCACACGAGCGGGTAGATGCGCGTGTACGACGGCGACATGTACTGGTGGTCGCGTGCGAGCAGGCCGCGGGCGTTCGGCCCGGGAAGTTCCGTGCGGATCGCCGGGACGATACGGTCATCGAATAGCCACATGGTTCGCCCTCGCGCAAGCCCAGGGGTGGCGCCCCGTGGGCGAGGAACCGCTCCGCCCACGGGGCGCCACCCCTGGGCTTGTCACCTCAGGGCGGGCTGCCGGCGACGTCGGTCGTCAGCCCCTGCGCCATCCGGATCTCCTCGCCGTGGTTGACCGTCCACGACGTCTTGTGCGTGACTGCCTCGACGAGGCCGGCCGCCGACGGGTGGCCGTTGCCGCTCTTCTTCACCCCGCCGAACGGCAGGTGAACCTCCGCCCCGATGCACGGCAGGTTGACATACCCCATGCCGTACTCGCACTCCTCCCGGAACAGCCGCATCGTTCGGTAGCTCTCCGTGATGACCGCCAGCGACAGGCCGTAGTCGGTGTCGTTGTAGATGCGCACCGCGTCCTCGTTCGTCCGGAACGGGATCAGCGCAATGTGCGGGCCGAACACCTCCTCGCGGATGCAGCGCACGCCTGGCCGGTGTTCCATGCGGTAGACGAACGGCGACAGGTAGCAGCCCAGCGTGTGCTCGCCGCCCGCCATCGGTCCGCCGTCGAGCAGTACCGTGGCGCCTTCCTTCCGCGCCAGCTCGTTGTAACCGAGCACCTTCTCGACGGCGCCCTTGTGGATGACCGGGCCGGTGAAGTTGCTGGCGTCGAGCGGATTGCCGATGCGCAGCCGCTTCACCCTGGCGACGAACTCCTCCGCGAAGCGATCGAACAGCTTCTCGGCGACGAGGACGCGCCCGGCCGAGACGCAGCGCTGGCCGCTGGTCTTGAACCCGCTGATGACGGCGGCCGTCACCGCCAGATCGAGCTTCGCATCCGCGCAGACGATGACGGCGCTCTTGCTGCCCATCTCGGCGGCGACGATGCGGTCGTGCAGATCGGCGGAGAGTTGCTGGATGCGGTGGCCAACGTCCCAGCTGCCGGTGAACAGCACCACGTTGACGTCGCGGTTGCGCACCAACGCCTCGCCGGCCTCGTGGTCGCCGTGGACGAGATTGAGCACGCCCGGAGGGAACCCGGCCTCCTGGAACAGCTGGACGAGCCGCTGGCCGATGGCTGGGGTGTCCTCGGACGGTTTGAAGACGGCGGTGTTGCCCTCCAGCAGGCTCGGGCCGAGCATCCACAGCGGGACCGCGAACGGGAAGTTCCAGGGGGTGATGACGGCGACCACGCCCCACGGCTTGCGGCGCATGAACGCATCCTTGTCGGCGATCTCCGACGCCAGCACGTCGCCAATCGGCATCCGGCCGGTGCCGAAGACGTACTGGATCATGTGCAGCCCTTCGATGACCTCGGCGCGGCACTCGGTGACGACCTTGCCGCACTCGCGGGCCATGAGTTCGGCAAGGGCATTGGTGTCGCGTTTGACGAACTGGGCGAGGTTGTCGAACAGCTCGGCACGATGAATGCGGCTGGTGCGTCGCCAGGCCGGGTAGGCAGCGCGGGCGGCGGCGACCGCCTGGTCGGCCTCGGCGGGCGTGGCGCGCGGGAAGACGCCGACGACCTCGTCCGTGCGGGCGGGGCTGCGGCTCTCGAAGGCGCGTCCGTCGGGCGCCTGCCAGTTGCCGGCGATGAAGTGACGGCCGGTGACGGCGGCGGTGCTCATGGCAGTTTCTCCTTGCTGAAGGCAGGCGGACGGTACGGCCCGGTGGGGGCAGTCCGGCGTGGGGCTGATCGAGGTGAGGGTGCGTCGTGCCGGAGCCTTCAGCACTCATTATACGGCGGGGGCGCGCCGGCCACAATCGCGGCCGGTGGTCCTGAGAGGGCTACCTGTGCCTTCGCGGGGTTGCCTGGAATGCCACGAGGACCGAGAATAAGCGCCAAGCAAGAGCCCGAACCATTTCCTATCTCCACACGAGGATCGCTCATGCTGACACTGGTGATGACCGTGTTGACCGGGCTGCCGGGGGCGCAGGCCGGGCAGGGACAGGCCGCCCAGAAGAAAGAGCTGTTCGCCAACGAGAGCTGGTACAGGGACCAGAAAGGCGAGGAGCGAGGGTTTGTCGGCGTCCTGCGTCGCGTGGATCGCGGCAAGGGCATCGTCGGCTTTGGTCGGTTCAACCCATACCGGCTGGAGATGGCCGAGAAGGGCAAGAAGGACGTCCGCGAGGTATACGTCGGCGGCAAGACGGAACTGCTCGCGCCATACGTCGGCAAGCGCGTTCGACTGACGGGCAAGGCGGTGGACATGGAGGTCGAGGGTCGGCGGCATCGGGAAATCTGGCCCGCGCGGCTGGAGGTACTCCCGGCCGCGGGTGAGAAGGGCAAGGGCACCGGCGCGAAGTCGGCGCGTGCCCCGGCGGCGGCTCCGGCTCTCGTCAGCGCACAGGCCGGAGGTGAAAAGGGAGCGGCCGGCAAGGAGCTGAAGATCCTCGCGAAGGGGTACTGGGGAGGCGCCGGCGTCAGGCCCGACGGACCGCGCCAGGGACACACGTTCCTCGTTCGCAGCCCGGAGGAGTTGCCCAACCACCCGCCGTGGAACAACCTTGATGCGATCCCGCAGGTGGTCCAGAAGCAAGCCCTCGCCGCGCTCACCAGGGCGCTGAAGGTGGACAAAATCGACTGGGCCAAGCAGATGGTCGTCGTGGTGACCGCGGGCGTCAAGCCGACCGGCGGGTGGAAGGTCGAGATCACGAAGGTGACGGCGGGCGACAAGACCGTCACCGTCAACTACACCGTGACGCCGCCGAGCGGATTCGCCACCCAGGCGTTCACCCACCCCGGCCAGGTCGCCCTGGTCGAGCACGCGGACGGCACGCCGAAGTTCGTCATGACGCCGGGGAAGGGCGGGCGCCCGAAGCTGCGGCCCGTTCCGCCGGCCAAATCGGGCGCGCTGGCCGTGTCGTTCACCCCCGAGCAGGGGGCGGGAGAGCAGAAGGGTAAGGAGGATCGAGAACTGAAGGTCTTCGCTCGCGCCTCGGGCCGGCTGAAAGCCCTCAGGAAGGGGCACGCCATCGCGCGCAACCCGATGGAGCTGATAAGATTGATGGGAGGGACGTTCGGCGGGAACATCGACAAGGCGAACACCTTCGCCGCCAGGACGCTGAAGGTCGAGAAGATCGACTGGAACAAGCAGATGCTGATTATCATCAGCGGCGGCACCCAGCCGACCGGCGGGTACAGCGTCGAGCTGACCGGGCTGAAGGTGAACGGAGACACGCTGACCGTCCACTGGAAGCTGAAAACCCCGCGGCCGGGCGACATCGTCACCCAGGCGCTGACCAGCCCGGCCCTGACGCTGCTGGTCGAGCGCTATGATAGCACGGTCCGCTTCGACCCGCCGGCCGCGAAGAGTGGGGCCGGCAAGGGACTGGACCAGTAGCCGGTGCCCCGGCCCGCCCGCGCGGCCACCCGGCCGCGCCCGACGAGGTCTTCTTCCGAGCCGGCCCCGCGAGGGTCGGCTCGGTGTTTTGGAGTCGCCATGCGGAGAGAACTGTCCTACGGCCTGCAGCGCCTGGAAGTCGAAGTGGCCGACGCCTCTCCGGTGCCGGTCCGCCACGCGCCCCAGGACCCGCCGCTGGCCGACCCGGCCGCCGCCGTGACGGCCGCCCTGGAGGGGCCGCGCGACTTTCCCCCCCTGCGCCGCGCGTTGACGCCCGACGACCTCATCACCATCGTCGTCGATGAGCAGCTCGGCCAGTTGCCCCGGCTGTTGCTGCCGGTCCTCGAGTATCTGACCGGAGCCGGAATCTCGCCCGACGCGATCGCCCTGCTCTCGGCCCCGTCCACCGCGGGCCACGGCTGGGTGGACGAGTTGCCCGACGAGTTCGACGAGGTGCGGGTCGAGGTGCATGACCCGTCGGACCGCAAGCGGCTGAGTTACCTCGCCACGACGAAGCAGGGGCGGCGCGTCTATCTCAACCGCACGGCGGTGGACGCGGACCAGCTCGTGGTGCTGACCCGGCGGAGTTACGAACCGCTGCTGGGGTACGGCGGGGCCGAGGGCGCCCTCTACCCGGCCCTCAGCGACGAGGCGACGCGCGAGGAGGCGTGGGGGCGGCTGTCGATGGCGGCGCCCGACGACACTTCGTGGCCGTTGCGGCGCGAGGCGGCCGAGGTAACGTGGTTGCTCGGAGTGCCGTTCTTCGTGCAGGTGATCGAGGGGACCGGAGGTGAGGCGGCTCACGTCCTGGGGGGGCCGGCCGGGACGAGCGCCGAGGGGCAGCGGCTGCTCGACGCGCGCTGGCGCGTGACGGTGAACGAGCCGGCCGACCTGGTGGTCGCGGGCGTGAGCGGCGACCCGTCCCGGCACCGCTTCGCGGACCTGGCCCGGGCGGCGGCGTGTGCGGCGCGCGTGGTGAAGCGCGACGGGCGCATTGTCCTGCTCAGCGGCGCCACCCCGGTGCTCGGGGACTCGGCCGCGCTGTTGCGTCGGGCGGAGGATCCCGACAAGGCGCTTGCCCTGCTGCGCCAGCAGCACACCGCCGAGCCGGACGCGGCCTACCAGTGGGCCAGTGCCGCCCGCCAGGCGCGCCTCTACCTGCTTAGCGGCCTGGAAGAGGAGACGGTGGAGGAGCTGTTTGCGGTCCCGCTGGATGACGTATCCCAGGTGCAGCGGCTGCTGCGCGAAGGTACGAGCATATTGCTGTCCGACGCCGACAGACCGCTTGCGGTGCTGGAGCGGCCGTGAGCCCGCCGGCCCGAGAGGAGACGGCCATGCCCGAGCGCACGCCCCTGTACGACGCGGCCGCGACCCAGGGCGCGACCTTCGCCGAGGACGCGGGCTGGCTGCTCCCGCGCCACTTCGGCGACCCCACCGGCGAATACCGCAGCGCCTGCAGCCGGGCCGCCGTCTTCGATCGCTCGCACCACGGCAAGATCGCGGTGACGGGCAAGGATGCGCTGCTGTTCCTGCACAACCTCTGCACCCAGGACGTCAAGGCGCTTCCCGTCGGCGCCGGCCGCGAGGCGTTCCTCGCCAACGCCCGGGCGCGCGTCCTCGCCCACGTCTTCGCGTTTCGGCTGCCGCCGGAGGAGCCGCCGACGGTGTGGCTCGACACCGGCCCCGGGACGGGCGCGACCGTGTTCCAGCACCTTGACCGCCACCTGATCAGCGAGCCGGTCGAACTCGCCGATCGGACCCGATCCTTCGCCCAGTTCCACCTCTGTGGCCCCGAAGCGGAAGCGGTGCTGGCGCGGATCCTGGACGTCCCCGTCGCCCCTCTCGCGGAGTTACAGCACGAGCAGCGCCGGGTCGAGGGCGTCGGTCCCGTGCAGGCCCGTCGGCACGACCTGCTTCGGCTGCCCGGTTACGATCTGGTTTGTCCCGCGGCAGGGGCGGAGAAACTGTGGCAGGCCCTGCTCGCATCTGGCGCCGTGCCCGCCGGACTGGAGGCGTATGAAGTCCTGCGCGTCGAGGCGGGCGTGCCGGCCTACGGCGCGGAACTGGACGCCGAGCGGTTCCTCGTCGAGGTTGGACGCACCGCGCAGGCAGTCAGCTACAACAAGGGGTGTTATCTGGGTCAGGAGCCGGTCGTCATGGCGCGCGATCGCGGCCACGTCAACCGGGCGCTGCTCGGGCTGACGCTGACGGCGGGCGGCCCCGTGGCGCGCGGGGCAAAGGTGTTCCGCGCCGGGCAGGAAGTGGGGCAGGTCACCTCGTCGGTGTACTCACCGCGCCTCGGCAAGCCGATCGCGCTCGCCTACATCCGGCGCGGCCACCAGGAGCCGGGCACCGCGGTCGAGGTCGAGGCGGAGGGAGGCCGGCGGCCCGCGGTCGTCGCCCCGTTGCCGCTGGTACAGGCGGGTTAGCAGCTGTTTCCAAACGCTGCAGGAGGGCTCCGGCCCCCGATGGTTCAGGCACGCTCGGGGGCCGGAGCCCCCTCCTACGGCATTGGGAAACCACTTCTTAGCGCAGGAACAGAACCAGGCAGGCGGTGGCGTTGAACAGGGCGTGGGTCGTCATCGACGCGACGACGCCGCGCGTGCGCCACGCCAGCCACGCCAGGCCCAGACCGAGCAGAAAGAGTGGGATCGGCGACGGCCATACGCTCGAATGAAACGCCGCGAACAGCAGGGCGTTGCCGTAAATCGCCAGCCGTGCGTTGACCCGCGGCTCCTCGACACGCCGGGTGTAACGCGCCAGCCAGCTCGCCTGGCCCGGCTCGTCGCCCCGTGCCCGGTCCGAGGGCGAGTCCGGGATGGTGCCGTTACCCTCGTCCGGAGCAGCGGGAGCCGGGGCGGCTTCACTCGCGGGCGGGGCAGTGCGACACAGGTAGGGGAGCAGCGCGTACCCCGGCAGCATGGCGGCGACGAACAGCACAGGTCCTGGGTTGAATCCGTCCTCCTGCGAGCCGAACAGAAGCGCGACGAACAGCGCGGTGCCGGCGACGGCGACGTGCGATACCGGCCCGCGCCCCACCTGCCAGGGCAGCAGCAGGCCGCGGAACACCAGTTCCTCACTCACCGCCGCGACGCCCACCGCCACGACGACGAGCAGGACATATTCGACCGGCAACAGGGTTTGCTGGCTGATCTTCTCCAGGACGTGCGGTTCCTGGCCCAGCACCAGCGTAACAACCCAGTACACCACCAGCGCCGCGGGCGTCAGGACGAGCCAGGTGAGGTAGCCGGCCACGATATTCGCAGTGACGCCGGGCTCGCCCAGGATGACCGCGGCCGGCCGCACCCCGCGGACCGCGTGCAGCTCGCCAAGGATGATCGCCACCTGCAGCGGCAGCGCGAGCGCGACCGCCCAGAACAGCTCGCGCTCGCGCAGGAGCGGCAGCGCCGAGTCCGTGCCGTAAATCGCGGCGAACAAACCCGTCTGCCGCAGCAGCTGGTAAACGGCCGGCGGGGCGACGTAGAACGCGAAGAAGGCGATCCAGATGTCGATTCCGGTCCACAGGAGAGGCCGGGATTCTGACTCCGGAAGGAGGCGGCGGCGCTCCCGTGGCAGCAGCCACCACAGGGCGCCGGCCAGCACCGCGCCCACTCCGACCAGCGTGAGCCACGCCAGCAGGGAGATCCACAGAGCCTGGAAATCGGCGCCCACTTCGTCCTCTTCGGGGAGTCCTGGCGGCCCGACCATTCGGCCGGATTCGCGGCGTCGGTTGTTCGCCGACCAAAGTTAGTGTAGAAAAATGCGGGCGGCGCGTGGAACGGCGGACGTGGAGGGGATTCGACGTGTCAGTTCTCGACAGGATTGTGGCCGCCAAGCGGCGCGAGGTGGAAGGGTACAAGGTGGCCGTCGCCGAGGCGGACCTGGAGGCTCGCCTCACCGACGCCCCGCCGGTGCGCGACTTTCGCGCCGCGCTGGAGCGTGCGCCGGGCGTGGCGCTCATCGCCGAGGTAAAGAAGGCGTCGCCGTCGGCGGGCGTGATCCGGGCCGACTTCGACCCGGTCGGCATCGCCCGCACCTACGCGGCCCACGGCGCCGCCGCCATCAGCGTGCTCACGGATGAGCCGTTCTTCCAGGGCCGCCTCGGCTACCTGGAGGCGATCCGCGCCGCAGTCGAGCTGCCGGTGCTGCGCAAGGACTTCATTCTCGACCGCTATCAGCTGGTGGAAGCGCGCGCCGCCGGGGCCGACGCCGTGTTGTTGATCGCCGAGGTGCTTGCCGGCGACGAGCTGCCGCGACTGCTGCGCCAGGCCGGCGAGCTGGGCATGCAGGCGCTGGTCGAGTTCTACGACCCCGACAACCTGCCGCGCGTCCTCGACAGCGGAGCCCGGCTGATCGGCGTCAACAACCGCGACCTGCGCACCTTCGCGACCCGGCTGGAGCACACCCTCGAGATCGCGGAACGGCTGCCGCCGGACTGCTGCCTGGTCAGCGAGAGCGGTATCAGGACGCGCCAGGACATCGAGCGGCTGCGGACCGCGAACGTCCGCGCGGTGCTCATCGGCGAAACGTTCATGCGCAGCGCCGACATCGGCGCCAAGGTGGACGAGCTGCTTGGCGGTAGCTGAGAGTTCCGGCAGCGACGGATCCTTGTCCTTCCCCGTCAGCGCCAGGCCGCGTACAGCGTCATGCTCTGATAATCGCGCACGAAGCCGGCGGCCTCCAGCAGCTCGCGCCCGTCGGTGGCGGTCGCCGGCCGCCCGTTCCACTCGGCGACGGTCAGCCGGTGCGCTCCCGCGAGTCCCTGGTCGGACGTGAGGAGTGCGGGCAGGCACGCGACCGCTGCGGCCAGATCCGCGCGGGCCGCCGCCAGGGCAGTCAGGCGTTTGCCGTGCTGCTCGATCACCAGCACCGGCCGGCCCGCCTTGATGACAACCCAGTTGCCGGCGCGGCGGAGCAGGGCGCGCGTTCCGCCGTCGAGCAGCGCCAGGTCGAACGGGGCGCCCGCGCCGTAGAGGTTCGCCGGATCGAGCGTGTGGACCAGCAGCATCGGGGCGGCGGCACTGCTCGGGACGCCCAGATCCTGCAGCAGCTGGGACGCCTCGGGCAGGGCGAACTGGGCGCCCGACAGCCCCTCCACGAAGTACCCGCGGCGCACCTCGCCGGCCAGCTCCATCCGGCTCAACACCTCGTAGAGGACGCGCCAGGGCGGCATCCACGGGTCGAGCAGGGCCAACTCGCGGGCGACGATGCCGTGGCGCTGCAGGAGTCGGGCCGCCTGGTGGACGGCGAGCGCCTCCGCGTCGGGGCGGCCCCACGGCACCAGCGACCAGCGACCCTCCGGCCGTTGCAGCGTCCTCCCGACCGGTCGCATCCGCCCGACCCGCAGCACGTCGAAGCGCCGCCCCACCGCCTCGGCGGCCGGCTCGCGTTCCTCTCCACGCCGAATCACGTCGTAGCGGTCGTTGGCCGCTACCCCCAGGCGCAGGAGATCCCACAGGGCAGAGCGGACCACGCTCGGCGCCAGTTCGGTCTGCTGGGCCAGGTCGGTGACGAACTGCGCGCCGCGGCCACGCAGACACTCCAGCACCTGGCCCGGAGCCCCCGCCAGCTCGGGAGCGTCGGGAGAGATGGGCAGCGGCAGTTCGGCGAACTGCTCGCGCCGCAGGAACGCGAGTGTTCCCGGGCCGGCGTCGCCCTCGCCGCGGCACACCCAGGCCCACTCGCCCGACGCGATCAGCTCGTCCAGCCAGCGCGGCTGATACCCAGGGACACGGCCCGGCAGGACGCAGCGCTCCCACAGCTCCGCCGGCACCAGCAATCCCGCCAGCCGGGCGAGCGCGTCGGCCAGTCCCTCGGCCGTGCCGCGGCGCGTCTCGGGGTGCAGCCCTTGCCAGCGCAGCAGGAAGTCGGCGAACTGCGGGGCCGGACAGGTGATGACCTCGCGACGCAGCAGAGCCAGGCTGCCGCGCTGCACCTGCTCCAGGTTCTCCGGGGCGGACCACTGCAGCGGCTCGGCCTCGGCGGCGGGCGCCACCGCCACAACGCGGCCGCTCGTCGCCCACTCCTCCAGCTGGCGGCGCGCCCAGCCCGGCTCGAACGGGTAGCGGTCGAGGACGTCGCGCAGCGACACCAGCGCGTGTGTCGTCAGGTAGCGGGCCAGCACTCCGGCCGCAGCCGCGCGCTGCTCCGCCGGCTCATCCCCCCCCAACCCGAATGCCCGGCGGTACAACCCCTCCTCCTCCGCCAGCACCCAGCGCCGCGGCTCCCGGACGCCCGGCAGGTCGAGGCGCTTCGCGCGGCCGTCCGCCTCCAGCTCCTGCATCAGGGCAGCCATCGGCCCTTCGAGGTCGCTGGGGGACAGGTCGCCCAGGCGGCGCAGCCACTCGGCCAGCTCGGCGGCGGTGCGCGGCGGCCGGCCCATCCCGCGCAGGCGCCGCTCGACCTGATGGACGGCGCGCGGGTCGAGCAGGTGTACCTGCGACTGCGGCGAGACGAGCTGGTCGAGCAGCTGGCGGTCGAGCGGGGCGGCGCGGTCTGGCCCAGGGTCGGTGCGGTCGTACTGGTACATGAACGCAGCGGTGAACGCGAACAGCAGCCCGGACGCGAACGGCGAGGGTGTCTCCAGGCGGCGCGTCACCACCTCCACCTTCCCGTCGCGCACGTCGGCGAGGAGTTGCTCCAGCCGCTGCACGTCGAGGTGATCGTGGAGGCACTCGCGGAACGTCTCGGCGACGATGGGGAAATCCGGGTGGCGACGGGCCACCTGCAACAGATCCCGCCCGCGCAGGCGCTGCAGCCAGAGCGGAGCGCGCTTGCCCGCCTGGCCGCGCGGCAGCAGCAACGCGCGGGCGGCATTCTGACGAAACCGGAGGGCGAACAGCGGGCTGTCGGCCAGTTCCTCCAGCACCAGGCCGCGAACGTTCTCCGGCGTCAGGCCATCGAGGAGATCCAGGATCGGCTCGTCGGTGTCGGCGAGGCGAATCAGGATGCCGTCGTCGTGGTGCAGGCACTGCGGGCCGTACCCCAGCCGGGCGCGCAGCCGGTTCTCGACCGCCAGGCGCAGCGCCAGGTTCAACCGGCTGCCGAGCGGACAAAGCAGGATGACCTGCCAGTCGCCGAGCTGATCGCGCGACGCTTCGATCCAGAGGGTGCGGTCGTCCGGCAGGCGTGCGCAACGGGCCTGCTGCCGGCGGACGTGGTAGATGAGGTTGCGTGCCCCGTTGGGGTCGAGGTGGTACTCGCGTTCGAGCCACGCCCGACACGCGGGATCATCGAGCCGCTCGCCGAGTTCGCGCAGGAAGCGGCCGAGGGCCAATCCCAGGTCGTAACTGCGGCCGGTCTGCTCGCCGCGCCAGAACGGCACCAGCGACGGCCGCCCCTCGGCGGGCGTGACGATGACGCGGTCTGCCTCGACCTGTTCGAGCCGCCAGGCGTTGGTGCCGAGCAGGAACGTGTCGCCGACGCGGCGCTCGTAGATAAACTCCTCGTCCAGCTCGCCGATGCGCAGGCCGGTGTGAGCGTAGACCCCGTACTGCCCGGTGTCGGGGATGGTGCCGCCGTTGACGAGGGCCATGTGCTGGCTGCCGGGCAGGGGCAGCAGCCGATTGTGAACGCGGTCCCAGCTGACGCGCGGCTGCAGCGCCTGCAGCGTCCCTGCCGCTGGCGGCCTGGCGAGAGGAGACGCCAGGCCGCCAGTGGCAACTTCGGCGGGTTCCTCTGGTTGGAACCGATAGCGTCCGCTCACCACCTCCAGGACCGTCTCGAACGCCTGCGGCGACAGGTCGCGGTACGGGTAGGCGCGGCGGACCAGAACGTAGAGGGCCGGCACGTCCCGGGCCTCGACGGCGGTCATCGCCACGACCTGCTGCGCGAGGACGTCGAGACAGTTGATCGGGATGCGAATTTCCTCAACCCGGCCGGCCGTCATCTCGCGGGCGAGTACCGCCTGTTCGAGCAGGTCGCCCGCCGTCTTCGGGATCAGGCGGCCCTTGCTCCGCTGGCCGACGAGGTGCCCCGCCCGGCCGACGCGCTGCAGCCCGCGCGCCACGTTGCCGGGCGATTCGACCTGACAGACCAGATCGACTGCCCCCATGTCGATGCCCATCTCCAACGATGCCGTCGCGACCACCGCCGGCAGCCGGCCTGCCTTGAGCGCCTCCTCGGTCTGCTGCCGCACCTCCAGGGCGACGCTGCCGTGGTGAGCGCGGGCCAGGGTCGTGGACGGTGGGCCGTGCCCTTCTGCACTGTCCCCTGTCCCCTGGCCCCTGGCCACGGATTCGTTCAGCTGGGCCGTGATGCGCTCTACCGCACGCCGGTTGTTCGCGAAGACGATGGTCGAGCGGTGCGTGCCGATCAGCTCGCCGAGCAGTCGGTAGATCGACGGCCAGACCGAGCGCTCCGCCAGCGGCCCGAAGTGCTCGACCGGGCTGACAACCTGCAGGTCCAGCTCCTTGCGCAGGCCGGCGTCAACCACCGTCACGGGGCGCGGGATGTACGTGCCGTCGGCGGCGCGGTCCAGTCCGCCCAGGTAGCGGGCCACCTCCTCCAGCGGCCGCTGCGTTGCCGACAGGCCGATGCGCACGAAGCCGCGCGGCGTCAGTTCGGCAAGGCGCTCCAGCAGCAGCGCCAGGAACACGCCGCGCTTGTTCGGGCACAGGGCGTGGATCTCATCGACGATGCAGTGGGTGACGGTCCGCAGCGTCTCGCGAGCGCGGCCAGTCAGGAGCAGGTGCAGCGACTCGGGCGTGGTAATCAAAACGTGCGGCGGGCGGCGCAGCAGGCGCTGCCGCTCGGCCGGAGGCGTGTCGCCGGTACGGACCGCAGCCTCGATGGTCGGCAGGCGCTGCCCCAGGCGCCGCGCCGTCTCGGCAACACCCTCAAGCGGAACCTGCAGGTTGCGGTAGATGTCGTTGTTGAGCGCCTTGAGCGGGGAGACGTAGAGCACCCGCACGCCGCGCGGCAGCGGCTCCTGCCGCCACAACCCGTCAAGGCAGGCGAGGAAGGCCGCCAGCGTCTTGCCCGACCCGGTCGGTGCCAGAATCAGCGTGTTCTGCCCGGCGGCGATGGCCGGCCAACCCTGACGCTGGGCCGGCGTGGGCTCGCCGAGGGCGGCGCGGAACCACGCCCGCACCGGCGGCAGAAACAGGTCGAGTGGATTCGGTTGCGTCATGTTCGTGCGTGGCCGCGAAAACCTCTCCCCCGGCCCCCTCCTCTCGCAGGGGAGGGGGGGCGGGGGAGAGGTTTTCGCAGGCCCTCAGCCCCCGTGCCCCGCCAGCGACCCGCGGCGCAGCCTCCTGCCCAGGCCAGGGACGAGGCACAGCAGGGCGAAGGCGCTGTAGCACAGCAGGACGCCGTCCAGTGGCAGGCGCGGACCGGACAGCATCTCGGCGTGGCTGAGCAGGTACGGCAGCGGGATCCAGAAAACGGCCAGCGATGCGGGCATTGACTCGCGCCGCCACCCGTAGCTCCACCGCCAGCCGATCAGCCCGAACACGAGCATTCCGAGCAAGGTTCCCTCCAGTGCCGCGGGGTACGCCTGGGCAACTGTCGGCGGCAGGCTCTCGGGGGCGGGCGCGCGGGCGAGGGTGCCGTCGGTGAACCAGGACGCTCCGAAGACGAAGGCCTGTCCCGCGAGGAGGCGCCGGTGCAGGATCCCGGCCGGATTGGCGACGAGTTGCTCCTTCACGTCGTGGGCGAGCATCCCGTAGCGCCGGGCCTGGTTCGACTCCTCCAGCAACTGCTTGCGCCGGGCCGGCGGCAGGGTAGAGCGCAGGGTGATCTCGTCCTGCGGGCCGCCGGTCGCGGCCGAGTTGACGCCGACCCAGAGGTGCAGGTACAGGGAGTCGGCGACCGGCACGAGGTCGTGGAACACCTGCCAGTTGCGGGCTGTCCACGGCGTCAGTCCGTTGGCCAGCCCCAGGAACGCCAGCAGCGCACACAGCCAGCCCCGCGGCACCTCGCGACAGCGCCAGAGAAACCACAGACACCCGACGAGGCCGAACGGCAGCAGCGCCGCCCGGGTCAGCGCCAGGCCCGCCAGCGCGAGCCCGTAAAGGAGGCTGCTCGTCGCGTCGCCCTCCTCCGCCCCCCGGGCGCCGAAGAACAGGCTCGCCGCCAGGAGGAACGAGGCCAGCACGCCGTCCGCCAGCTCCGCCGTACTGATCACCCAGAAGGGGTGGACGGTGCAGAGCAGGCCGGCCAGGAACCCAACCGCGGCGCTGCGAAAGGCGCGACGCGCGAAGAGGAAGTACAGCCCGGCGGTCAGCGAGCCGAGGCCGACCTGGCTCCAGCGGATCACGGCGAGGGTCGTGGCGGGATCGTCCAGCAGTCGCGCCAGCCGGCCGACGAGCCAGGGATAACCGGGGGCCGCGTGGGCGGTGCGCTCCTCGACGTCGGCGAGCGGGGCCAGCGAACCGCCCCACTGGTGCTCCTTGATGTTGTGGGCCAGCGCGGGCAACTGGGCGTAGGCCGGCGGCACCGACAGTTCGACGGTCCGGGCGGGGCTGTCGGGAACGTCCTGCACGCGCAGCGGCGCGGAGCCTGTCACGTCGTCCATGCACAGGGTCAGATAACCGACCCGGACACCGCCCGCCGCCGCCACGATAATGATGAGGAGCAGCAGATCTTTGAAGGTGAAACGCAGCATCAGCGTATCATACCCGCGTCCGCCCCGGCCCGCCACGGCGGCAGGTCGGGCCGGACGACCTACTCCGCCGCCTCGCCCGCGAAGAGGCCGAGGTAGCTGGTGTAGCGCCGGTCGGCGATGAGGCGGCGGGCGACGGCGTCCTTGACGGCGCAGCGGTCCTCGTGGGTGTGGGTGCAGTCGGGGAAGGCGCACAGCGACACGAACGGCCGGAACTCGGCGAAGAACCCTTCGACCTCCTCGGGCAGGATGTCCCACAGCCCGAACTGGCGGATGCCCGGGGTGTCCACCACCCAGCCGCCGAGGTCCAGGCGGATCAGCTCGGCGGTGGTCGTTGTGTGCTTGCCTTTCTGATTCACATCGCTGACCTCCCGCACCCGCAACTCGAGCCCGGGCTGCAGCGCGTTCAGCAGCGACGACTTGCCGACTCCGCTCTGCCCGGCGAACACGGTCTGGCGGTCGCGCAGGAGGCGGCGCAGACGCTCGATGCCGACCCCGCTGCGTGCGCTGGTCAGCAGGGCCGGGACGCCGAGTTGGTTGTAGAACCCGACCAGCCACTGGTAGGCAGCGGGCTCGATCCGGTCGGCCTTGTTCAGGCAGATGATCGGCGCAATCCCGCCCTGCGCGGCGCTGGCGAGGTAGCGGTCGATCAGGTGCGCCTTGAGATCCGGCTCGACCAGCGACACGACGATGACAACCTGATCGACGTTCGCAACGAGGACGTGCTCGCGGTTCTTCGAGGCGCGCGTCAGCAGACCGTGCCGCGGCTCGATGCGCTCGATCACCCCCACGTCGGCACCCGCGGGAAGGATCCAGACCCGATCCCCGGTGGCGACGATGTTGCGCTCGTCGGTGGCGAGCGTCTTCAGCAACCGGCGCACGGCGCAGCGAAATCGCCGGCCGTCGTCCGTCTCGACGAGGCTCTCTTTATGCACCCGGACCACGCGCCCGGGGACGCAGGCACTGACGTCCACGGCCGGCATCTCGGCGGACTCCGGGCCGGTTCCGTCGGCGGTTTGCGGTTCGTGGGTGATGATGGTGCGGCGGCGCGACAGGTCGCCCTTGGCGCGAACGCGCTCCCCTTTGATGGCGTCCTCGCTGAGGCCGTCCTGCTGAAACTGGCGCGTCAGGTCGCCCTCGCGCGGCGGCTTCTGCCGGTTCTTGCGCAGCTCGACGCGAACCTTCTTCTTCTTCGCCATCACGTCTCCCGGGCTTCACGTCCCCAGGTCAAGTCCAACTTCTCGCAGGGATCCGCCCTTCGTGGGGCATGCAGGCATTCGCAGAGCAGGTAACGCCGGTAAGCGCTCTCCGGACATTGTACCAGACGTCGCCACGCCTCCTGCCCCTGCGCCTCAGGGCCGGGGGCCGACGCAATGAAGGGCCAAGGGGCCTGGTGTGCAGAGGGTTTTGGGAAAGCCCACGGGTGGCGCCCCGTGGGCCAAGTCCCCGGCGCTCGACTCACGGGGCGCCACCCGTGGGCTTTGTAAAGCAACCCTTCTGGTGAAGTGGGCCAGCAGATGGGGGCCGCGGCGGGCAGGAACGCCCGCTGCGGGAGCAGTCTTTCGGGCGATCTACGCGAACAGCTCGCGGACCGGGTTGCCGCCGTCCACGATGCGGATCGGCCGGCCGATCGACGTGATGTTCTCGCGCCGTGGGTTGATGCCCAGCGACTGGCAGAACGTGCAGAACAGATCCGCCACGCCGACCGGCCGCTGCGTCACGTCGCTGCCGCTGCCGCTCGTCGCGCCGATGACGCGCCCGCCGCGCACCCCGCCGCCAGCCAGGGCGAGGCTGAACGCCCGCGGGTAGTGATCGCGGCCATTGTTGCCGTTGATGCGCGGCGTCCGGCCGAACTCGCCCAGCACCACCACCAGCGTCCGCTCCAACAGTCCACGTTCCTTCAGGTCGGTCACCAGGGCCGCAAACCCCCGGTCCACCGGCCCGCTCAACGTCCTGGTCCGCTCGAAGTTGTCCTGGTGCGTGTCCCAGCCGTTCGACTCGATCTCGACGAACGTCACGCCGGCCTCGATCAGCCGGCGGGCCAGCAGACACCCCTGGCCAAACGGGCTGCGGCCGTAGCGCTCGCGCATCGCATCGCGCTCCTGGGAGATGTCGAACGCCCGCAGCCGGGGACTGCGGACCAGCCGGGCGGCGCCGGTGTAGATGGCGCCGTGCTCCTCGACGCGCGGCCGCCCGCCGGCCTCCGCGAAGTCCTGCTCCAGGTCGCGCATCAGGTCGAGCCGGCGCCCGAACCGCTGGTCCGCGACGCCGCCGGGCAGCTGCGAGTTGGCCGGCATCTGGTTCGGGTTCCCGACCAGGAACGGCGCGTACGCCATGCCGAGGAACCCGGACCCGATGCCGGCCGCACGGCCGCCGATCGTCACGAAGTGGGGCAGGTCGAAGTCGCGCGGGCCGATCTCGCGCGCGGCGATTGAGCCGAGGGTCGGGTAGCGCAGGGCCGCCAGCGGCAGATACCCGGTGTGCATCAGGTACGTGGCCCGCTGGTGCTCGCCCTCGCGGTTGTTCATCGACCGGATCAGGGCGATGTCATTCAGCGCTCGGGCGGTGTTCGGCCAGCTATCGGCGATACGGACGCCAGCGATGGCCGTCTGGATCGCCTCGGTCGGTCCGCCGTTCGTCGTCCCTGGTTTGGGGTCGAACGTCTCGAACTGGCTCGGCCCGCCGCGCAGGAACATCAGGACGCACGCGCGCCCCTGGCGGCGCAGTTCGTCGGCCTGAAGGGCGACCGCGTCGCGCCACCCCAGCACGCTCGCCCCGGCGGCGCCGGCCGCCACGGAGCGGAGGAAGCTGCGCCGGCTGACCACACCGTCACGGTTCGTCTTCACACACGTCACAGACTGAAGTGCCATGAGTAATCCCCCAAAGCCCACGGCTCCCGAGCCTGCCCGCCGCTGCCGGACGGACCCGGGGTCGGTGGGGCCGCCGTCAGGTGTCACCGCCTGGTCTGGAACTCCGTGGAATTGATCAGCGCCCAGAGGATGTCCTCGAACGCCTCGGCCCGGCTGCCCGCGGTCTGGATGTGCTGGCGGCAGCGGGCGAGTTCGCGGTCGGTTGGGCGCCGGGCGAGCGTCCGCAGGTAGACGGCCCGCAGCGCCTCGCCATCATCGGTGTAGGTCGAGAGCACCCGGCCGAGCATGTTCGTTCCGGTTGCCCGGATCTTCTGGTGGATCTGCGGATTATTCATCAGCAGCAGCGCCTGGGCGATGCTGCTCTCCACCTCCTCCGGTCGGGTCGAGGGGTCGAACGCGAATTCCTGCTTGAACTGGAACTCGAAGCCGAGGAAGCGGCCGAACTTCGGTCCGCCCCCGCCTGGGCGCCGCCCGAACCCCGGCCCGCCCATCGGGCCGAGCGCGCCGGTGAGGGACTGCCACAGCGCGTCGGCGCGCAGCCGGGTCGGGTAGATCGACGCGAATAGCAGGTGCTCCTCGGCCGACTCGCCGGGCCGAATCTGGCGCTGGTACGTCTCGCTGTTCATCAGCGCCCGGAGCAGCGCCTTGATGTCGTAGTTCGACCCGCGGAACGCGCCGGCGACGCGCGCGATCACCGACGGGAAGACGGCCTCCTTCCGCGGCCCCAGGTCGTCCACCGGCAGGTAGAACGGCTGGCCCATCAGCTCGCCCCATATCCGGTTGACGAACGCGCCGGCGAACCACGGGTTGTCCTTGCTGACGATCGAGTCCGCCAGCGTCGCGCGGCGGCGCTCGTCCGGCTCGCCCCCACCGAACTTCCCACCGAACTTCCCGCCGAATTTCTTGCCGAATTTCCCGCCGAAAGGCCGGGACGGGACGGGCGTCGGGCTGTCCTTGGCGCGGGCGGCCGCAGCCGGGAGGCTCGCCAGTTCAATCGGGAAGCGCGGCCGGACGACGGACTTCGCCTTCGGGTCGTCCTTGCCCGGCATCTGGTACTCGCCGAACGGCATCGACACCATCGTGAACCCGACGATGCGTTTCTCCTCGAAGAGGGGCCGCTCGCGCAGGCGGCCGAAGTAGGCGGCGAATTCGTGGAACTGGATTCGCTTCCAGACGTCGCTCGGGTGGTCGTGGCACTGGGCGCACTGGATCTGAATCCCGAGGAACACGCGCGACGTCTCCGCCGCCCGCTCGGTGACGGCATCGGCCCCGCGGCGTGACAGCAGGAAGTACGCTGCACCGTTCTTGTCCGGCTCGGCGAAGCGCATCTCGCCGGTGGCGGTCAGCAGGTCGCGCGCGATCGCCCCCCAGCTGCGGTTTTCCTTGAGTTGCTCCACCAGCCACTTCTCGAAGTGCCGGGTGGTAATCCGTGCGAACTGGTCGGTGACACGCGACGCGATCACGTCGCGCCAGTACCGAGCCCAGTGGCGCGAATAGGCGTCGCTGTCGAGCAGCCGGTCGATGACCTTCGCACGCCTGTCCTTGCTCGTGTCCCTGAGGAACGCCACGACATCGGCGGGCGTCGGCAGGCTGCCGGTCAGGTCGAGGTACACCCGGCGGAGGAACTGCTCGTCGGTGGTGCGGGCGGCCGGCTTGACGTTCGCCTTCCGCAACTCCTGCGAAATCAGGCGATCAATCTCGCCGGGCTCCAGCAGGGTGGCCGGCGCCTTGCGCCACATCTCGGCCGTGACGATGCCGATGGGGAGCGGAGCCTCCGGCTTCGCGCGGGGTCGGCCCGGATCAGGGGCGGCGGTTTTCGTTGACTGGGCTTCGAGCAGGCCAGCGATTGCCAGCAGGCCCAGGAGGTTGACGAGCATGCGGGCCGTGCGGGCGGTCAGCGGATGCGCGTGCATTGAGAGGACTCCGGTCGTTGCCGTGGCTCGTGGGAGGACGGCGAGTAGAGGGGCGAGCGTCTGCGTACCGCCTTGACGGGTTGCACGCAGTCCCAATGGAAGAGTCGATAACAGCCTACTGCGAGTTGCCGGCGCGGGCAAATGTGCCGCGCGGGAGGGGCGGCTCCTCCTGAGCCTATCAACCCCGCGCGGTGGGGGATGTCTCGTAAATGAGAACGCGATGAAGTGCCCGCGCCGATCCCGGCCAGGTGGAATCGCCTGGGCTGGTTCCCTGCCGCTTGCGACCTGCCCGGCCCGGCTCAGAGACCGTTTCCAAACGCCGCAGGAGGAGGCTCCGGCCCCAGATTTTTCCGACAAGCTCGGGGGCCGGAGCCTCCTCCTGCAGCGTTTGGAAACAGCTCCTTGCCTGCGCGGGTGGCCGGCCGTCACGGCACCACGGGCTGCGTCCAGGCGACCTCCATGTCGCCCTTCTGGTACGGGTTCGGATGGGGCCGGGTCGAGAGTACCTTCGCCCGGACGTACAGTTCCTTCCCGGTTAGCCGGTAGGTCGCCTCCGGACCTTCCACCTCCGCCACTACCTTGCCGACCTCTGGGCTGTAGACGCGCGTCACGTTGAGCGGTTTGCCCTTGGCGTCCAGGCGCGGCTCCGACCTGAGCGAAGCGGTGCGCGCTGTGGCGACGAACTGGGTCCGGTACTTCACCCCGGGCTCGGCCCGGATGCTCACCGTCAACTGGTCGCCGGCGCGGCGGACGTCACGCAGGGTCACGCCGGTAGAGGTGTAGAAGTCACCGGCCTCGATCGCCCGGACGATCGCCTCGGCGCTGAGATACGGTGCCCGCACCATGATCCAGGACCGGCCCGGGTTGACCTTTCCCGGCCCCCACTCGTGGTAGCGGTGGGCGTCGTCGGTCCCCAGCCCGTAAATCACCGGCAGTTTATGCTGGCCCAGGCGCTGGGCCAGCACGATGTCCCAGATCCGCTCGCAACTCGCGTGCGTCTCGTCGCCGTAGTTGCGCACCCCCGGGTGGCCGTTGTGGACCTCGAAGAAGCGCACCTCCTGGGCCAGGGCGATGTCCTCGGCCTTGACCCCCCAGCCGAAGTTCGGGTGGTTGAGGAAGGCGAGCATCGGCCGGCCGGTCTCCTTGCGCTGATCGGCAACGGCCCGGTAGTTCGCCCGGACTGTCTCGGCCACGCTGTCCCCCGGGGTGGGCTGGATCGCGTTGCGCAGGTTGATGGCGTTGACGTGGACGGGCGCCTTGACGAACCGGGTAGTGATCTCCTCACCCGGGACCATGAGGAACTTCCCCGGTTCCTCCAGCAGGCTGCGGTACTCGGCCAGCGGCTTGAGGCGTACCTGATCCTTCCCCTTCTCGACACGCTGCTCCACCCAGGCGGAGCCGAATCGGGCCAGGTAGTTCTTCAGCGCGGCGGCGCGTGAATTCTTCCCGGCGACGTTCAGCCAGCGCTCGCCCTCGGCCATGACGTTGTGATCGGTCATCGCCAGGAAGTGGTAGCCGTGGCGCCGATACCAGTCGGCGATCATCTCGGGGAAGTCGTCGCCGTCGCTCCACAGCGAGTGCGTGTGCAGGTTCCCCTTCCAGAATCGCGGCGACCCGTCGCCGAGGACCGGGAGGCGGCCGGTCGCGGGGGCGGGTTCGGGACGGCCGCCCTGGCGGGACGCCGCGGCCGCGACCAGCGCCCCAAAGGCAACGACGAGCACGACGAACGAACGGAGTTTACGAGGCATGCGGTTCTCCGGCGACGGCGGTGCGGTGCTCGGCGGCCGGGGACTGGACCCGACGAGTTCCGAGCGGGGTGATTCGTGGTGAGCTATCTTATACCGAACCGGCGGGAATGGATCGGGCCAGGCGACGGGCAGAAACCGGCGGCACGCTGCCCCGTGAGACTCTGCCGGATGTATGGTCCAGGTGGAAGTGTCCGGCGCATTGCTTCCGGACGCGGACGGCTGTCGGAGAGGCCGGCTCGGCTGTTCCGGTGAGGTTCGTTACAATGGCAACGATTTCCCCGTCATTGCCCAGGAGAGCCGCCGATGCCACCCTTCCGCCGCGTCGAGGACAGCCAGGCCGGCCCCACCGCCCTGGGCATCCTCGTGCCGCCCGGCCTGCGGACGTTCGTGATCCTGCGTCCTCGTGCGGTCGAGTGGGATCTCCTCCCGCTCGCGTCCGGGGACGGCGGTGGTGCGTTTCATCCGTTCGAGCGCGAGGAGGCGGCGGGGGTGGCGCGGCGTGTGCGGAGCGCCCTGGAGCAGGTGGTGGGCGGCGCCAGTCCCGTTCGGGCGGTGGCCCGTGCGGATGCTGGCGGCTTCTGGGTGATTGCGCGTGCCGGCGAGTGGGACTGGATTGCTTGCCGGCGAGCCCCGGGCCGACCCTACCAGCCGACCACGTTCGCGAGTCGGGAGGAGGCCGAGGAGGCCGCTCGCCGGCTGACGCTGTTCCTGTGCCCTGGCCAGGACGGGAATCAGGAAGTGTACTTCAACACGCAACACTTCGAGCGTCGGGTGAGTTGAATCTTGCGCTTGAGCGAACGAGGCATATTACCCCGGCGCGGTGCAGAGAGACGGCGACCCTCGGTCGTATCACGGGATTGTGGGACCGCGGACGGGGCAGGGTGCCCCGCCCGCGCGCGAGGTCATCAGGCGTGTGCGGGCTCGTCGGCGCACTGCCCGCCGGCCGCGAACAGCGCCTCGGCCCGCTTCCGCAACTCGGCCGGGCTCACGTCCTCCCTGTGCGTCGCAATGGACCAGATGTGGCCGAATGGGTCGATCACCTGGCCGTAGCGGTCGCCCCAGAACATGTCGCTGAGCGGCATGCGCACCTGGGCGCCGGCCGCCACCGCCTGGTTGAACACGGTGTCGCAGTCCTCGACGTACAGGCAGAGCGTCACCGGCGAGTTGCCCAGCGCCTGCGGTGAGGCGCAGCCCATGTTCGGGAACTCTTCCGCCAGGAACACGATCGAGTTGCCGATCTTGATCTCGCCGTGCATCACCGTTTTCCCGTCCGGCCCGGACATGCACATGATCTCCTGGGCTCCGAACGCCTTCTTGTAGAAGTCGATCGCCTTCGCCGCGCCCCGGATGACCAGGTGCGGGGTGACGGTGTGGAAACCGTCCGGGATCTTCTTCACGCTGCCGTTGCCGTTACCATTCTGCTTCATCTCCATCACTCCTTTCAGATACCGAGCGGTCTGTCGCTGCTCCCGAGACACGGTTCGGGTGAGTCTGTCCGGTTTGTCTTTCCCCCTTTTCTGCAAGAGGAGAGGGGGGGAAAGCAGACAGCCACTCCCGGATCGAGTATCAGGAACCATCCGTGGCGTCGCGCCGGCCGGGAGGGCGCACGCACCGTGGAAAGGTTAGATGAGCAGCATCACTAAACAGGCGTTCCGGGTCAAGCTCAGTAGGGAAAGATGCAAGGAAATGAGAACCTCGCCCCCGGTGGGAAAGGGGGAAAGCAGACCGCCGCTCGCGGACCGTGCATCAGGGCAAACGGGTCAGGAGTGCCCGAGATCCTCCTCGTCCTCAACCTCCTCGATGATCAGCAATTCTTCCGGATCGATGCCCAGGGCGGTCAGACGCCGGACCGCCTCGTCCTTCGTCTCGACGCCCGGCGCGGCGAGCAGGGCGTCGTACATCGCCACGCGCGCCGACCATCCGTCGGCCCTCAGCCTGTCCAGTGCATCGGCCGCCTTGACGAGGCGGGCCTGCAGTTCGGCGCCGAGGTCGCGCAGTTGCCGGCTCTGGAGGAGGGTGCCCTCTTCGAGTTCCCGACCGGGCGGCCCGAACAGCGGTAGGCTGACGACGACTCCCATACACACCTCCTTCCGGCACACCGGGGCGCGGACGGCCCGCAGCCCCCCGCCTCACTTTACCAGGTTCCGGACCGACGGGCACGACCCGACGACGCCCCGCAGGGCTACAACACGAGGGAGGAGTTCCACTGCCGCCCGCCCGGGAGAATCAGCCGTGCCGATCAACGCTCCGCTGAACCGCAAGCTCCGCATGGGCCTGATCGGCGGCGGCCAGGGCTTCATCGGCCGCGTCCACGTCCGAGCCGCCATCCTCGACAACCGCGCCGCCCTCGTCGCCGGCGCCCTGTCGTCCGACCCCGAACGCGCCAGGGCGCTCGCCCCGGACTTCGATTTGCCGCCGGAACGTGCCTACGCCTCCGCCCGGGATCTGCTGGAGATGGAAGCGCGGCTGCCCGCAGGCGAGCGCATCGACTTCGTCACCATCGCGACCCCGAACCACACCCACTACGAGATCGCCCGGGTGGCCGCCGACGCAGGGTTCAACGTGATGTGCAACAAGCCCATGACACTCGACCTGGGGCAGGCGGAGAACCTGGCGCAGGTGGTCGAGCGGACCGGCGTCGTGTTCGCAGTGACGCACAACTACACCGGCTACCCGCTCGTCCGCCAGGCGCGCGACCTGGTCCGGGGCGGTGAGTTGGGCGAGATCAACGCCGTCCGCACCTGCTACCTGCAGGGTTCCCTGCGGCGGCAGCGGACGCCGGAGCAGCAGCGCCGGTTCGCGTGGAAGACCGACCCGGCGACGGCCGGCCCGTCCGGCTGTTTCGGCGACATCGGCATCCACGCCTACAACCTGGCCCGGTTCGTCACCGGCCTGCGGCCCGTCAAGGTTGCCTGCACGCTGCGGATCTTTGAACCGGCAGGGCGCCTGGATGATTACGGGATCGCGCTGGTGCGGCACGCGAACGGGGCGCTCGGGACGATCACCGCCTCGCGCATCTCGCACGGGCGGGAGAACGGCCTGTGGATCGAGGTGGACGGAACCAGAGGCGCGCTGGAGTGGCACCAGGAGGAGCCGAATCGGCTGTGGGTCCGGGCGAATGGTCGGCCGCACCGCCTGTACACGCGCAATCCCGCCGCGCCGGCCGCGACCGCCAGGGCCTCCAGTCGAGTGCTGGGCGGGCTGCCCGAGGGCTTTTTCGAGGCGTTCGCGAACGTCTACATCGCGGCCTACGACGACATGGCCGCCCGCGCATCCGGGGAGCGGATCGGCGGGCACGACACCCTCTACCCGAACGTGTATGACGGCATCGATGGCGTCAACTTCGTCGCCCGGTGCGTTGCCTCATCGGTGGAGGGCGGCCGCTGGATACCGTTCGGGCACCCAACCGGCCGGCCGTGACGACCGGCTGTCACCCACACACACCGGCAGCGGCCGCCTCGCCATGCGCCCCCAGTTCCAGGTTCGCCGGGCGGGCCGCGATATCGAGCCACAGGCGCCCGCCGTGGGGCACGTCGGGCAGGCCGATCCAGCCCAGGACGCGCGGGTCATCCCGACCCTCCTCGAAGACGGTTTCGGTTGGCGTCCCGTCCAGGAAGTGGAGCCGGCCCACCCGCCCGCAGCGCTCCAGGTAGAACCGGCGCACCCGGCCCCCGGGTAGTCGGGTCAACTCGTCCTCCCGCCCGCGGAGGGGGAAGCAGACCAGCTCGAGCAGTCGCTCGACCCGGCCGGCCAGGTGCCGTCCCAGTCCCAGCAACCGCGGGCCGTGCAGGCACAGGGCATCGAGCCCGACGTCGATCGGGTTGCCGTCGGGCCAGAAGATGCGGTAGCCCTCAAAGCGGATCCGGCCGTGCTCGCGATCGCGAGACGGGTCACGGCGAAACAGGATCGTCAAGGCGCGATACATCAGGAGGCTCCCCACGGGAGTTTCAGCAAGGTGGTCAATCTCGGGGTTATGAGGAGACGTGGATCATGCACGTGTGGGTGGGACATAAACCCAGAGTTGCCAGGCCGGCTGGGTGCCGACAACAAGCTGGGGGGATTGGATAAAGTATAGGCTTACCTGCTTGAGTGTCAACCCGCTGGAACTGCCAGGTCCGGTGCCGCCCCGCCGGAGATGAGCGCAGCGTCGGACGAAGCCGTAATTTCCCTGCAATCGGTACAATAGCTCAGACGCCCGCCCTGGATCGTTTGCCACCTGGAGGTTCCTGTCATGCCGGACGAACGCATCGCCACGGTCACCCCGGTCACGGAACGGGACGCGAGGGGCAAGGTTGCCGACCTTTTCGCGGACATCAAGCGCACGAAGAACCTGGACGCGGTCCCGAACTTCTGGCGCGTGCTGGCGACCAACCCCGACCACCTCGAACTCGTCTGGACGCGCCTGAAGGCGCTGATGCACCCGGAAGCGGCCGGCCGCATGTCGCCGCTCGATCCGGTCACGCGCGAGATCATCGCCCTGGCGGTGTCGGCGACGAACGGCTGTGCGTACTGCGTCAACTCGCACACGGCGGCGCTGCGCAAACTCGGGATGGGGGTCGAGGCGCTCGGCGAGGTGCTGGCCATCGTCGGCCTGTTTAACTCGACCAACGCTCTCGCGGACGGGTATCAGGTGCGCCCGGACGTGTTGCCGCCGCAAGACTGAAACGGCCCTCCCAGCCGTTCCTTTGTTGGCGGCGGGAAAAGGTTGGACAACCGCTGACTGGTCAGGTTACATTACAGCCACCTGGCGGAAAGTAGGCAATTTGGAAAGTTTCGGCAAAATCTGGTTGCGAACGATTCCATCGGAGGATTGTTCATGTCCCGCCCTACCATGCGCAGATCAGTTCCCTCCCGAAAGGGTTCCAACCGGCTCCGTTCCTTTCGCCCGCTCCTTGAGCCGCTGGAGGATCGGTGGGTTCCGGCCAACTTCGCCCGGGGCGACGTGTTCGTCGGCGTGGCGACCGGGGAGGTGCAGTGGCGCCGCCCCGACGCGAGTCCGGTCGCTACGTTGAGTACCACGTTCGGGGGCGAGACCACCGGGATGGGGTTCGACGCATCCGGTCGGCTGTACGTGACGAGCTTCACCGCCAGCCGGATCACCCGCTTCGACAACACCGGCGCGTTCCTCGGGCCGTTCGGCGGGACCAACGTGGGCACCCACCCCGAGTCGGTCGTCTTCGACGCGGCCAACACCCTGTACGTGGGGCACGCGGACGGGGACGCGGACGTGCGGCGGTTCGACACAACCGGGGCGTTGCTGGGGCAGTTCAACGTTGCGACGGAGGATCGCGGCTCGGACTTCATCGACCTGGCCGCCGACCAGCGCACCCTGTTCTACACGTCCGAGGGGCGGACCGTGAAGCGGTTCGACGTGAGCGCGAACACCCAACTCCCGGACTTCGCGACCAACCTGCCCGGCCGGGCCGCCTTCGCCCTGCGCCTGCTCCCGGACGGCGGGGTGATGGTGGCGAACGCGCAAACGATCGTCCGGCTCAACGCCGCCGGGGCGGTCGTCCGGCAGTACGACGCGGCTGGCCAGGACAACTGGTTCGCCCTCAACCTCGACCCGGACGGCACGTCGTTCTGGAGCGCATCGAACCAGTCGGTGTTCAAGTTCGACATCGCGACCGGCAACGTCCTCCTGAGCTTCGACGCCGGGTCGGCGGTCGGCGGACTGGCGGTGTTCGGCGAACCGACCCAGGGCCGGCCGAACCCGGTCGGCGGGGCGGACACCGTGGGGGCGGTGGACCGGGACAGTAACTGGTTCCTGCGCAACACCAACAGCGCCGGCGCCCCGGAGGTGCCGGTCTTCACCTACGGCCTGTCCGACAACCAGGCGCCGGGCGCGGTTCTGCCGGTCGTCGGCGACTGGGACGGCCGGAGTACCACGACGGCCGGCATGGTCGAGTGCGAGGACGACCCGCTCGCCCCCGGGACGATCGTCCTGGTGTGGAAACTCCGCAACAGCAACTCCAGCGGCGCCCCGGACGCGGCATCGTTCCACTACGGCGCCAGTCACTCGATTCCCGTGACGGGCGACTGGAACGGCGACGGACTCGACACGATCGGCGTGGTCGAGGTGGACACGGCCAACAATCAGCTCGTCTGGAAGCTGCGCAACAGCCTCTCCCGCGGGGCGCCGGACCTCACCTTCGCCTTCGGCAGCGCGACCGGCACCCCGGTGGTCGGCGACTGGAACGGCGACGGGATCGACACCCCGGGTGTGGTGGAGAACGTCGGCGGCGTGCTGGTCTGGTTCCTGCGCAACGCGAATGCCGGCCCGGTCACCCACGGCGGGCCGACCGATCCGGCGCCGTTCGCGTATGGCGGGGCCGGGTGGAAGTCGGTGCCGGGGGACTGGAACGGCGACGGGGTCACCACGGTCGGCGTGTTCGACCCGGCCGGCGTGTGGCACCTGCGCAACGCCAACGCGCCGGGGGCGCCGGATGCGGGCGACTTCGCCTACGGGGCGGGCAACTTCTTCCCGGTCGTCGGCGACTGGGACGGGGCCACGCCGGTGTTCCGCCTGCGCGCCGCCGGCGGGCCGGGGCCGGGCGGCCCGGCGCTGACTGACGCGGGGCTGCGAACGTTTGCCGGCCCGGCGCTGGGTCCGACATCGGCCTGGCTGGAGGTCGCGCAGCTCTCCGGCGACCTGCTCGGCCTGGCTTTCCCGGCGGAAAACCGCGTGCTACTCGACGCGGACGCGGCGGGCCACGGCTGGTTCGTGGATCCGACGCCTTCGCAAAGCGAGGAATTCGACGCGGCCCTGCGGGCGCTGGCCGGCGGGCCGGCCGCCGGTCGGATGGACCTGTGGACGGTGCTGCGGCACGAACTGGGGCACCTGGCCGGCCAGGCGGACACCCACGACGGCGGTCTGCTGGACGGCACGCTATCGGCGGACACCCGGCGCTAAGAGCTACGGGACCAAAGGCGAGCGGCGCGGCGTCAGCCTGTCGGTAAGGCGCTCGCACCGACGGGCTGACGCC
>JADLBT010000436.1 GCA_020847555.1 Gemmataceae bacterium
CTGGCGTACGGTGCGCCGGCAGGTGACGTACCTGCCGCAGGAGTACGCCAGCACCGCCGCGCTCACCGTGTTCGAGGCGGTGCTGATCGCCCGGCAGCAGACGGCCTCATGGCTCGTCGGAGACGAGGATGTGGCCGCTGTGGCCGGCATCCTCAACGAACTCCGGTTGGAGCCGCTGGCTCTGCGCTACCTGAGCGAACTGAGCGGCGGGCAGCGGCAGATGGTGGCCGTGGCACAGTCGCTGGCGCGCAACCCGCGCGTGCTGTTGCTGGACGAGCCGACGAGCAGCCTGGACCTCCAGCGACAGCTTGAGTTGCTCCAACTCGTGCGGTCACTGGCCGCCGAGCGCGAGATGACCGTCTTCATCGCCCTGCACGACCTGAACCTCGCGGCGCGGTTCGTGGACCGGCTGGTGATCCTCTACCAGGGCACGGCCTACGCCGAGGGCGCCCCCGCCGACGTGCTGACCGAGCTGATGCTCTGGCAGGTGTACGGCGTGGAGGCGCGCGTCGAGTGTGACGCCGACCGGCTGCCCCGTGTGACGCCGCTGCGGTCGGTGCGCGACGCCGACCAGCCCGAGCGTCAGCCGGTTGCCAACGGCGAGCGGCTGAGGATGGCCGCCCTGGCGTAGCACTCTGAGGGTGGTCGGTGCATGGCTTCCGTACGCCGACCACCCTCAGCCGTCAGACCACGGCGACGGGGCAGCTCCGCAAGAAGTCGCGGAGGGGCGCCGTGTCGACCGGCAAGTAGACGTGCGGCGTCGCCAGCGAACCGTCCTCGGTCCAGCGGAGCGGCGCGGCAAACAGCGCGAGCCGTCCGTGCTTCTCGACGGTGTCCAGGGCGCGGCGGTCCCCGACGGCAGAGAATCGGAGGCTGGCCCGAAGGAGCACGTCGCCGCCGTCGTCAGCCACGACGACCGCCGCGAGGACAGCTTCGTCGGTGTGGCGGAGGAGCAGCCAGGAAGTTTCGACGTGCGAGGCCCCGTGCCCTTCCCCGTCCGGCGCGGCCAGCCAACCTTCCACGTCGCGGTGACCGCGCGCGTCCGCCCGCACCAGGACAGTCTGCCGGCGCTGGCCGTCCACGTTGACCTCACGCACCCAGACTCGTCGAATCGGGAGGGTATGGGCCTGGATCTCGTTCTCAAGCGCGCGCTGGGCCTCGGGGGCCGCCTTCCGGCGGATGCCGACCTTCCCAACGTTGCCAGCCTTCACCCCCACGAGGCTCGCCAGCCACCTGAACGACATGCTGCGCCTCCTTTCCCCTGACGCCCGGCCGCGCCCCGTCCGCTGCTCCCCCGTGCGCGCCCTGGGACCGTCCGATAGCCGGACGGGAGCGGCCCCACGCGTACGTTTCAGAATCGCTAGATGCTCTTCCAGTCCCGGCGGCGGTTCTGGTAGGTCAGGATGCGCTCGTAGCCGGCAGCGTGCAAGTGCTCGATGGCGAGCGGCAAGTCCTTCGCCACCTCCTCCGGCAAATGTGCGTCCGACCCGAGGGTCGCCGGCACGCCGGCCTTGCGGCACGCCGTCAGCAAGTCCAGGTGCGGGTACAGCTCACCGACCGGCTTCCGCAGCCCGGCCGTGTTCACTTCGATGGCGACGCCCGCCTGCGCCAGCCCCCGCGCCACCCGCCCGTACAGGTCGGCCAGATCCTTACGCGCCCGGTGCCCAAACTTCTTCACCAGGTCCAGGTGCGCGATGGTGTCGAAGTGGCCGCTGTTCGCCGCCTGCAAGATTAGCCCGAAATAGTGTTCGTACAGTTCGTCGATGTCCCAGCGGTCGTACCCATCCAGATAGCGGCTGTCGTCCATGCCCCAGTCGCCGATGAAGTGGACGCTTCCCAGGACGTAGTCCCACGGGTAGCGGCCCAGGATGGCCTGTAGCGTCGGCTCGGCATCCACAATGAAGTCCGCTTCGACCGCGAGCCGAATCTCGATCTCCGGATACGCGTGCTGGAGCCGGCGCACGTCCTCCACATAGGCGTCGAACTCGTCCTCCGGCATCGCAAGCTCGGGGTCGCGCTGGTCCTCCGGCAGCCAGTAGAGGAAGATGTGGTCAGAGAACCCCATCTCCGGCAGGCCAGCCTGGATCGCCCGTTCGACATAGGCCCGCATCTCGCCAAAGGCGTGGCCGCAGCGGGCTGTGTGGATGTGGTAATCGACAAGGTCGAGACGGTCCGCCACGGGGATCCTCCACAGGCCAGGCGCTCCGGATCACGAGATGGACCCTCATGTGAGGGCGTCCGACGGGCAGGCGGCCTCCAAGGATTATGACCGAGCGTCCCGCCTCCCGTGAGAATCATCATGAGCGCGCATCCACCGTGGTACGATGTCGAGAGTGTGTCGGGGAGGTGCAAGTGGCTCGTCCCAGGTTTCGCGCGCCCGCCGGGAGGGGCCAGCCGTGGTCGTCGGTCACATTGCGAAGCGTCTCGTCCGTGGCATGGTCCTGGGTGTTGTCCGGCGGTGGTTCACCTCGCTGCTCGTCGTCGGCCTCGTCCTCGGGACGGGCTTTGGGCTGGTGTCACAGGGGGCGCTCCGGCTGCCGGGCATCGCGGCCGGCGGCCTGGGCAGCGGCGCCACAACCAGCACCGATGTCCGCGAGATGATGGTCGAAGACATCCGCGCTGCACGGAACAACGAGCAGATTACGCTGGTGCTGAAAGAGAAGCTTGGCAACCGACGGTTGGTGATGGCCGTGGGCCAGAGCGAGGCGCTCGCCATCGTGACTGATTTCAGCGCGATGCAGTCCCGCGCCCGCCCGAAAATCGACGCCCCAACCTCGTACGACCTGATGCGGTCCCTGGTGAAGGAGCTTGGCGGCGACGTCAGCCGCGTCGTCGTCAACAACGTCTCGAACGAGACGTTCTACGCCAAGGTCATCATGAACCACGACAGCCGCCAGGTCGAAGTAGACTCACGGCCCAGCGACGCCATCGCCCTGGCCCTGCGGGCGCGTGTGCCGATCTTTGCCGAGGCAAGCGTCCTCGACAAGGCCGGAGTCAGCGGCTCCTGACCGCACCTGCGCCGAGCCGTTCTCAGCTCCTGTGCCCGCCGCCGCGCCGTGTGTCCACCGTGCGGCCTGCTGCCCTCGTGATCGCCACACCAGCACACTGACAGCGCCGCTGTGGCGCCGGCCCTCACCCGAGACCGGCGCCACAGCGGCGCTGTCGAGAACGCTCGATCGGCACTCCCGTCAACCGGGCGAGACCGCACCGAGTTGACCAGCGTTCGCAGCAGCCCTGCGCACCCCCCTGTCCGCGCCCGGAACGTGACCGGTCATCGCTTGGCCAGGGGCGCCGCTCGCGGCTGCGAACGCACCCTCACCTCGGCGCGTTGTACGCGCTGTTGGTCAACTCGACATTGGTCGCGCGCTGGCCACGCCCACGCACGTCCGTCTCGATGTCGAACTCCATCTCCTGGCCTTCTTGAACGGTGTCAAAGACGCCACGCGGCAGGGACGAGTGATGGAAGAACACTTCGGAACCATCCTCACAGCGGACGAAGCCGAAGCCACGATCTCGGATCATCCGAACGACTGTGCCCCGCATGAAACGCTACCTCCAAGCAAAACGCCGTTAGGCGTGTAGAGGAAGCAATGGCGCAAGATGTATGCCAACCTCCTCGCCCAGGGCCGCGAAGACGGGCGCACCTGGCCGACATCATCTGTCAGGTACCAGAGCAGTCACCGCGGCGGCCAGGCCGGCAATCAGGCGACGCGCGAGGCGATCCGGGCGGGCGACTCCTGGGGCGTGCGTGTTGTGAGCTCGGTCGGGGCAGCTGGCAACTCCAAGGCCAGGCGCGCACCGCCCTGCGGCGACGCCTCGGCCCAGATGCGCCCCCCAAGCTGCTCCACGACAAGCTTGCAGAACGCAAGCCCGAGGCCGGAGCCGCGCGCCGCACCCGCCCCCTGCATGA
>JADLBT010000437.1 GCA_020847555.1 Gemmataceae bacterium
CACCCCCAGCCCCTCTCCCACGAGGAGAGGGGAGCAAGAGAGTATCAGTGTCAGAATCGTCAGCCAGTCCCCTCGACCCTTCTTCCCCCTCTCCCCTGGTGGGAGAGGGGGGCAGGGGGGTGCGGGGGATCTCCTCACCGCGGGGCGAGCATGGCGGTCATGCGCTTCCCTTCCATCGTCGGGTGGCGTTCGACCTTCGCCAGATCCTGCAGCTTCTCCAGGATGCCGTCGATGATGCGGCGACCCTCCTCGATGTGTTGCAGCTCGCGGCCCTTGAACAGAACGTAAACGAGCACCTTGTCCTTGTGTTCGAGGAACTTGCGTGCCTGGTTGATCTTCGTGTCGATGTCGTGTTCGCCGGTCTTGGGGCGGACGCGGATTTCCTTCAGTTTGGGCTGGTGCGACTTGGTATTGCTCTTTTGCTTTTGTTTCTGGAGGAACTTGAACTTGCCGTAATCCATGATCTTGCAGACGGGGGGGCGCTCCTGGGCCGCGACCTCGACGAGGTCCAGGCCTTTCTCGCGCGCCATGTCCAGCGCCTGCGCGGTGGGAACAACGCCGAGTTGTTCGCCCTCGACGCCGATCAGCCTTACCGGGCTGATCCGGATCTGTTCGTTGACCCTCTGGCGGTGGTCTCCTCCTCGGTCGTGATGCCCGTGGCGATCAGTGAATCCCGGCAAGGAAGTGCATCTCCTTTTCGTGTGGGGTACGTCGCGGAAGAGGGATGGTCCCGTTGCGGCGGGAAAGCGCCTTCCCACCCTCCCCGGCCAAACGCCCCTGGTTCGATGCTGGTGAACCGCCCCCCGCAGGAATGAGACGCTGCGGCGGCGGTCAGGTTCACCTGTCAACCCAGATCCAATCTACCATCATGACGGTCCGACTGGAAGGCGTCAACCTGACACTTCCCCGAAAATCGCGCTAACCCGCAAGGGAAGTGGGACGAGGCGCCACCCCCCCTTCAAAGTCCACGGGCGGCGTCCTGTGGACTTTGAAGAATCGCCTCTCTCGCGATCGAGGGGTCTGCGCCGTTGTCTGAATCGGGCCGACACGCAACAATAGAGGGAGGTCCGGGGCGGGGGCGAACGTGGAGGGACGACCCATGCGGTACGGCGTGATTGTGGTCGGATTGCTGGTCCTCGGGACGTGGCCGGCCGGCCGCCTCCCTGCCCAGCAGAGGAAGCGCGAGCCGCTGGTCGAGCAGGTGCGCAGCGCCATCGAGGGCGGAGTCAAGTGGCTCCGCCAGAACCAGAACAACGACGGCTCCTGGAACGACAAGCTCGGCGCGTTCAACCATCCCGGCGGGACCAGCGCGCTGGCCGTCCTCGCCCTGCTGAACGCCGGCGTGCCGCGCGACGACCCGATGATCGCCAGAGGGCTGCGGCACCTGCGCGACCTGGGCCACCTTACCACCTACGTCCGCTCACTGCAAACGATGGCGTTCGCGGAGGCCGGGTTCACCGAGGACCGCGGGCGCATCCAGAAGAACGTCGATCACCTCGTCAACGCACGCATCGTCCGCAACGGCCTGCTGCAAGGGTGGGGGTACGACTATCCGAACACCCCCAACGCCCAGGCCGACAACTCGAACACCCAGTTCGCCCTGCTGGCCCTGCACATGGGACGGCTGGCCGGGGCGAAGATCGACCGGGCGGTCTGGAAGGAGATCCAGGACTTCTACATCCGCACCCAGAAGGACGACGGCGGATGGAGTTACTCCCCCGGCGGCAAGGCGTTCGGCAAGCCGGAGACGACCCTGACGATGACGACCGCCGGCCTCAGCGGACTGCTGATTTCCGGCATGGAGCTGAACGAGGGGCGCGAGAAGATGCGCGCGGACGGGACCGCCGCCAACTGCGGCGTCTACCAGGAAAACAAGAGCGTCCAGCGGGCGCTGCACTGGATCAGCGCGCCGCGGGAGGACAGGTTCCAGTTCCCGCTGCCGCAGCGCACCTTCTACAACGTGTACGGCATCGAGCGGGCCGGCCGGCTGTCGGGGCTGCGCTTCTTCCACGCGCACGACTGGTATCGCGAGGGCTGTCAGTTCCTGGTCGGCAAGCAACACAAGGACCGGGACGGGGGCGTTTACTGGAGCGAGCCGGGCGGGCTGGGCGATTCGTGGCCGGTGGTGAGTACCAGCTTCTCGCTGCTGTTTCTGTCGAAGGGGCGCACCCCCGTGCTGATCAGCAAGCTCGCCCACGGGGCGGAGCCGCGCCACGCCAACGACCTGGACTGGAACAACGACCGCAACGACTGCAAGCACCTCGTCGAGTTCTGCAGCAAGCAACTGTTCAAGCGGGTGCCGCTGGCGTGGCAAACGTTCGACATGCTCCGGGCCGCCACCCAGCAAGCCGGCGCACGCGGCGCCCTGAACGACGAGGACATGCTCGAGGTGACGTCCGACCTGCTCCAGTCGCCGATCGTCTACTTCAACGGCCACAAGTCGCCGGCACGCCGATTCCTCGCCGACGAGAAGGAGCTGCTCAAGAAGTACATCGAGAACGGCGGCTTCATCCTGGCGGAGGCGTGCTGCGCAAGCCCACAGTTTGACGCCGGCTTCCACGCTCTCTGCAAGGAGCTATGGCCGGACACGCCGCTGGAGTTCCTGCCGGCCGAGCACCCGGTCTGGTCCGCCCACTTCCCGGTGCCGCCCGGATCGTTCAAGCTCAAGGGGCTGCAGTTCGGGTGCAAGACGGTGCTCATCTACAGTCCCGAGGATCTGTCGTGCCTGTGGGAGCAGAACCAGCAGGACACGTCGCGGGGGGCGCTGGCGTTCCGGCTGGGGGCGAACCTCGTCGCTTACGCCACCGGGATGGAGTTGCCCCGGCCGCGGCTGACGCGCGAGAAGCTGGTCAACGAGGGTAGCGACCCGGCCCAGATTCCGCGCGGGTTCCTCAAGGTCGCTCAGCTGCAGCACGAGGGCGACTGGCGGCCGGCCCCGCTGGCGATGACGAAGCTGATGGCGAACCTGCGCGATCGGGCCGGGCTGAACGTCGTGCTCAAGACCGAGACGCTGCCGGTCGATAGCCCGAGCGGGATCGACTACAAGTTCCTGTACATGCACGGCCGCAAGGCGTTCTCGTTCACCGATGGCGAGCTAAAGAACCTGCGCTTCAACCTGGAGAACGGCGGGCTGCTGTTCGCCGACGCCTGCTGCGGCAAGGAGGCGTTCGACCGCTCGTTCCGCAAGTTCGCCCAGCAGCTGTTCCCGAAGCACAAGCTGGAGCCGATCGACCCGCGGGCGGAGTTGAAGGAGGGCGGGTTGTTCAGCAAGAACCTCAACGGCGAGGAGCTGACGGCGCAAACGATCCGGTGCCGGCGCGAGCGCGGCGCCGAGTACCAGCTCATGGCCCCGGCTCTGGAGGGCATCAAGATCAACGGACGCTGGGCAGTGATCTACAGCCGCTACGACATCGGCTGCGCCCTGGAGCGACATAATTCCTCGGCCTGCCTCGGCTACGACCACGAGAGCGCCCTGAAGATCGCCGGCGCGGCGGTGCTGTACATGCTGCGGCCGTGAGTGACCAGTCGCAGTCGGCAGTCAGCAGTAGGCAGTGAAGTGTGCCGACTGCCGACTGTCCCCGTCCTCTAACCCCCGACCCTTCATGACTGACTGGCACCTGGCCCGCGGCTATCGATACGCGGGCGTCCACAGCGGGCTGCGGCCCGACCCGGACCGACTCGACCTGGCCCTGGTGGTCAGCGACACCCCCGCCGCCGCGGCCGGCGTCTTCACGCAGAACCGCGTGTGCGCTGCCCCGGTGCAGGTGTGCCGCCGCCGCATGCCGACCGCCGACGCGCGCGGGGTCGTGATCTGCTCGGGCAACGCCAATGCCTGCACCGGCGAGCGCGGCCTGGCGGACGCGCTGCGCATGACCGCCGTGGCCGCCGAGGCGCTGGGGTGCCGGACGGAACAGATGCTGGTCTGCTCGACCGGGGTGATCGGCCGCCATCTGCCGATGCCGGTGCTCGAGCCGGGCATCCGCACCGCCGCCGCCCAGCTGGAGGGCAGCGCCCCTGCCCTGGAGCGGACCGCCCGCGCCATCCTCACCACGGACACGCGCATCAAGGTGTCCACACGCTCCGTGACGCTTGGGGGCGTGGACGTGCGGGTAACCGGGTTCGCCAAGGGGGCGGCGATGATCGGGCCGAACATGGCGACCCTGCTGGCGTTCGTCCTGACCGACGCGGCCGCCGCCCCGGACGACCTGGCCGGCCTCGCCCGCCGGGCCGCCGACCGGACGTTCAACTGCGTCAGCGTCGAGGGCCACACGAGCACGAACGATACGCTCCTGCTGTTCGCCAACGGCCAGGGGCCGCGCCTCGGCGGCGCCGACCTGGACCGCTTCGGCGAGGCGGTCACGTCGGTCTGCGCCGACCTGGCGCGCGACATGGCGGCCGACGCGGAGGGCGCGACGCACCTGGTCACCATCGACGTGACCGGCCTGCGCACCGACCAGGAGGCGTGGCGCGTCGCGAAGGCGGTGGCCGACAGCGCGCTGGTCAAGACGGCTCTGTTCGGCGCCGACCCGAACTGGGGCCGCATCGTGTCGGCGGCGGGCTACGCGGGCGTGACGTTCGCGGAGAAGGATCTCTCGCTATGGCTCGGCGACACGTTGCTCTACCGGGCCGGCACCCCGGAACCATTCGACGCGGCCGCGGTTTCGGCGTACATGCGGGCCAATCGCGACCTGCACATGCACCTGGCGTTCGCGCTCGGCGAGGGGCGCTGCACCTTCTGGACCTGCGACCTCACCTACGACTACGTTCGCCTCAACGCGGAGTACACCACCTGAGGCGTCGTGCCCGCCCCCCCCCCACC
>JADLBT010000438.1 GCA_020847555.1 Gemmataceae bacterium
GTCGAACACGCCCGGGCCGCCCAGCGCGAGCGCTTCGGGACCGACAACACCCGGCTCAACGGCCGCATGACGAGCCGGCAGCTGCGCAAGCATTGCGCCCTGGACGAGGAGGGCAAAGGGCTGCTGAAAGAGGCGATGGATAGCCTCGGCCTGTCGGCGCGGGCGCACGATCGCATCCTGCGCGTCGCCCGGACCGTGGCCGACCTGGAAGGCAGCCTCGCCATCAGGCCCGGCCACGTCATCGAGGCGATCGGCTACCGCTCGCTCGACCGCAAACTCTGGGCCAGGTGAACCGCCGGACGCCACGCCCCGGCTCGCAAGCTCACGGGTGGCAACCCGTGGGCTTGACCCAGCCTGGCGCTCACTCGGACAGTGGGTTGCGCGCGAACACCCACTCCTCGACCGGCCTGCCCTCGACGAGGTGTTGCTGCACGAACTGCGGGATTTGCGCTGCCGACATGCCGTGATACCACGTTCCCTCGGGGTAGACGACCATCGTCGGGCCGTCCTGGCAGATGCGCAAGCACCCGACCTTCGTCCGATAGCAGGCGTTCGGCCCGGACAGCAGGCCGCGCTCCTTGAGGGTCTTCTTCAGCACCTCCCACGCCTCCAGCCCTTGCTCGGGCGTACAGCAGCTTGGTCCGGTGCAGAGGAAGACGTGCCGGCGATAACCGCCGACCCCGAGTTTGGCCGCGACCGCCTTCAGCTCTTCCTTCTTCTCGCTCATCCGACTCTCCCGGCGGTCTGCCCCGCCGCCTTCTCCGTCGCCAGCCGGATGCGCCGGGCGATCTCCGCGTAGACGAGCACCGACGCCGTGAACGCGACGATGATCAGCCAGTCGATGAGGCCGAGCGGCGCCACCTTGAAGATCGCCGCCAGCGGCGGGATACTCGTGATCAGGATCTGGACGACGACGATCGTTCCGACGATCACCAGGAAGGTCGGGTTCCGGAAGATGCCGTGGAACCCGCTTGTCTCCGGCGTCAGCGATCGGCAGTTGATCTGGTTCCACACCTGAAAGAAGACGTACACGGCGAAGAAGATGCTCACCTGCCGGACGCTCAGTCCGGTAAACTCCTCCGACATCGGTCCGTCCCCGCGAAACCATTCGCCCCACTGCATCCCGGCCAGCAGCACCAGCATCACGACGACGAAGAACGCGGCCGTCGAGAGGATGGTACGGATCATCGACGGCGTCAGGATGTTCTCGTCGCGGCGCTTCGGCGACTGGTTCATCACGCCCGGTCGCGGCGGCTCCGAGCACAGCGCGATCGCCGCGAACGTGTCCATGATGACGTTGATCCACAGCAGCTGCAAAACCGTGAACGGCGGCCGGATGCCGAAAAACGGCCCGAGGAACGCGATCGTCAGCGCGCTGACGTTGATCGTCAGCTGGAACTGGATGAAGCGCTGGATGTTCTCGTACAGCGACCGCCCCCAGTTGACCGCCTTGACGATGGTCGAGAAGGCGTCGTCGAGAAGGACAATCTTGCTCGCCTCCTTCGCCACCTCTGTCCCGGCGATGCCCATCGCCAGGCCGACGTCGGCCTTCTTCAGCGACGGCGCGTCGTTGGTGCCGTCGCCGGTCATGCCGACGACCTCGCTGCGGTCCTGGAGCAGCTCGACCATCGTGTATTTGTCGAGCGGCCGCGCCCGGGCCAGCACGCGCAGGTTCGCCAGCTGGTCCTGCAGCGCCTGCCGCTTGTCCGCGGCCCCGTCCCCGTCCGCCTTGAGGGCGCGGTAGCGCTCGTGCATCTCATTGAACCGCGGACTGGTCAGGACCGCCGCCCCCTCCGCGTTGATCGGCGCGTCGCGCTGCTCGATCAGGCCGATGTCGTAGGCGATCGCCCGGGCCGTCTCGACGTTGTCGCCGGTGATCATCTTGACCTCGATCCCGGCCCGGCGGCACTCCATGACGGCGTCCTTGACATCGTCGCGGAGCGGGTCGCGGATGGCGACGAACCCGACGAACACCAGGTCGCTCTCCAGCGCGTCGCGGCGGGCGTGCAGGCCGTCCTCGGTTTCCGGGGTGTCCTCCGGCAGCCACGCATACCCGAACGCCAGCGTCCGCATCGCCTGCTGGGCCGAGTCGCGCAGCGCCCCCTCGACGGCGTTACGAGCCTCGTCCGTCCACGGCCGCGCCGCGCCGTCGGCCGCGAGGTATTGCGTGCTGCTCGCGAGCACCCACTCCGGGGCGCCCTTGACCAGGACCGCCAGCCGGCCGTTCTGCTTGACCACCGTCGTCATCCGCTTGCGCTCGGACGAGAAGTGGATCTGGTACACGGGCGGGCGCAGCAGCCGGACCCGCTGGTACTCGACGCCGGCCTCGTGCAGCCACTGCAACAGCGCCCCCTCGGTCGAGTTGCCGACCGTCAGCAGCTTGCCGTCCTTCTGCTCCAGGTTCGCCGTCGAGTTGATGGCGGCGTTCAGCACGACCCAGTCGAGCGGCCGCCCGCCGTTCTCGGGGACCGGGTGCTCCTTGTCGGGCGCGGGCCAGCCGGCGGAACCGCGGTCGAACAGCTGGCCGTCCCAGAACAGGCGGACGACCCGCATCTTGGTCTGCGTCAGGGTGCCGGTCTTGTCCGAGCAGATGACGGTCGCCGATCCGATCGTCTCACACGCGACGAGCTGGCGGACGAGACTGTTGGCGCGCGTCATCTTGCGCATCGCCAGGGCGAGGGAGACGGTCACGCTCATCGGCAGCCCCTCGGGGACCGCGACCACGATGATGATGACCATGTAGACGAAGTAGTTGAGCAGGGCGCCGCCGGACCTCAGGAGGTTCTCGCCCAGCGTCGGCTCGGTGAACCAGAGTTCGCCGACCCCGCCCGGGACGCCATATCCGATCAGCCCGCGCATCACCACCAGCGCCAGGAAGATGGCGATGGCGGCGATGTACCCGACCTTGCTGATAAGTTCCGCCAGGTTCGTCAGCTTCAGCTGCAGCGGGGTGAGCGCCTTGGAGATCGTCAGCTTCTGCTTGACGCGCTTCTCCTGCGTCCCCGCGGCGGCGTCCGCCGCCTCCTCGCCCTCGTCCTCGTCCGCCTCGGCCGACAGCCGGCGGGCGATCTGCCCCAGGTACGTGGTGTCGCCGACCTCGGTGACGGTCATCTGGCCGACGCCGTCCACGACCTGCGTGCCGCGGTACACGCAGCCGGGCTGCTCCGGCCCCTCGGCCGTCTCGTCGGCCGGCCGGGCATGCTTGACGACCGGCTCCGACTCGCCGGTCATCAGCGACTGGTCGATGTACAGCTCGGTCGCCTTGACGATCCGGCCGTCGGCCGGGATCTCGTCGCCCATCTCCAGTACGACCTGATCGCCGACGACGACGTCCTCCATCGGGATCGTGTGGAACTCGCCACCGCGGATGACCTTGACGCGGAGCGATTCCTTATGGGCGTTGAGCACCTCGAACTCGCGGTCGGACTTGTACTCGCTAAGGAACGCGACGCCGGTCGCAAGCATGACCGCGACCATGACGGCGAGCCCCTCGATCGACCACAGGCTGCCGACGAGCCCGCCGACGAAGAAGACGACGATGGCCGTGCCGAACATCAGTGTCGGCACCCACTGCCCCAGCTTGAGGATGAGCATGCCGACCAGCGCAACGACGAAGATGCCGAGCATGACGCCCGCGAGCGCGGGGGCGCCGGGCACGCGCGGCGTCTGGTCGGGGTGGCCGCGGAAGATCTCGACGAACATCGACAGCAGGGCGGCGGCGAGCAGGATCTTGATGATCGGCTCGTCGAACTTCTCGACGAACTTTTTCCAGAGCGGCTCGCGCGGCAGGGGCGTCAGGCGGTTGGTGCCGTACTTGTCCCGGCTGCGGGCGGCGGCCTCCAGGGGCAGGCCGGCCTCGGCCGAGACGGACAGTTCTTGCTGGATGTCGAGGAGCGTTCGCATGGGGCACTCGCAGGACTGGGTCCGGGGCGGTCTGACCTCTAGCATTATTCCGAAGCGGCCGCCTCGCGCCAAGAATTCGGTCGTCGACCCGGGGCGGCAGGGGTATAGTGTGCGAAACTGACCGTTGAAGGCAACGACCCCGCTTACCAGCCCGCAGCGCTACCAACCCACCAGCCCGCAGCGCCCGCGCCGGGCGCTTGAAGGCACCCGGCGCTGGCGCTGCGGGCTGGTGAGGAAAGAGAAACCCTCATGCACCCCCAGTACGCGATCGCCGACACCGCCGCCGTTCTCAGCCCCGGCCTGCTCTTTTACAAGGATCTGATCCGCCGCAACATCGCTCGCTGCCTGGAACTGGCCGGCGGCCCCGACCGTCTGCGGCCGCACGTCAAGACGCACAAGACGCGCGAGATCGTCCGCCTGGAACTCGACGCCGGCATCCGCAAGCACAAGTGCGCCACCCTCGCCGAGGCCGAGATGGTCGCCGCCTGCGGCGCCCCCGACGTGCTGCTTGCTTACAACCTCGTCGGTCCGAACTGCGCGCGCATGGCCCGGCTCGCGGCGGCCGACCCGGGCTGCCGGTTCTCCGTCCTCGCCGACCACCCGGCCGCGGCGCAGGCGCTGTCCGACGCGACGACCGCCGCGGGGCAGACGGTGGACGTGCTGCTCGACCTCGACGTGGGCCAGCACCGCACCGGGATCGCGCCCGGGGACGGGGCAGTCGCGCTGTACGAGCAGATCGCGAAGCTGCCGGGGCTGCGGCCGGGCGGACTGCACGTCTACGACGGCCACAATCACCAGGAGTCGCCGGCCGAGCGGGCGGCGGCGGTGCGAGACGAGATGGGGCCGGTGCTGGCGCTGCGCGAGCGCCTGGCGAAGAAGGGATTGCCGGTCCCGCGCCTGGTGCTGGGCGGTACACCGACGTTCCCGGCGTTCGCGAAGATGGACCTCCCCGGACAGGAGTGCGCCCCCGGGACGTGCATCCTCCACGACAACGGCTACGGCTCGCGCTTTGCGGACCTGGCCGGGTTCACCCCCGCGGCCCTGCTGCTGACGCGCGTCATCAGCCGCCCGACGCCGGACCGCGTCACCTTCGACCTGGGCTACAAGGCGGTGGCGAGCGACCCGCCGGCCGGCAAGCGACTCACGCTGCTCGACGTGCCCGACGCCGTCGCGGTGCTGCAGAACGAGGAACACCTGGTCGTCGAGACGTCGATTGCCGAGCGCTTCCGCCCTGGCGACGAGGCGTTCGCCATTCCGACGCACATCTGCCCAACCTGTGCCATGCACCGCCAGGCTTATGTGATCGAGGGCGGCCGCGTCGTCGGGACGTGGGACATCGTGGCGCGCGACCGGGCGCTGACCGTGTGAACCAGGGCGCTCCGGGTTGGTCGGACGGCGCCGGAGGTCTTCGCCTTAATTCCATACGCCGAGCAGGTCGCGCTCCGGCAGTGACGGCCGTGCCACCTCCTGCGCGCTCTCGAACGCCCGCTGGTAGAGCCACTGCTGCCACAGCCATTGCTCCGAGCCGTTCCCGGGCACGGCCGCAGTCGGGCACATCACGAACCCCCCCGGAGTGATGCCCGGAGCGGGCGGCCTTGGCAGCCGGACGAGTTCGGGGTCGGCGGGCGTGCGGAGGGGGCGCATGGTGATCACCTCAGTTCTCTCTGTTCCCGTTCGGGCAGGTCGCGGAGGCCGTCCCTTTCCCCTGCTTATCGGATCGTCGCCGCCTTCTTGCCGCCGGAATCCGCGCCGTCCGCCCGGGGCAGCGAAGCGCCGGACCGTACTCCCTCGCACGATCGCTGCCACCCGACCCCGGCGACCGGACCTGCGGCCGGATCCGGTAAACGGGGTAATGGGGGGTAAATTTCGTTGCAATTTCCAGTGGGCACGGCCTATAATCTGGCCAATCGAGGAAAGCCCGAACGGACGGGCTTCCGGGGCACCGCTCAGCGCTGCGGGCGACGCGGCCGGGCGACGAAAGGAGTTCCTGGGATGTCCAGTGCGACCATGACTGAACGGACGACGGGGTACGCGGGGGTGAGCACGCCGGGGTACACGACCTCGCCGTATCCAACACCGACCGGCACGACCGCCGGGACCAACTGGATGATGGTCCCGCGCTGCACGTTCAAGGTCGAGAAGTGCCAGGGCGGGTTCAAGATCACCTGCTGCTGCGACGACAAGGTCGCTGCCAGCATGGTGCAGCACCTCTGCAGCATGCTCGCCGGCGGAACGCCCACCTGCTGTGTCATGCTCAACGGCATGACGGTCTGCACCATCAGTCCGACGATGGGCCTGTGCAAGTACGAGTGTGTCGAGAATGGCGTCTGCGTCACCTGCACCAGCGGCGACGCGGCCTGCGGCGCCATGCTCCAGTCTTGCTGCGATTGCCTGTCCTGCCTGACGACCTCCGGTTGCACCTGCTGCTTCATGATCAACAACACCCCCGTCTGCTGCGGCACCAGCGAGAGTTGCCAGACGTCTCCGAAGGGTAAGTCCAGGGTGTAACCGCCTCGTCTCACCCGATGATCCGCCGGCCCCCGGCCACCCGGCCGGGGGCCGTTGGCGTTCCCAGCCCGCACGATCCGCCTGCCCCGGCCGGCCCATCTCACGTCGTCCCATTGACGCGCCGCCCCGGGTGCGCCATCCTTGAAGGAGCGGTCTGTGTCGGCACCCTCACCTCCTCCAGTGTGAACCCTCATGCGCACTCAATGCCTTTCTCTCCTGGCTGTCGCCGCCGCCGCGGCGCTCACCCTGCCCCCCATGCGGGCCGACGAAGAAACGACGTCCGGCCCGCCGGTCGGCCAGTTCCACGGCCCGCCGTTCCTGGCCCACGTGGTCAGCGGCAAGCGCTTCCAGGACGTCCGGGACCGGCTCAAGAATGAGTTGCTGGAGCAGAAGGCGCCGCCCGAAAAGATCGACGAGGTGCTGAAGCGCCACGAGGAACTGCTGCAGTCGCCGATCGCCGAGTTCGGCAACTACCCGGTCGTGGCCGTCCTCGTTCGCGGCGACCCCGAGGCGAACAGAGAGGTTACCCGCAAACTCCTCGAAAAGGTGGACGAGGCGGTCGAGGGGCACAAGGAGGCGTACCTGAATGCGTTCGCTCTCTTCGTCAGCGACGACGCCCGCAGTTCGGCGACCCGGAAAGAGGAGGATCCCGAGGCACTGATCAAGGAGGCGAAGGCACGGACCCGGCTGGCGGCGGGCGTGAAGGAGATCGCCAGGGGGCTGAAACACGTGGTCGTCGGCTTCCACCCGCCCGAGAAACTGGAGGCGTGGCATTTGCAGCCGGGGGTGACGGTCCTGGTCTACGTCAAGCACCGGGTCCGCGCCAACCACGCCTTCCCCGAAGGGAAGCTGCAAGAGGACGACATCGGGCGGGTGCTGAAGAGCGTGGATGAGGTGCTGAAGAAGCGGAACGCCTTGTCCGCCCCGACCGGGAAGAAGTAGCCTTGCCCGCAACGGGGACGTGGACCAGCCGCGCGCGTCGGCGGTTCACCGCCCCGGGATGGGGATGTCGTGGACCAGGATGTATTCCTTGCTGTCGGCCCGCTGCGTGGACGGCGGCATCTGGGCGAGGGTCCGCCCGTCCGGTCCGATGAACCACGACCCGCTGGCCCAGCTGGTACTCGCGACCTTCCCCTGCGGGGGGTCGAACGCCGGGTTGAAGAGAGCGGCGTGGTTGTGCAGGGCCGCGTACACCTTCAGCTGCGCGACCCACCCCTGCGGACCTCCCCACGCCGAGCGGAACCGATACCAGCCGGCCGTGGTGCCGCCGGTGCTGTTGGCGTGCGGGCCGTAGATGACCTGGGCGCCGTTGTCCACCAGCGCCTGCAGGTTCTTGCGGTCGGTGCCGTCGGCGCAGATGACGATGCCCATCTTGATGCCCTTGACGTCGAAAACCTGGTGCGCGGCGCCCGCCGCGGTGTACCCCTTCTCGGCGGTCAGCCAGATCTTGCGGTGCAGGCCGATGATCCGGCCCTGCGGATCGATGACGATCTGCGTGTTCCACCGCTTGCCGGCCGCGTCCTGCTCCGCGACGCCGACGCTGATGTAGATGCGCTTCGCGGCCGCGAGTTTCTGCAGTGCCTTGACCTCGGGGCCGTCGAGGCTCAGCCACGTCATGTGTTTGCTGAAATGGTAGCCGTTGAGGGACAACTCCGGGAACCCGACGAAATCGACCCCTTCCCCCGCCAGGCGGTTGATGAAGTAGACGTGGCGCTGCAGGTTCGCCCGAATGTTGGCGCGATTGCGCTCGGTGTCGGGGGTGTCGGAGTAGTGGCACTTGATGTTGACGAGGGCCATTCTCAGTCGGCCGGCGCCGCCGGCCCCCGGCTCGCGCGGCTGCTGTGCCCCGAGCAGTCCGGCAAGGGCGAAAAGGAGCAGCCACGCCACGCGAACCGATAGGGGCTTCATGTCGCATTACTCCAGGCGAGGAGGACAACCGTCTCCCTTCCTTGCGGGGAGGGCTCGCATCCCGCTCACCCGTTTCCCGTGAACCCGCGGACCACCGCGGCGATTCCGAGTACGAAGAGGATTGGGGGGTAAATGAAGATTCGGTTCGCGGCCAGGCCGAGGAAGAACCACACCGCCGCGCCGACCATCATCAGGATGCCGGTGATGATCTCCGGGTGGACGGCGACCGAGAAACCCGATCTCTCGGACCGTCGTTTACGGGATTTGGAGCGGCGCTTCTGCGGAGGTTCCGGCGGGTCGTCCGGTTCCTCGTCCACGGGGATGACCGCGGGCGGAGCGGAGGCGCGGACTGCACTGGCGAGGGGGGGCGGGGTCCGGCGCGGCTGCGGGCGGGCCGGCGGCGGGCCGGCGAGGAACAGCTCCACTACCTCCTCATCGGCGGCCGGCGGAGGTTGCGGAATCGTCAGGATCCCCCTGCACCCGGGGCAACGAACCTTGCGCCCGGCCAGCTCGTCTTTAGCCCGAACGGACTTACCACACGCACAGGTGACTGAAATAGGCATAAGCGAATCCTGTCAGCATGGAGGTCCACCGTTCAGACGGGACACTCGGCCAGTTGGTTCGCGGACCCTGCCGGCTAGCCCCAGGCGCCCGCGCGGGCGCCTGGGGCTCGTTGGCCGGTTTTGCAATCGCTTCCAGGTCGCCAGCGGCAGGTTTACAGCAGCTCGTGGATCGGCGTCGGGTCATCGAGGACGCTCACCGGCCGTCCGCTTGGGTCGAGCAGTTGGAGCCGCGGGTCGATGCCCAGAACGTGGTAAATCGTCGCGTGAATGTGGGTCGGCCGCAGTGGGCGCGTGTGCGGCCGCGTGCCGAGCCGGTCGGTCGAGCCGACCACCTGCCCGCCCTTCACGCCGCCGCCGCCGAGCAGGCAGAACATCGCCTCGCCCCAGTGGTCGCGCCCCGGCGTGCCCATGCTGCGCGGCGGGCCGCCGTTGCCGCCGTCGTTCATGCGCGGCGTCCGGCTGAACTCGCCGCACAGGACGACGAGGGTCGTCTCCAGCAGTCCGCGCTCCGCCAGGTCGGTGAACAGCGACGCTACCGCACTGTCCACCATCGGCAGGTAGCGCTGCATGCCTGCTTCCAAATCCCAGTGGTGGTCCCAGCCGCCGTAGTGGACGGTGACAAAGGTGCAACCGGCCTCGACGAGGCGCCGGGCCAGCAGGGTGCTCTGACCCCAGTTGTGCCGTCCGTACCGATCACGCAGGCGCGGCTCCTCGCGGTTGATGTCGAACGCCGTCCGGGCCGCTGGCCCGGTCACGAAGTCATACGCCTCACGGTTGAAGCGATCCATCGCGGCTGCGGTCGGGTGAGCGTCGATGTGCCGCTGGGCCGCGTCGAAGTGGCGCAGAAGGATGCGCCGGTCTTCGAGCCGATCCATCGTCAGGCCGCGCGCCAGGTTGAGGTTCTGGACCGCGAAGTTCGGCGCGTTCGGATCGCCGCCGGTCTGGAACGGGTTCAGCTGGGCGCCGAGCATGTGACCGCCGAAGTAGCCGGGGTTCAGGCCGATGCTGCTGGCGTGCGGCACCGCCACATACGCCGGCACGCCGCGCCGGCGGGCGCCGACCTCGCGGGCGACGATGGCGCCAATGCCGGGGAAGCGCTGGGCGTTGTTGGCCCCGCTGACGCCCATGTCCTTGGTGGTCAGCATCCGGTGGCCGCCAGCGAAGTGGTCGCCGGTGTTGTGGTGGAGCGACCGGACGAGCGAGAACTTGTCGGCAACGCGCGCCTGCTTCGGGAACAGCTCGGTGACGTCCAGGCCGGGCACGTTCGTCCGGATCGGCCGCCAGATGCCGCGATACTCCCCCGGCGCGTCCGGCTTCATGTCGTACAGGTCCAGATGGCTCGGCCCGCCGTCGAGCCAGATCAGGATGACGGACGTGTTGCGGCTGGTGCCACTCGCCGCGGCCTGCGCGCGGGCCTGCAGGACCGTGGGCAGGCCGACGCTGGCCAGGCCGGCCACGCCCCGCTGCAGGAAACTGCGGCGACTGATGCCGTCGCAGTAGGATGGCGTCGAACCGAGATCGAGGCGGAACATCGTTACCCCCCAGGGAACACGGGCGATGCTTCGAGTCTACCCACCGCCGCGGTGGGCGACAAGCGCGGCCCTGGGAGGATTGAAACGCGATCTCCAGACCCGACGCGCCGGGCTCGGCCAGTTCTCAACCTGCTTCCGTTGTCGCCCGGCGGCGGGTAGACTGGTGCAGGTCAAGGGGGATGGCGTGGAAGGGGTATTCGTCAAGCCCACGGGTGGCGTCCCGTGGGCCACGTCCCCAGCACCTGGGCCACGGGACGCAGCCCGTGGGCTTCACCAGTAACGGTTGCACACCCTCCCCCTGGAAACCGGCACCAGCACCCAGACACCCGTTGCCGCACTACCGCCCGATTGCGCCCGCGCCGAGGAGCCTCCTGGCGCCCCCCGAGAACCCCGCACTCACCGCCGCCCGCGAAGCGCTGGAGAAGGCCGATCTGCCCGCCGCCGCCCGCCACCTCGGCTCCGCGCTCGGCGAGGATCCGAATCGGTCCGAGGCGCTGGCGTTGCTCGACGAGATCATCGCCGCCGCCGAGGATCCGCTGCAGCTCATCCCCGGCGACGACCTCCCGGCCACGTCCGGGCTGGCCGCCGTCCACGCCTACATCCTGGCGGACCAGGGGCGGATCCCGGAGGCGATCGACCAGCTCCTCGGGGTCATCCTCGACCGGCCCGACGTCCTCTACATCGACTGGGCGCTCGGATGGCTGCAGCGCCCGGAGGCGGCCGGCCGGCTCGACGTGGACCGGCTCGCCGGGTTCGTCGGCGCGCTGCTGGAGCAGTACCCGGCGTTGACGGCGCCGCACGGCGGCGGGCGCGAGACGCTGACGCGCGCCCCGCTGTTCATCCAGCTCGTCCGCCGCACTCAGCCGGCGGACGCTCACTTCCTCGCGGTCGCCGTGCACCTGCTGCGCCGCCTCGGCCACCTCGACGAGGCGCTCAAGCTGGCCCGGGAGGCGTATGCGCTGGAGCCCGGCGGACCGACGGCGGCGGCCCTGGCCGCGACGCACGCCGCGCGCGACGAACTCGACCAGGCCCTGAAGGTGTACCGCGAGGCGATCGAGCACGAACCGGCCGACCAGTCGTCGCGCGTCCACATGGCCGACCTGCTCGTCCAGCACGGCAAGTTCCCGGAGGCGCAGGAACTCTACGCCGACGTCCTCGAACGCGAGCCGGGCCAGGAAGACGCGGAGCCGAGCTACTGCTTCCTCCGCTTCCTCGACGGCAACGAGGACACCTGGCGCGATCGGCTGCTGGAGTTGGCCGGGGCGAAGCCGGACAACGAGCGGGCGCAGCGGCTGGCCCAGCAGGTGACGCCGTACCTCGGCTACCTCCCCGACCCGCTCGACGTGACGACCAACCTGCGCACGACCGAGGGGCGAGAAGCGGGCGAGGGCGCCGCCACCCTGCCGTACCTGGAGGCGCCCAGCAACTACGTCGCGTTCGACTGGCTGAACCGGATGGATGTCGTGGTCGCGCGCGTCCAGAAGCCGGACCCGCGCCTGCCGCGCGGCCGGGTCGATTACCTGCTGTGGCGCTACGACGGGACGCGCCCGAGCGTCGCCGTCGCGCCGCCCGAACCGGCGGTGGCCCACGCGCTCGCGGACCTCGCGTGCCAGCAGTACCGCCTCGAAGGGTGGTGGGGGATGGCGCGCCGCCTGGCGCGGCAGTTCGGCGCGGCGAAGGTCGAGGACGTGCTGGCGACGATGGTCTACCCGCCGGGCGCGGCGGGCATGGACCGGCCGGCGGTGTGGGTGTACCGCGTGCAGGTGGCCGCGGCGCTCGTCCTCGCCCACCTGGACGGCGGCTGGGAGGACTCGGTCCGCCGGCGCGCGCTGCTCAGTCTCGCCAACGGGCCGATGGACTGGACCGTCGATGCAGCCCTGGTGGCGCTCGCCGCCGTCGCCCGCGACGACGAGGACGCGGCCGGGGAGATCGGCCGGCTGTTCCGGTCGCTGCGCCAGAACACGCCCGCCGACGGCACTTTCTCGTACTATCCCGCGCTGGTGTGGTGCGCGCTGCGCCTCCCGGATGTGACCGAGGCGCAGCAGGCCGCGCTGAAACAGGATTTGCGGAAATGGCAGAGGGGGCGTGACGCCGGGCACCACTACCGGCAGGCTCTGACCCTCGCCGAGAAGGGCGAGTACGATCGGGCCATCGAGGAGCTGAGTGCGACGGTGCAGCTCGACCCGGGTCACGCCGACGCTCTGCGCGAGCGGGCTGCGCTGGCACTGCGGCGCGGGGACGCGAAACGGGCGGTCGCCGACTTCACCCAGGCGCTGGAGCTGGAGCCGGAGACGGCGGCCGCCCACCTGGGCCGCGGCCAGGCGCAGCTGAAGCTCGGCAAGTTCGAGCAGGCCATCGGCGACTTCAGCGAGGCGGCCCGGCTGGCGCCGTGGGACTGGCAGCCGTGGTATCGCCGCGGCCTCGCCCGCACCGCTCGCAAGGAGCACGAGCAGGCGGCGGCCGACTTCACCGAGGCGATCCGCGTCGCCCCGGAACTCGCCGACCCGTACCTGCAGCGTGCCCGCGCCTACACTCAACTCGGCCAGCTCGACCGGGCCATAACAGATTACACGGAGCTGATTCGACTCAATTCTGCCTCGGCGCTCGCCTACAACCTGCGGGCGCGGCTGCACGGCCGCCTGGGCAACTACTCCCTCGCCGTGGCCGACCACCTCCGGGCGAGCGAGCTGGACGCCGGCAACGCCTTCACGCACAGCGACCTGGCGTGGCTCTGGGCGACCTGCCCGGACGACGCGGTGCGCGACGGCCGCCGCGCGGTCGAGGCGGGGCGGAAGGCGTGCGAGATGACGGACTGGAAGCGGGCCGAGTGCCTCGACGCGCTGGCGGCGGCCCACGCCGAGAGCGGCCGGTTCGACGAGGCGATACAATGGGCGGAGCGGGCGCTGGAGCTGGCCCGGGAGAGCGAGAGGGCGGCGTACCGCGGCCGGCTGGATGCGTACCGCCAGGGCCAACCGTGGCGCGACAGCGGCGGGAGCCGCTGAGAGGCCGGACGCCATCCCGGCAGCTTTGACTGGTTCACGGCACAGGAATCCCGCCCTTGATTCAGGAAAGGCCCGGCCCGCATGGCTCCTGCTCCTGCCCCCACTACCGAACGCCTGCTGAGCGCCGCAGAGTCCACCACCAGGCTCGTGGCGAATTCCAGGGATCCAGCTGCCATGACAAGACCGACGCGAACCCTGGCGCTGCTTCTGCTGGCGCTCGTCACGGGCGTGCTGGCGGCGCAGCGCCTCGACCCGAGCGCCGCCAGGCCGCCGATTGCGAAGCGGGTGCCGCACCGGCTGACGGCCCACGGTGACACACGGACTGACGAGTACTACTGGATGCGCGACAAGAAATCGCCGGCCGTCCGCGTCCACCTGGAGGCCGAGAATGCCTACACCAAGGCGGCGATGAAGCCGACCGAACCGCTGCAGCGCCGCCTGTACGACGAGATGCTCGGCCGCATCAAGCAGACCGACCTGACCGTCCCGCACCGCGACCGCGGGTTCTGGTATTACCGGCGGACCGAGGAGGGGAAGCAGTATCCCGTCTACTGCCGCAAGACGGGCACTCTGCAGGCGCCCGAGGAGGTGCTCCTGGACGCGAATGCGCTGGCCCGCGGCGAGAAGTTCTTCGACGTCCGCGGCCCGGTCGTCAGCGACGACGGCAACCTGCTCGCCTTCGCCACCGACACCACCGGGTTCCGCGAGTACCAGCTGTCAGTCAAGGATCTGCGCACCGGCAAACTTGTCGAGACGAGACTGGCGCAGGTGACCGACTTCGAGTGGGCCGCCGACAACAGGACGCTGTTCTACGTCACCGAGGACGACGCCAAGCGCCCGCACCGGCTGTGGCGCCACAGCCTCGGCCGGCCGAAGGCGGAGGACGTGCTGGTCTTCGAGGAGAAGGATGGCCTGTTCTGGCTCGGCCTGAGCCGCTCGCGCGACGGCAAGTACCTGTTCCACCTCTCCGAGAGCTACACGTCCGCCGAGCAGTGGTTCCTCCCGACCGACACGCCCGCGGGCGCCTGGAAGGTGATCCTGCCGCGTGAGGCGAACCACGAGTACCGCGCCGCCCACCGCGACGGGCGGTTTTACCTCCGCACCAACCGCGGCGGCGCGACCAACTTCAAGGTGGTGACGTGCCCGGTTGAGAAGACCGCTCCGGCCCACTGGCGCGACCTGGTCCCGTATGACCCGGCGGTGATGGTAACCGGAGTCGATGTCTTCCGCGACCACGCCGTTCTCTCGGAGCGTGTGAAGGGTTTGCCGGCCCTGCGCGTCCTCGATCTGCGCAGCAACCAGGCGTACCGCATCGACTTCCCCGAGCCGACCTACGACGTCGAACTGAGGGCGAACCCGGAGTTCGCGACGGATGCCGTCCAGCTCACTTACACGTCGCTCGTCACGCCACCCGCGGTGTACGAGTACCACCTCGACACCCGCAAGCGCGTCCTCCTCAAACAGAAGGAAGTGCTCGGCGGGTACGACCCGGCGCGTTACGTCTCCGAGCGGCTGCACGCGACGGCCGCCGACGGGACGAAGGTGCCGCTCTCGCTCGTCTACCGCAAGGGCGTCAAGAAGGATGGCACCGCCCCGCTGCTGCTGTACGGGTACGGCGCCTACGGCTCGACGCTGCCGCTGGCGTTCGACTCGAACCGGGTGAGCCTGCTCGACCGCGGGATCATCTGCGCCCTGGCGCACGTCCGCGGCGGCGGCGAGATGGGGCGGGCGTGGTACGACGGCGGCAAGGTTCGCAACCGCATGAAGTCGTTCACTGACTTCATCGCGTGCGCCGACCACCTGGTATGGGAGAAGTACGCGGCCCGGAACCGCCTCGTCATCCAGGGGCGCAGCGCCGGCGGGCTGCTCATGGCGGTCGCGCTCAGCCTGCGGCCGGACCTGTGTACGGCCGCGGTGCTGGAGGTGCCGTTCGTGGACGCGGTCACCAGCATGCTCGACCCGACCCTGCCGCTGGTGACCCAGGAGTACCAGGAGTGGGGGAACCCGAACGAGAAGGGTGACTACGACTACCTCAAGTCGTACTGTCCCTATACGAACATGCGGCCGGGGGCGTACCCGTCGATGCTGGTCACGACGTCGCTGAACGACAGCCAGGTGATGTACTGGGAGCCGGCGAAGTATGTGGCCAGGCTGCGGACGATGAAGCGGGACAACACCCCGCTGCTGTTCCGGTGCGACATGGCGGCTGGGCACGGCGGAGCATCCGGGCGGTACGATGCGTTGCGCGAGGATGCGTTCGTGATGGCGTTCGTCCTCGACCGGATGGGGATCCGGAAATAAGCGACCGTCACTTGCGCTCCCTGAAGCCCACGGGTCGCGCCGCGTGGGCCAGGCGCCAGCGATTTGACCCACGGGACGCGACCCGTGGGCTTTCAGACCTTGGTTTGGTAGGAAAGTACATGAACGGGCTGCAGATTCGCAAGGACTCCTGCGAGCTGGATTTCCTGTCCCTGGGCGCGCTGGTCCACCGCCTGGACCCGGGCGCGATCCCGTTCCGCAAGGCGCGCACGCTCGACATTCACGTCTCCGGCGGCGAGTACAACGTCGCCGCGAACCTGGCCGACTGTTTCGGCCTGCGCACCGGCATCGCGACGGCGATGGTGAACTACGGCATCGGCGAACTGGTGCAGACCCGGGTCCGCGAGACCGGGGTGACGCCCTTTTACAAGTGGTTCGACCACGACGGCGTCCGCGGCCCGAACATCGCCACCGTCTACAGCGACCGCGGCCACGGTATCCGCCCCCCGGTCGTCTTCTACAACCGGGCCAACGAGGCCGGCGCTCTGCTCAAACCGGGCGATTTCGATTGGCCGACGATCTTCGGCCGCGGCGTGCGCTGGTTCCACTCCGGCGGCATCTTCGCGGCCCTGTCCGAGACGACGGCCGAGGTGATCATTGAGGGCATGCAGGCCGCGAAGGCCCACGGCGCCGTCAACTCCTTCGACCTGAACTACCGGGCGAAGCTGTGGGCATCGGTCGGCGGCCCGGCCCGCGCCCAGCAGGTGGTGCGGCGCATCGTCAGCAACGTGGACGCGCTGATCGGCAACGAGGAGGATCTGCAGCAGGGCCTCGGTATCGCGGGGCCGGAGGTAGCGGCCGCGTCGGCGTCGAAGCTCGACCCCGATGCCTTCTTCAAAATGATCGACCGCGTGGTTAAGCAGTTCCCGAACGTCAAGCTGGTGGCGACGACGCTGCGCGAGGTCCACTCGACGAACCGCCACGACTGGGCGGCGGTCCTGTGGCTCGGCGGCAAGCACTTCGTCAGCCCGACGTGTCAGCTCGACGTGTACGACCGGATCGGCGGCGGCGACGGGTTCGCGGCGGGGCTGATCTACGGGCTGATTACGGGGCGCCCGCCGGAGGAGGCGCTGCGCCTCGGGTGGGCGTCGGGGGCGTTCCTGACCACGTTCCCGGGCGACATCACGATGGCCCGGGTGGACGAGGTCGAGGCGTTCGCGAAGGGCGGGTCGGCGCGCGTCCAGCGCTAACGGAGTCCGTTTCCAGGCTTTCGCAGGAGGTCACACCAATGAGCCGGCGTGGGTTGGTTGGCGGCGGGCTGTTCCTGGCGTGCGGCTTTCTCCTCGGCTGGCTGTGGCGCGGGCCGGAAACTCAATCCGGTCGCGCCGAAGCCGCGGGCGTCGGCAAGCAATCGCCGGCCCGGGCGAAGGCGGTCGTCCCGCCGCAGGACGGCAAGCTGCGCATCATCGCGTTCGGGGCGCACCCGGACGACTGCGAGCTGAAGGTGGGCGGGTGCGCCGCGAAGTGGGCCGCCCAGGGGCACCACGTCAAGCTGGTGTCGGTGACGAACGGCGACATCGGCCACTGGCGGCAGGCCGGCGGGCCGCTGGCGCGGCGGCGCACCGCGGAGGTCGAGAAGGCGGCGCGCCTCCTCGGCATCCACACCCAGGTGCTCGACATCCACGACGGCGAGCTGGAGCCAACCCTGGAGCACCGCCGCACCATCACGCGCCTGATCCGCGAGTGGGACGCCGACATCGTCCTCGCCCACCGGCCGAACGACTACCACCCCGACCACCGCTACACCGGCATCCTGGTGCAGGACGCGGCGTTCATGGTCACTGTCCCGTTCTTCTGCCCGGACGTGCCGTACCTGAAGAAGAACCCGGTCTTCCTTTACTACTCGGACCGTTTCCAGCGCCCGAACCCGTTCCGAGCCGATATCGTGGTGGACATCGGCGACGTGGTGGAGAAGAAGCTGGCGGCCCTGGAGGCGCTCGAGTCGCAGTTTTACGAAGGCGGCGCCGGCGGCTCGCCCGACCTGATCCCGCAGGAGCCCGCCAAGCAGGAAGCGCGGCGCCGCCAGGTGCGCCAGGCGTTCCTGAATCGCTCGCTGGACGTCGCCCGCAAGTACCGCGAAAAACTTCTCGCCCTCTACGGCAAGGAGCGCGGCGCGAAGGTCGAGCACGCCGAGGCGTTCGAGATCTGCGAATACGGGAGCCAGCCGAACGCATCCGCGGTGCGCCGGTTGTTCCCATTCTTCGCGGCGGGCACGGAAGGGAAGTAACCTCCGAGCCCGGAGCGTCAGCGAGGGACGAGCAGCGTCCGGCGCTGACGCTCCGGGTTGGTCCGACGGCGCCGGACACCGCGCGGCGCTGCGCGTCACTTGAGGAAGAGCATCTCGCGGTACGTCGGCAGCGGCCACAGGTCGTCCGCGACCAGGGTTTCGAGCTTGTCGCCCAATCCCCGCAGCGTCGCCAGCGCCGGCACGACCGCATCACGCA
>JADLBT010000439.1 GCA_020847555.1 Gemmataceae bacterium
GCGCTCCCTGAACGGGTTTCGCCGCGCGCCGCGGCAGGCGCTCACGGGTGGCTCGCGGCGAAACGGCGACTCTCCGGCGGCGACGAAGTAATGGCAGTTACGCGATACAGTCTATCGGCGAGAAGCTGTCCCCCAGAATCGGCCTGCTCGGGACGCCCAGCCATCGTTCCAGAACCGCCGCGAAAACCCCCCGGGTTCTCCAGGCGGGAACCACTTCCCATCTCATAACGAAGTTCCTCCGGATGAGTGCGGGTAAGGCCAGACCCAGCACCCCGGGAGGGGTCGGGCCGGGAATTCCCGGGCGTGCTCGAGAAAGTCTGTCGGGCAGGAAGGGGGGCGCCGGGCATCATGCCCAGTGCCCCCAGGGGGGTAAGCTCTCGCGGTGGGTGTCTGCCGCGTCCTCCTCAGGTGCGGCGATTCGTCAGGAGGGCACAACCCAGGTGGCGGTTCAGAGAGCGCGACGGAACTCAGTAACCACACCGTCCGTGCCGGTGGTCTTCAGAGTTCCTTGCGTTACCTGTCCGCCGACTCGGCGACGTTCGTGCTGGCGAGCGACAGAACCGCGACCGCCAGGAACGTCGTCACAGCTCTCCCAGCCATCGGCTCCTCCTCTTTTCAGGGCACCATCAAATGATATCTGGATCAGTATATCCGTTTTCTCATGGAACACCGAAACTCGATCCAGGTATCGGCGTGCTTGCTTTTTGGCCAGAACCATACTGCCGCGAGTACTGTGGCCGCCGGTGCCTGTTTCGTGCAGAACCAAGGGGGATGGTGCGGAATGAGTTTTCATAAAGCCCACGAGTGGCATGCTGGGGGCGGAACCCACGATCACCACCCAGGCTTTACCCATTCTGCCGCATACCAGGCTCCTTGCCTCTGCACTCGCAACCCGCGTCTTCGACCACCGTGCCACATCATGCTAATCTAACGACATACGGTTTTATTTATTGACAATCAAGGGCAATTCGCTTACTCTGCAAAAAAAATTGCTTTCCGAGCTGCACAGCCCCGCCCCCCCGGCCTCCGCAACGATCCTCCCTCCTTCTTTGTCGCGGTCCTCAAGGAGAATAGCGTCATGTTTACAAAGAAGCGAACGGCAGCGGGCATTCGATTAGCTCTCGCCGCGGCAGCTCTGGCTGTTGGCGCCGCGGCGGTCGCTGCCGAGCCCGACCGGCTCGCGGCGGCCAGGGCGGCCATAAAGAAGGCAGCTGCGGAGGAACAAAAGGCCCAGGACGAGTGGAACGCCCGCGAGATGGCCCGTTCAGCGACCCGTGAGATTGGCGTCTCCGCTCGCAACACCGCTGATCGGGCGCTGCAGGCGGTGCTCGCCGCCCAGGGCGACGGTGCCACGGCCAAGCTGCTTGGGCAGCGGCTTACCACTCTGCGGGCCACGGTCGAGCGCCTGTTCACTGACCAGCGTGTGGCCAACGAAGCCACCGACGCCCTGCTGATCGTTGAGCGAACGATAGCGGCAAAGATGCAGGCGACCCGCGCCGCCGAACGCATTGTGCTGGCTCTGGAGCTGGAAGCGGCTCGTGGGGCAGCCGACAAGTCCAGGACTGACAAGTCCAGGGCCGGCGCCGACAAGGTCCGCGCGGCGGAGCGCGTCCTGCGCGAGGCGGATGTGGTTGCCGCCCTGGAAGCGCAGGCCTGGTTCGGCGTGCAGGCCGACACCTATCGGCAGATGGCGGCCGGCAACGCCTCGGCGGCGGACGTTGCTACCCGGATCCTCCCCGTGGAGACGGACGCGAAGCGGAAGAAGGCGCTCCAGGAATTCGTCGCCAAGGTGAGCGCCCTGCGGAGTGCCCACGAGAAGGCTGCCGCGGAACAGACAGCGATACAGCGTGGTCGAGACTGGGACATCTACCGGCTGCGCGTGGCGGCGCTGGATGGCCTGAAGCTGCTGGCCCCTGAGTGCTGGGACTATGCGAAAGCCCGACACCTGCTCGTCCGCGCCGGCTTTGGCGGCACCCCCCAGGAGGTCGATCAACTCTGCCGGATGGGGCCTTACCGGGCGGTCGAGTTCCTGGTCGAATTCCACCGTCGGCCATCCGCCAACGCCCCCTTTGATGCGGCACCACCGGAGCGACCCGACCCGCTGGAGGGTAAGGTGCGCAACGCCTTCGTCCGCAGTCAGGTCGCCGCGACCCGCCGCAGCAGCGAGGGCGGGCAGGCGGGCCGGTTGCGGCTGTGGTGGATGAAGCGGTTGATCGAATCGCCGCGGCCGCTCCAGGAGAAGCTGACGCTATTCTGGCACGGCCACTTCGCCACGCAGTACAGCGTCGTGCGCAACAGCTACACCACCTACCACCAGAATCAGTTGTTCCGCGAGCATGCTGCGGGCAATTTCGGCGGCCTGCTCACCGGGCTGGTTCACGACCCGGTGATGATCCGCTACCTGGACAACAACACGAAGGTCAAGGGCCGCGCCAACGAGAACCTGGCCCGCGAGATCATGGAGTTGTTCGCCATGGGCGAGGGCCAGGGCTACACCGAGAAGGACATCCGCGAGGCCGCTCGCGCCCTCACCGGCTACACCTTCGACCACTTCACCGGCCAGTTCCGTTTCCTGGTGAAGAACCACGACGACAAGCCCAAGACGGTCTTCGGCAAGACCGGCAACTGGACCGGCGACGATCTGGTTGCCCTGCTCCTCGAACAGCCGGCCACTGCCCGCTTCATCGCCCGCAAGCTCTTCGAGTTCTTCGCCTACCAGGATCCCGCTCCCGAAACGGTGGACCGCCTGGCCGGTGTACTGCGGACCAGCCAGTACGAGTTGGCCCCGGTGCTGCAGAATCTCTTCCTGTCCGAGGAGTTCTACAGCGAGCGGGCGGTGGGCACCCAGATCAAGAGCCCGATCCAGCTCCTGGCCGGCATGCTCCGCGACCTGGGCGTCAAGCAGGTAGCCAACTCCCAGCCGATCGAGGCGGCGGCGCGGGGCATGGGGCAGGAGTTGCTGGAGCCGCCGGACGTCAAGGGCTGGCGCGGCGGCCGCACCTGGATCAACGCCGACCGCCTCTTCGTCCGCTACAACGCGATCGCCGACCTGCTGCGCAACGTCCCGCGACCCGGCGGGCAGCGCGGCGTTGATGTGGTCGCCCTCCTGGAGGGCTGCAACTGCAAGACGGAGGCCGGCGTGGTCGATTACCTCGCCCGGGCCTGCTTCGTCCGGCCGCTGGACGAGGCGAAGCGCAAGGAGCTGACCGCGTACCTGGGCCAGCTGCCGCCGCCAGCGGAGTGGCCGGCGCGGCGCACCGAGGTCAACGAGCGCTTGCGCGCGCTGCTGGTTCTGATGCTGTCCACCCCGGAATACCAGATGATGTAGATCGGAGATCCCCGGACCCACGGATCGTAGCCCGTGGGCTTTTCCCTGAACGCGGACCCCTGTGGAGGAATCATCCATGTCCAGCATCCAGATTGCGACGCGGCGCGAGTTCCTGACGCGCGGGCTCGGCCTCGTGGGCGTGGGAGCGGCCCTGCCGAACTTCCTGATCAACTCGGCGCTGGCCGCTCCCCCCGCCAACACCCGCGATCGCATTGTGGTCGCGCTGGCCCAGATCGGCGGCCACGACGGCCTGAGCGACGTGCCGCCATATGGCCACGACGAATACTACCGCTACCGGCGGGCCACCCGCATCACCCGGGAGGAGGTGATCCGGCTGAACAACGAGGTCGGCCTGCACCCCAATCTGCGCGGCTTCCGGGAGATGCTGGATCAGCGCAGCTTCGCCGTGGTTCTGGGGACCGGCTATCCGCAGTACAACCTGAGCCACTTCGTCGCCCGCGATTACTGGGAAGCCGGGCGCTCCGGGCAGACGACAGGCCGGCCGGGCGCGGTCGGCTGGCTGGGCCGCTACCTCGATCATGCCTTCCGGGGCGTTCGCGACCCGAAGCTCGGGTTGGCGGTCGGGCCGGGCCGGTTGCCCCTGATTGTCACTGGCCAGGAGCACCCGGGGGTCGGCTTCAGCTCGCCCGAGTCGTTCCGCTTCAACGGCGAGCGCTCGGAGCGCGGCCTGGCCCTGTACCAGAGGCTCAACCGGACAAGCCCGGCGCCTTCCGGCGACGACCTGCAGTTCGTCACGCAGACGGCGGTCAACGCCAACGAGAGTAGCCAGGTCATTCTCGACATGGTAAACAACTACCAGACCGACGTGACCTACCCGGATACCGAGTTCGGCGCCGCGCTGCGAACGATCGCCGGCTGCATCGGCCAGGGGCTGAGTACGCGGGCGTACTACGCGGCCCAGGGGATCGCGGTCTTCGGCGGTTACGATACGCACGCGGAGCAGCGGCCGCGGCACGACCGGCTGATGACCGAACTGTGTGACTCCGTGTGCGCGTTCTACCGCGACCTGCGGCGGCAGGGCAACGCCGACCGGGTGCTGACCTTCACCTTCAGTGAGTTCGGCCGGCGCGTCCCGGAGAACTACAGCGGTGGCACCGACCACGGCCTGGGACAGCCGATGTTCCTGTTCGGCCCGATGGTCCGTCCGGGCGTCCACGGCACGCAGCCGAGCCTCAGCGACCTGGACGAAAACAACAATCTGAAGGTGACGGTGGACTTCCGTCGGGTCTACGCGGCCATTCTGGATCGCTGGCTCGGCACCTCGCACGAGCAGATCCTGGGCGCCCGCTACCCGCTGATCGATTGCATCGCCGGGTGACCGGCGGCCCTGCTCGGAGGTCTTCGCATGAGCGCGGATCTGATCGATGCTTGCAACGGCCGGCGCCAGACCGAGGGAGGAGTTTACTCCTCCCTCGAAGAAACCGTCCGGCCCTTTCTGCTGGAGATGCTGGCGCGTCTGCGCAGCCAGCTGGACACTCCCCTGAGCGCCGATACGGATAGTGTCGGGATCGTCCGCGCCGCATGGCAACAATGCTTCGCCGGGGCCGCCGATGTGGCGAGCCCCGGCCGGGATCCGGATACCATCGTTGGCGCTCTTGAGTCGCTCATCCACCGGGCTCTCGGGGAGGAGTCGGGACACCGTAGAGACGAGCCGGCCCAACTCTGCGGCGGTCCACGCTCGCCAGTCGGCGACTGTGCTACTCAGGTAGCGGCGTGGCTGGATCAGTTTCAGCTGGCGGCCTGGCTGGATCGACTCCAGACGGCCCTGCGCCGGATCCACCCCCGGGCGGTGGAGCTGGTTGGTCTGCGCCTCGAGGGGGTCGCGAATCGTGAGATCGCTCAGCGGTTCGACTGGGGTCTGCGCCTCGTGCAGCGGATCCTTCACGACGTGCGACTCGCCTGGGCGGGGGCGGCCGAGAAGAGGTGAACCGTGCTGCTGTCCACGATCGGGCGTTATGCGGACGAGGCCGAACGCGAGGCCGATCCGTATGCGGGCTGGCTGGAGGCGATCCGGCGGTTGCGGGAAGAGTGGGGCGCCGGCGAGCGCCCCGGTGTTCCCCAGCTGCGTGATTACCTGAAGGATATCCTGCCGGGGCACCGGGCTGGGGCGCTCCAGGATCTCGTCGCGGAGCACCTGCAGCTCACCTGGCGGGCGGGTCGAGGCGTGACCCTGGAAGCTTACTTTGCCGAGTTCGGCGGGGAGTTCCCGGAACTGGCCTCACCGAGAGCCGTCCCCGCCGAACTCGTCGAGGATGAGTTCCTCGCGCGTTACCTCCTGCCGCATGGCGATACACCCTCCCCCGAGGATTACCAATCGCGGTTCGCGGCCCGGGCCGACGTGTTCGATCTGCTGTGGGGCCGTTGTCTCGCCGAGGGACGTTACGTGAAGTTGCGGCTGCGTGGCAGGGGAGCGATGGGGGAGGTGTGGGAGGCTTACGACCGCTACCTGGGCCGCGCGGTGGCTGTCAAGGAACCGAACGCAGGTCCGGGCTCGAGCGCCGACCTGCTCCACCGTTTTGCCGAGGAGGCGCGTCTCAGCGCGGGGCTGGAACATCCGGGAATCGTCGGTGTGCATGAGTATCACGAGGGGAGCGACCGCACACCGTTCTACGTCATGAAGTTGGTGGACGGCCGGAGCCTCGGCGAGTGGATTCGCGAATACCATCAGCCGGCGCTGGAGCGGAGTACGGGGGAGCAGCGCCTCCTCTGGGACCGGCTTCTGCATGCCTTCCTGGCTGTCTGCGACGCGATCACCTACGCACACACTCGCGGCGTCCTGCACCGCGACCTCAAGCCGGGGAACATCATCGTCGGCGGAGGCGGCGAAACGGTAATCCTGGATTGGGGCGTCGGGATGCGGTTGCGTGCGGCCCGTCCCTCGACCCCTGCAACCGCGCCCGGCGGAGTCCCGCCAGGCTGCGCCGTCGTGGGCACGCCGCAATACATGCCGCCCGAACAGGCGGACGGTAACGCGGACGAACGCAGCGATGTGTTCGGCCTCGGTGCCGTCCTGTACGAGATCCTCACGGGTCAGGCTCCCCATCCGTGGGCGGCGGGAGCCCTGCCGCGGAACTGGCAGCACCAGGTGCGGGAAGCGCAGCTGCTACCCCCACAACGCCTGAACGGCCAGGCGCCGCGGGCGCTGGAGGCCGTCTGCCTCAAGGCCCTGGCCCGGCAGCCAGCCGATCGCTATCAAGGGGCGGCCGCGTTGGCCCGTGACCTGCGATGCTACCTCGCCGGCCTGCCGGTGGAGGGGTGGGCGGAACCGTTGACGAGCCGGGCCTGGCGCTGGCTCTGCGGGGGTTGCCGATGATCGGGTACGGTGTACCGGCGGGCTAACGTCCCGCCGCTCGCCAAAGGATAACAGTGGCCGCTGTGGGACGCAGTAAGAGCGGGCGTCCCACAGCGGCACGATCACTTCTTTGCCGTCAGCGGTTGCAGGTCGATCCGGCGGAAAAACAGTTCGGCCCCCTCCGACTGGAAGAGGAGCTTGCCGCGCGTGTGGCTGGCGTTCGTGCCGGCGTTTACCACCTTGCCGTTCAGGATGTTCGTGATCCGGCCGCCGTCGCAAATGCACTCCAGCGTGTTCCACTCGCCGACGGGGCGCTCGACATCGTTCTTACCGCGGAACCCTTTCACGTCCTTCCACATCGGATCGCGACCATACCAGTTGGCGCGGCCGGGCGGGAAGACACGCGGCTCGCCCCTGGGGTCGTAGTACCACTGCTTGCCGATCATCCTGGCCGGGACGGTCAGTTTCGGCTGATTCTTGCCCTTGACAAGGATAAAATCGCCGGTCCCACCCTCGATGAGCTGGCACTCGATCGACTCCATCCACACCCCGCCGGCCGCCCCGTCCGCGCCGACGCAGTGCAACAAAATGCCGCTGTCGCGCGCCTGGTTCGCGCGCGGCGGGAACGTCTGGTCGCCCCACTTGAACTCGGTGACGAGGTGATAGTTCTCGTACTCCTTCTCGGTGGTCAGCCCGCCGTACTTCTCGCCGGAGATGCGAATCATCCCGTTGACAAAGGTGAACACCTTATCCGGATCCTTGTTATTGACGGCCCCTTTAACCCAGGTGTAGAAGTTGGTCAGGTCCTTGCCGTTGAACAGCTTGACCGGCTCCTTCA
>JADLBT010000440.1 GCA_020847555.1 Gemmataceae bacterium
GTCCTCGACGAGCCGACCACCGGCCTGCACTTCGACGACATCCGCAAACTGCTCGACGTGCTCAACCGGCTCGTCGATCTGGGCAACACGGTCATCGTCGTCGAGCACAACCTCGACGTGATCAAGACGGCCGACTGGGTGATCGATCTCGGCCCCGAGGCCGGCGCCGGCGGCGGCCGCGTCGTCGCCGAGGGCACGCCGGAACAGGTGGCGGCCCAGGCCCACGGGTCGCAGTCCGTGGGCGTTATTTCGCACACCGGCGCCATCCTCGCGGAGGTGCTCGCGGCCGGCCCGCACGCCGCGCGGCCGCGCTTCGACCCGCGCGCCGCCCTCGCCGCCGAGTTGGACGGCGCCGAACCGGAAGCGATCGGGACCGGCGCGCAGATGCCGTGGCAGACCGCCGGCCGGGCATGGCACACCGGCCAGGACCGGACCACCAGCGAGGGCCGGCCGCGCCGCTGGGAGGGCAAGCTGCTCGACTGGGTCGAGAAGGAGATCCACGCCCGCGGGCCGTTCGGTGCGACGAACTGGAACCATCCGACGGTCGCCGAGATCGCCGCTCCGAGCAAGAGTCAGGGGTGGTTCTTCCACGCCATGACGTCGCGCGAATGGCTGGTGCGACTCGTGTTCCGCGTCGGCCGCAACACGTTCAAGCAGGCCGATCTGAATCGTCAGCTCGGCATCCCGCCGCTGAACGAGACGGAGGGCGTGGAGGTCTACAGCAGCGAGGATCGGGTGCAGGTGGCGAACCGCAAGGGGCCGTGGCAGGAGGTGGCGGTCCTCGCCCACCGGCTGAGCGAGGTCGAGACGCCAGCGTTTCGCGCCTTCCTCGATCGGGCGTGCGCTGCCTTCCATGCGAGTCTGAAGCGGGCGGCGACCCGGCCGGAGGACGTCATGCCGTGGAAGGTCAACGGCGAGCGCTGGCACCTGGGCGAGAAGGGGTTCGCGCCGGGGCGCAAGCTGCAGTGGGACCGCACGCTGCTGCCGCGCCTGCTGGAACTGGTGCGCCAGGTCGAGCCGCGCGTCGAGGTGAAGTGGGACACGCGCGACGCCATCTCCCTCAAGGTGCCGGGCATCACCCGCAGCTGGGCGCAGTGGCGCACCAAGGACACGCAGGGGCTGGACTGCAAGTTCATCGGCAAGAAAGGGCAGTTCAACCTGAGCGCCGTCGAGACGTTCGGCGTAGCGCCGACGATCAACGGCCACCACGCGGCGGCGGACGTGCTGCGCCTGCTGTTCCGCCATCAGGAGCACGTCCACGCCGATCGGCTGGAGAAGCTGCTCACCGAGCACCTGCGCGGGTTCCGGGAGGTGTTCGGGAAGGCGTAAGAAGAAAGGCGAGCCGGCTGCAAGTCGGTCGCCCGCTGCCAGCCCGGAGCGCCAGCGCCGGGCTGGCAGCGTACCTGAAACCCGTTGCAAGCGCACCGGCCGGGGGCTAAGCTCAGGTTGTTGTCGCCTCTCTCATACGGTGCGCCCCATGACAACTCTTCCACAGTCCGGCCCGCCCGAGTACAACGTCACCGGCCAGTCCTACGACGACCGCCGCCACTTTCGCCACGATGGCCCGCTGATCGACGTTCACGCCCACGTCACCATGACGCACCCGTCCGACCCGCCCGGGTTCCCCGGCGGCTCCGGCCGCGCCGGGAGCCTCGCCCAGGCCGAGACGATGCTCGAGGTCGCCCGCGCGTTCGGCATCACCCGCACCTACACCATGTGTCCGCCGCAGGACATCGCGCCGCTGCGCGAGCGGTTCGGCCCGGCCCTCGGCTTCAACGGCCCGATCGCCAAGGCGGAGGACGAGCCGGACGACGCGGCCTACCGGCTGCTCGATCGGTTCCTGGAGCAGGGGGTGGACCTCATCAAGTTCTGGGGGCCGCCGCGCGGCTGCGACGAAGGGCTGTACGTGGACGCTCCGTGGCGCCGCCAGGTCGTTCAGCGCGCCCGGGCGGCCGGGGTGCGCGTCTTCATGGTCCACGTCAGCGATCCGGACGCCTGGTTCGCCACCGCCTACGCCGACCCGATCCACTACGGCAAGAAGAAGGAGCACTACTTCGGCCTGCACTTCCTGCTGAACGAGTTCCCCGATGTGGCGTGGATCGCTGCCCACATGGGCAGCGACCCGGAGGATCCGGACCACCTGGCGGAGCTGCTGGAGCGCTACCCGCACCTGCACCTCGACACCAGCGCGACCAAGTGGCAGGTGCGCGAGGTGTCGCGCCGACGCGACGCGCTGCGGGCGCTGGTCTGCCGTTACCCGACGCGCGTGCTGTTCGGCGTCGATCTGGCGACCCGCCCGCACCTGGTACGCGAGCATTACGTGAGCCGGTACTGGTGTCAGCGAACGCTCTGGGAGAGCGCGTGGGAAGGCCCCAGCCCGGTCGCCGACGGAGATTACGCTCCGACCCTGGGCGAGCCGCCGCTGCCGCACCTGCGCGGGCTCGGGCTGCCGCCCGAGGTGCTGCGGCAGGTGTACCACGCGAACGCCCGGCGGCTGTTCCCGCACCAGAGCCCGGCCGGTGAGGGCGAGCCCGGTCTGTCCCTCTGAAATCAGCAGCCTGTCCCCCCACGCCGGCGCTGTCCTTGCCTTTCCGTCTCTTGCGGACCTACAATTGCAGAGGTCACTTCCACTTCCGGAGGGATTAACCCGTGGCAAACACTCATCTCCCTGTCTCCCAGCTCCCCACCCAGGCGGCCCCGCCGGAAACCGGCCCGGCGATCGAGCCGCGCCGCGAGATGCGCGAGGTACTGGAGGCGATCCAGGCCGACTGCCGCCTGAACCCGGACGAGTACCTCAAGGAGGTTTACGTCCCGGGCGGAGGGGAATGACGCACCCATGTTCGACCGCCTGGCCGGGGTCGAGACCGAGTACGCGCTGCGCTTCCGCCCCGCCCGGCCGGGCGGCCCCCGCACGCCCAACGACGTCCTGTTCGAGCGGTTAATTCAGCGCGTTCGGGCGCGGGTGCCGATCGTCAGCGCGATCATCCGCGAGACGGGATGGTTCGTCGCCAACGGCGGGGCCGTCCGGCTCGAACGCGCTCCGTTCTTCGCCTTCCTGCCGGCTGCCGGCCTGGTCGAGGGCGCGACGCCGGAGTGCCGTGGACCGCGCCAGCTCCTGCTGTACCAGCGTGCCCAGGACATCCTTCTCTCGCGTGCCGCCGCGTCCAGCGGGGGCATCGAGGGGGAGGCGGCCCTGCTCAAGAACAACCGCGATGCCCACGGCAACCGCTACGGCAGCCACGAAAACTACGAGGCAACCATCGCCTCCGGGCCGGCCCTCGTCTGCTGGCGGGTGCTGATCGCCCTGCTACCCCTGCTGATCCCGCCGATCATCGCCGCCCTGGTGGTGGCGCTCCTCCTCGCCGGAGCCGGCGCCCTGGTGGTGCTGGGTCTGCGCGCCTGCTTCCCGGGCCGGTTCAACCCGAGCCAGCTGGCTGGCACGGCGCTTACCTGGCTGCTCTACCTGTGCCTGCTGCCGCTCCTGATTCTCCCCCAGCTGTGCATCACCGGGCTCGCGTTCCGCCGCCAGCGCCGCCGGCTGCTCGCCTTCCTGGTGACCCGCCCGATCTTCGCCGGGACCGGCGCGGTCGAACTGGACGGCCGTTTCACCCTGTCGCCGCGCGCCGCCGCCGTCCGCGGGGTGTGCGGCAGCGCGGCCGAGTGCTCGCGCCCGGTCTACTACCTCAACCACATCTGGAAGGGCGTGCTCGGCCTGGCCCTCGGCGATCGCTGGGGCTACGCCCACCTGTTCGCCCGCCGGCAGCGGTTGCAGCTCAGCGTCGGCGACTCGAACATGGCGCAGCACGCCGAGTACCTCAAGCTCGGGACGACCCTGCTGGTGCTCGACGCCATCGAGACCGGCGCCCTCGACGACGCGCCGCGGTTGTGGCGGCCGCTGGCCGCCCTGCGAGCCATCTGCGCCGACCCGGACCTGACGGTGAAGGTCCGCGTGAACCTCGGCCAGCGCCGGACGGCGCTGCAGATCCAGCGCTTCTACCTCGACGCCTGCCGCCGCTTCGTGGCCCGCTCCGGCCGCGCCCACCCGGAGGCGGAAGACGTCCTGCGGCTGTGGGAGGAGACGCTCGACGCGCTGGAGCACGACCCGCAGCAGCTGATCGGCAAGGTGGACTGGGTCACGAAGCGCCACCTCCTCGACACGGCCGGCGCAGGCGCCTCGGTCGCGGCGCGGCGCAAACTCGACCTGCGTTATCACGAACTGTCGCGCGACGGCTACTACGTGCAGCTGGAGGCGGCGGGAGTGGCGCCGACCCTGGTCGAGCCGGAAGCGGTGCTGGCGGCAATCGAAACCCCGCCGGACGGCACGCCGGCCGACGCGCGCGGCCGGCTGATCCGGGCATTCGTCGGCCGCCCGCAGGAAGTCCGCGCCGGCTGGAACGCGGTGGTCATCCAGTCCGGCACCCGCTCGCGCGTCGTGCGGCTGCCCCACCAGGGCCCTCTCCCGAAGCCGGACTGAACCCGGCGCCGGCGCTTCGGGCTGGTGGTGAGAGCGTCAGCGCCGGCGGTAGCCCTGTCCTTGTGTCACGTCTCGAACGAGGAGGAACCCATCATGGTCCGGTACTGGGCAGTCGCGTTGCTGGTGCTGACCTCTCTGCCCGCGAGTGGCGCGCGCGCCGGCGCCGGGAAGGAGGCCGACAAGGACATCAAGATCGAGAGCGAGCTGACGAACAACGACCCCCGCGACCCCAGGCGCATGGCGGCCAGCAAGGTCCACACGGTCAAGCTGAAGGCGGGCAAGGTGTACACCATCGACATGATGGCCAGGTTCGACACCTGGCTGCGGCTGGAGGATCCGGATGGCAAGGAACTGATCGAGGACGACGACAGCGGCGACGGGACGAACTCCCGGATCGTCTTCACCTGCTCGAAGGACGGCGCGTACAAGATCGTCTGCACCGCGTTCAACCAGCAGGGCGTCGGCCCATACACGCTGACCGTCAAGACAGCCGGCAGGGCGCAGCCGAACACGTCCGCCCATGCGGTCCTTCTTGGGAAGATGGCCCCCGACTTCCAGGGCGATTTCGCCGTCAACGGCAGGCCGACGAAGCTGTCCGGCCTGAAGGGCAAGGTTGTCCTGGTCCAGTTCTGGGAGGTCCGCTCGGCGCCGAGCATCGCAACCTTCATCCGCCTGCGCGACTGGCAGAAGGCCCACAGGGCGAACGGGTTCGAGGTCGTCGGCGTGACGTTCTACCATCACGAGGTCACGGGGCAGAAACTTGGGTTCGACAGGACCACGGGGCAGCTTGGCACCCTCGACAAGGCGACGAAGGCGACCGAGCAGCAGATGCTCGCCGACTTCGCCGCGTACCACAAGCTCGACCACCTCCTGACGGTGCTGTCCCGTGAAGAAGCGCTGAAGGTGTTCGACGCCTACGCCGTCAACGGCCTGCCGCAGTTCGTGCTGATCGACCGCCGGGGCGTGGTGCGCGCGCTCCGCGTCGGCGAGGCCGAGGGCACGGTGATGGGGCTGGCGGACGAGATCAAGAAGCTCCTCGCGGAGAAGGAGTAGCCGGAAACTCCTGTAACTGAGAGCGGCGCGAGAGCGGCCCGCCGGTGCGCAACTCGTATTCCGCGCCGGCGGACCCCGCGTTACACTACGCGCTGGTCGATCCCCCAACCCGCGAGGCCGCAGATGTCCACCACCAAACCGAGGAGTTTGATCGAATACACCTACGAGGCGGCGGCCCAGGACTACCTCCGTGGCCTGACGCTGGAGAACCTCATGGAGGCGACCACCCAGGCCACGCAGCGCAAGATCACCCTGGAGAGCTTCGACCTCATCCACGTCCACCGCCCCGATCTGCAGATCTTCAACGAGCTGCTCCTGCAATATCCCATCGCCGGCCAGCACAGGCCCGGCCAGGTCGTGCCCGACAACATGGTCATCCGGTGGCACGAGCCGATCAAGGCGGACGGCAGCTACGACCTGCCGCTGCAGCCGTGCGGCCCGCTCGTGGTCCCGGAGTACGTCTCCAAGAGCAACAAGCGCAAGGACTACGAAACCAACTTCGACAGGTACGAGCAGCTAAAGGTGCCGTACTACCTGTACTTCTTCCCCGACATTCAGGATTTGACGCTGTACCGCCACACCGGCGCGAAGTACGTTGCGGTCGCGCCGAACGAGCGCGAGCGGCTGCCACTCCCGGAACTGGAACTGGAGGTGGGACTGCTGGAAGGCTGGTTGCGGTACTGGTTCCGGGGCGAACTGGTGCCGCTGCCGGCCGACCTGCAGCACGCTCTGACCGAGGCCCGCCGCGAGCTGGAAGAAGAGCGGGCGCGGGCCGACCAGGAGCACCACCGCGCCGACGAGCAGACGCGGCGGGCCGACGAGCAGACGCGGCGGGCCGACGAGCAGACGCGGCGGGCCGACGAGCAAACGCGGCGGGCCGACAAGCAGATGCAGTGCGCCGAGGAAGAACGGCAGGCACGTCTGGCGGCAGAGGAAGAACTGGCCCGGATGCGGGCGGAATTAGAGAAGCTGCGCGGGGGGCGGACCGGCCCCGCGTGAGCCCGGGCCGCCACGGCACGGGGATCCTATTCCTTGCACATCAGGAACGAGCGCAGGGTGCGCACCAGGTCGCCGCAGCGGCTATGGTAGCCCGGAGGAATCATCCCCGCCGGGCGCAGCAGCACCGTGATCTGGAGCAAGCTCCGCCGGCCCGGGTCCGTCTGCTTCAGGTGCAGCTCCATGTCGATCCCGGAAGCCGACACCACCACCTCTTCCTTCCGCCCGACGCCGAGCCAGGAAAACAGGCCGGGCGGCCGCGCGACCACCTGAGTGTCGCGGAACGCGAAACGGATCAGGCCCGGAAGGCTCGTGACGAGCTGCCCGCCGGTCGCGTCGGCGAAGCCCTGGAGCTTGCAGATCGCGATCTGTTCCGGCAGCCACGCCTCCAGCTGCTCCACGATCGCGTCCGGATTCGCCGGGAGCGACCGCGGCCGCGCCGCAGGCGCAGCCGCTGGTTTCGGCGCGGGCGGGATGTCCGCTTCCTCCGGCGTGCCGTACCCGCGGAGCACCGCGTCCTTGTAGGCGCGGCCGAGTTCGTCCGCGCTGGCTGGCCGGTCCGCCGGCCGCGGGGCCAGGCACGACCGCACCACCACCTCGACGCCGAACGGGACCGACCCGGCGCCCAGCTCGGCGAACGTCGGCGGGTTGCCGGCCGCCTGGGCCATCAGAATCTCCATCGTCGAGGCGCCCTCGAACGGCAACCGCCCAGTCAGCAGCCGATACAGGATCACGCCGATGCTGTACAGGTCGCCCCGATGGTCCACCTTCTCTCCGCGTACCTGCTCCGGCGGCATGTACCCCGGGGTGCCGACCGCGTACGCGCTGTCGATGCCCTCGCCCTGCTGGCCGCTCGCCGGCTCCGCTCCCTCGCTCAGCCGGGCCAGGCCGAAGTCCATCACCTTGAGCTGCTCAAACGGGCTGTCGAACTCGACGATCACCAGGTTCGCCGGCTTGAGGTCGCAGTGGACGATGTGCTCGGCGTGGGCGGCGGCGAGGACGTCGCACAGCTGCTTGACCAGCCGGTGCAGGCGCGGCGGATGGAACGGGCCGTGGCGCGCCAGCACCTTGTCCAGGGGGGTGCCGTTGACGAACTCCATGACGATGAACGGGCCGCGCGATTCATCGACCGCGGCGTCGAGGAAGGCGACGGCGTTGGGGTGGCGCAGGCGCGCCATCAGCGCCGTCTCGCGCTGAAAACGCTCGCGGAACTGCGGATTGGCGGCGATGTGGGGGTGCATCACCTTGACGACCACCGGCCGCCGTCCTTGCAGATCGCGGGCCAGGTACACGCAGCCCATCCCGCCCTCTCCCAGCTGGCGGACCGACTCGTACCGTCCCAGGAACACACGCTCTTGCATCGGCAGGCTCTCGCTCGCTCGGGGGAGGCGCATCCTCCCTGGTGCCCGCGCACGCGAGCAGCAGGTCATCCCACCCAAACGTAGCACACAAACGCGGGAGCCTCCGATCAGTCCCGGCAAGGGCGTGGGGCAGGCATTCCTGCCTGTCAAAAAACGGCAGGCAGGAAGGCCTGCCCCCACCGCGCTCCCCGGGACTGCTCCGCTCACCAGCGGAAGTTGTACATGAAGTAGAACAGTTCGGGCGACCGGCCGCTGCCTGGGGCGCCCGCGGTGTTGCGGATGAAGTCGCCCGCGTACAGCTTCGACCACCCCAGCAGGATGTCCGAATGGCGGCTGAGGTGGATACTGGCGACGAAGTCGATTTCATCGCCGACGTCCCGGCCGGCGCGGCCGGTCGGATCGCGGCGGAGCGGCGTGCCGCCCGCGTTGTACAGCGCGTCCGTCCCCTGCGCGAGCGTGAAATTGTGGTACTGGAACCACAACAGCAGCCACTTCGCCGGGTAGGCCTGGAGGTGGAAGCTCACGTCCTGGATGTTCTGCCGGCCAACGTAGTCGGCCCAGCCCAGATACCAGTGGCCGAACGGGAACAGCTGGTTGAACGTGCTGTGCCGGCCCGCGCCGGGCGTCGGATCGCCGGTCGCGTAGTCGTAGTACGCCCACACCGTCGGATTCCACGGCAGCTTGCTGAAGTTCCACCCCGAGCCGGCCGCCACCGCCGCGGCCAGGATGTCGGCGTCGCCACGACTGCCGAACTGCACCATCGGCTCCAGATCCCACAGGAACTGCTTGCAGCTGCCGGTGTAGCGCGTCCCGAGCGTGTGTACGGTGACCGGGGCCAGCGTCAGGCCCAAAGGCGTCGCGCGGTTCGTGTTGTCCAGCCCGAGGTAATAGGCGTTGAAGAACTGCCCCTTGCGCGGCCGGTACGTCGTCCACAACCCCCAGAAGTTCTGGTTGTTGTCCACCGAGTCGAAGCGGTCGGCGTTCGGCACGACCGGCTGGACCCAGAACAGATCCACGTCGAACTTATCGCCCTGGCGAAACCCGCGCACGCCCTGGAACGTGCGCCGCGTGTTCGCCCACTCGAGCGACGTGATCAGCCGCTGCGATCCGAAGAGCAATTCCTGCCGGCCGACACGCAGGTACGCCGGCTTGCAGTTGAGGGTGAACAGCTTGACGTCAAAGAAAGCGTTGAGCAGGTCGGCCTTGTTGACGTCGATGAGCGCCGGCGGGAGATCCTGATTGAGGCTCGTCGCGGCGATGAACTCGACGTAGACGCGGAAGATGTCCTTGTACCACAGGTCGCCGTACAGGCGCGTGCGGAACAGGTCATAGTTGTTGGTCCGGCCGCTCAGCCGGCTGTTGACCTCGTGCATGTGCCGCCACCAGGCCTGGCCGCCGGTGTTGAACAGCCAGTCGTCGCCGAGGTGGATGCGGTGCAGCGGGTCGAAAAGATCGTGCTCGGTATTCTTGGGATCTTCCAGGAACCGCCAGTCGATGTCGAAAAACGGCGTCCCGAGCAGCGTGAACGACGGCCACGGCGACTTCGGCGGCCCCTCGCGGTAGTTGCCGGTGAGGAGGTCGCGCAGCGAGTAGTAGCCCGGCCCCCTGGGCGGAACGAAGAAGTTACCCAGCGGCGGGGTGGGCCGGACCGGCGGCACCTTCTTCCAGAACTCGACCCAGGGGTCTTTCGGCTCTGCTTTCTTCTTGTCGTCCTGCTTCGCGCACGGCGCGCACGGGTCGCCGTCCTTCCCGGCCGGGGCCGCCGGCAACTCCTTCGCTCCTGGTACTTCTGGGGTGCCGGGCGCCCGCGCGTCGTCCTCACCCTTTGGGGGCACGGGCAGCAGGAGCGTCGAGGGAAAGGGAGGGGCCTCCTGGGCGGCGCCTTCGCCGGCCACCCACAGGGCCGCGATCAACCCCAGCCAGGCGAACAACCTCAGCCACGATGACCGTGAGCGCATGGAGCCTCCTTGCACAACCGTGCGCGTCGCGTTGCAGTCCGTTGGCTCTCTATTCGGGCGGACGGTTGGGGGGAAATGTGACCGGGAAGGCGTGTGCCTGGCGATTGGCCGTATCGGGCAGCGTGCAATCCGCGCTGCAGGAAAACCCGCTCCCCTCGACAATCCCGGCACAGGCGCACGGTGCGGGTCGGGCCGCAGGTCCACAGTCCGGGAGCGCGGGCGAGGTGCCCGCGCTCCCGCGTTAACGCGCCGCCTACTTCTTCTTTTTCCCTTTCGCCGCCCCCTTCTTGAAGAAGGTTTCGTCCACCTGGGGCGGTTGGGGGGCCTGCACGGTCAGTGGAGCGGGGTCGTGGTAGAGCTTCTGCTGCTGGACGAGCAGGTCCATCAGCTCGCGGACCCGGGCCTTGTGAGCGGGGGCTTCGGCCAGATTCGTCAGTTCGTCCGGATCACCGCGCAGGTTGAACAGCTGCGTCACATTGACCTTCGGATAGCGGATCAGCTTCCAGTCGCCCTGCCGTACCGCCCGCTGCACGTCCTTGTACGCGAAGAAGGCCGTGTCGCGCACGCCGGCCTGCTTGCCGCGCAGCACCGGCACCAGGCTTTTCCCGTCCAGCCCGGCGGGGATCTTCCCGCCGACCAGCTCAACCGCCGTCGGAAAGATGTCGAACAGGTACACCAGCGCATCGCTACGGCCCTTCGGGATGCCCGCGCCGGCGAAGATCAGCGGCGCCTTCATGCTGTGCTCGTAGAGGCTCTGCTTGCCGAACAGGCCGTGACTGCCGATCGCCAGGCCGTGGTCGCTGGTGAAGATGATGATGGTGTTGTCCAGTTCGCCCAGCTCCTGCAGCACCGCCAGGAGGCGGCCGATGTGGTGGTCGAGGGACGAGATGCAGCCGTAGTAGTCGTGCAGGTGCTTGCGGACGACCGCCTCGGTCCGCGGCCAGGGGGCCAGCTGCTCGTCGCGGATCAGCAGGTCGCCGTTGTTGAATGGGTGGAACGGCTGGTAGTTCCTCGGCAGCGGGATCTTGTCGCGGTCATAGAGGTTGAGCCACTCCGGGGCCGCCACGCGCGGGTCGTGCGGCCCCGCGAAGCCGATGTACATGAACAGCGGCCGGTCCTTCTTCCAGGTCTTCTTCAGGAACTCGATCGCCCGGTTACTCGCGGTCCGACCGTGGTGGCCGGAGGTGCGCTCCTGGTTGTCGTTCAGGTAGTCGAAGTGCTCGAAGGCAGCGTGGTAGACCGGCGCCGTGTTTCCCCTTTTGGAGAGACTAAAAGTGACGTACCCGAGGCGACGGAACAGCTCGCCGAACGTGTCGGCGGCCGACTTCGGGTTGTAGTGGTACAGCGCCTTGCCGCTGAGGAACATGTGGCGGCTGGGGCTGCAAACGGCGCCGACCGTCGAGCCCATGCAGTAGGCGTTGCGGCAGACGAAACCGCCCCGCGCCAGCCGGTCGAGGTTGGGCGTTTTGATGACCGAGTTGCCGAGGGCTCCGATCGTGTCGGCGCGCTGGTCGTCGGTGACCAGGAACAGCACGTTCGGCCGCTTCGCCCCGGCCGCGGCCGGAGCGGTTGCCCAGCTGGACAGCAGCAGACCGAGGGCGAGCAAGACGCAACGCCGGTTCATCGTGGCTCCTCTCTTGACGTGTGGAACTTGTGGTTGGCGGCTCCCGGCGCCGGCGCTCCGGGCTGATCGGAGCGCCAGCGCGGGTGTGGCCACGCTTTAGAATACGGGGCGGGTTGGCCGCGGAGGAGTGAGGAGCGTGGGTCGGCCCCCACCTTGTTACAATCCGCGTTGCCGGGAAGCGCAATCCGCCGGCACAGCTGGCCCGTCTAATGAGGTGGAGGAGTCTGTTTCGCACTTCGCAGAAAGGGGATTTCCCATGCGACGTCTGTTGCCCATTCTGGTGGTGCTGGCCGTGGCGGGGCCGGCCCAGGCCCGCGGCCTGCTCATCCCGACTGAGAAGAAGGTGCCGCCGCTGGCCATGCTCAACCACCACGTCACCGTCGCCGTCGAGGACCAGGTGGCGATCACGCGGGTGGAGCAGACGTTCCGCAACCACACCGACCGCCAGCTCGAAGCGACCTACGTTTTCCCCGTCTCGAAGGGCGCGAGCGTCCGCGAATTCGCCATGTGGATCGGCGACACGAAGGTGCCCGGCGAGTTGGTCGAGGCCGACAAGGCTCGCCAGATTTACACCTCGATCGTCCAGCGCACCCAGGATCCGGGACTGCTGGAGTACCTGGGCAATAACCTGCTGCGGCTGCGTGTCTTCCCCGTCCCGCCGCGCGGCGACCAGAAGATCACGCTGAGCTACACGTCCGTCGCCCCCAGCGAGAACGGCGTCATCGAGTACGTCTATCCGCTCCGGACGGACGGCAAGGCCGTCCAGACGCTGGAGAAGTTCAGCCTGCGCGTCGATCTCAGATCGCAGCACGCCCTGACGAACATCTACAGCCCGACGCACGCCATCGCCATGACCCGGCCGAGCGACCGGCAGGCGGTCGTCACGTTCGCGAAGGAGCAGGCGCTGCTCGACCGCGACTTCCAGCTCTACTACAAGGCCGGCACCAAGGACGTGGGGCTGACGGCGCTGGCGCACCGGCCGATCGGCGACGTGCCGGGGTACTTCCTGCTGCTGATCTCGCCGCGGGCCGAGCTGTCGAAGTCGCAGCAGGTGCCGCGCGACATGGTCTTCGTCCTCGACACGTCCGGCTCGATGCGCGGCAAGCGCATGGACCAGGCACGCAACGCGCTGACGTACTGCCTCAACAACCTGGGCGAGAACGATCGCTTCGCCCTGCTCAACTTCGCGACCACGGTCAACAAGTACCACGACGGGCTGCAGCCGGCGACAAAGGTGAACGTCGCGCAGGCCCGCAAGTGGGTGAGCGGGCTGGAGGCGAGCGGCGGCACCGCCATCAACGACGCGCTGGTCGCCGCCCTGGCGATGCGCGGCGCCGACACGAGCCGGACCTTCACCATCGTCTTCTTCACCGATGGCCGGCCGACGATCGGCGAGACGGACGTCCAGAAGATCCAGCGCAACGTCCTGGGCAAGAACACCGCCAACACGCGCATCTTCAGCTTCGGCGTCGGCGACGACGTCAACGCCACCTTCCTCGACAAGCTCGCCGAGGAGAGCCGCGCCCTGAGCACCTACGTCCGCGAGAGCGAGGACATCGAGCACCGCGTCAGCACGCTGTACAGCAAGATCAGCAACCCGGTGCTGGCGAACCTGAAGCTGACCGTCAACCCGAACGTCAAGCTGGCGGAGGTCTACCCGCCGGAGCTGCCGGATCTGTTCCACGGCAGCCAGCTCGTCGTCCTCGGCCGCTACACCGGCCAGGGTCATGTCGCGGTCAAGCTGACGGGTAGTGTCGGCAAGGACGCCAAGGAGTTCGTCTACGAGGTGAACTTCCCCGATCGGACGAACGAGGCGCGGACGTTCGTGGAGGATCTGTGGGCGCGCCGCAAGGTCGGCTACCTGCTCGACCAGATCCGCGTCAACGGCGAGAACAAGGAGCTGGTCACCGAGGTTGTCACCCTCGCCAAGCGCTACGGCATCACCACGCCTTACACCAGCTACCTGGTCGTGCCGGACGCGCCGGTGCCGGTGGCGCGGTTCCCGCGCCCCGAGGGTAAGCCGGACGTGCGCTTCCACGTTCCCGCGGCCGCGGTGCCGCCGGCCCTGCAGCGACAGAAGGGAACGGCGGGCGCACCAGCCAGGACGACGACCGTGACGGACTTCGTCAAGGGCAAGAAGGGCGACGACAAGCTCGGCGGCGCGAGCGGCACCGGCCTCTTCGGCGGCGGTTACTCCCCCGGCTTCGGCGGCTACGGCGGCCTGGGCGGCTTCCGCGGCGCGTTCGAGGCGAGCAAGTACAAGGAGGCGGCGGGGAAGGAAGCGCCCAGCGACCTCGGCGACAAGGCCGAGCGGGACAGGAAGGAGCGCAAGGCTCTCATCTCCGCCTTCGACCAGATGAAGACGTTCGAGCAGGCCCGCGAGCTGCTAGGCAAGAAGGATCTCGACGCCGTCCAGGCCGGCCGCCTGGGCGTGGACCTGTCGGTGCAGACCAATGCTCTGCGCACTCAGGCGCGGCTGACGCAATCGGCTACCCGCAACATCCAGAATCGGAGCGTCCTGGAGGTCGGCGGGGTGTGGATCGACGAGGGCTTCGACCCGAAGATGAAGACGGTCGCGGTCAAGGCGATGAGCAAGGCGTACTTCCGTATCCTGGAGCGGCACCCGAGCATCCGCCAGGTGTTCCAGCTCGGGAACTATCTGGTGTGGGTGACGCCGAGCCGGACCGCCCTGGTGATCGACAGCAACGACGGCGTCGAGCAGCTCTCCGACGCCGACATCGACCGCCTGTTCGCCGCGCCCCCGGCGAAGGAGGAGTCGAAGAAGTCGTAACGAGCAACAACGCTCCTCACTACCAGCCCGGTGCGTGTGCGGCGGACGCCTGGAAGCGTCCGCCGCTCACGCTCCGGGCTGGTTTTACTGGCGCCTCTGACAGAGACAGTGGAAGTAGGGCCCCGGTCGCCCCGGCCGCGGCGTCATGGGACCGCTGCAAATGGGACAGACGGCGCAAGCAACGAGGTCGTCCCAGCTCCGGCGGCGCACGGCGTGGACGAGGCGGCGATAACTGCTCCGCGGGATGTGGCCGGACCGGCGGCGCGGGCAACGCATGGGAAGTCTCCTCACAGCTCACTCCTTCGCGCTGGGCGGCGCGGGCTCCTCGCCCAGGCCGTCCAGGGCGGCGGCCGCGGCGGCACGAGCCTCGGGGAACGGCGTCAGCGCCTCGATCAGGACGGCGATCAGCCGGGCCGCCTCCGGCTGGGACAGCGAATTCGGTGTCGCCTCGTTCGGCTCGCTCGCCCTGACCGGCATGGCCCAGCCGGGAGAACCGGCCTGGTCGCGCCCGGGGCCGCCCTTGAGCCAGTTCAGCGCGTCCTTCTTGTAAGCGGCCATCTCGGCGCCGACGCGGGCCTGCGCCTCCGCCTGGCGGACCGCCTCGGCAAAGGAGCGGTACGGCTCGCGCGCGTCCTTCCGCAGTCCACGTTTCAACCACAGCGCGAACACGCGCGGCGGAATCCCGGACGCCTGGGCCGCGACCTTCGGATACCCGCCGGCGCGGATGAAGGCACAGATCTCCTGCGCCACCTGAGGCGTCAGGCGGTGACGACGCTCAGTCATGAAGTGCCCTCGCCTCGTCGGGCGGCAGGGCCGGCCCGCAGTAGGTGAAGCCGGCGGTCAGACGGGTGTTCGCGTGGCGCAGGGTACGGCGTTTCTTCTCGATGCCGCGGCCCAGGGACGGCCGCCGGTGCATGCGCCACAGCGGCGAGCGCAGCCGGGCCGCGATCATCGCCGGGTGCGTCGTGGTGCTCGTCGCCCGAAACCCGAGCCCCTTCCACATCGACGCGATCAGCGCGCTGAGCGCATTACCGATCCCAATTCCCTGATAATCGGGAAGGGTGACGGTCCGGTGTTCGCGCCGCGCCGGCGGGCCGGCGCCGAGGAACGGCAGCCAGGCACTGAACGCGACCGGCCGCTCGTCCCAGGCGGCGAGGAAGCAGACCGCGCCGCGGGCCAGGCTGTGGCTCAGATAGTGGTGTGCCGCGAACGCGCGCCACGCCTCATGGCGGCAACGAAAGACCGACAGTTCGACGAGCGGGCGGCCTTGAAGACACCTCCAGGCGAAGCGACTCTCGGCCGGGCGATACACCCAGTCGGGCTGCAACCATTCCTCGACGTCCTCATGGCAGGTGAGCGCTACGAAGCGCTGGCCGCGGCGGCGCACGGTCTTCGCGAGGGCAGCGCTGCCGACGCGGGCAACGGTGCGATCCACGACGGAGGTGAACTCGTCCAGGACAATCAGCCGGTCCGGCGGCGTGGCGGCGAGCAGCCAGGCGAGGGTGGCGCGAAACTGCTGGCCGGTGCTGAGGACGCGGAACGGCCGCAGCCACGCCGGCGGGCTGCTGAAGCCGACGCTCGACAGCAACTCGACGAGGTCGCGGATCGGCACGCCCGGCGGGAAGCCGTCGAGGAGCGCTTGCGCGGCGGGCCAGGCGGGTTGCGGGCCGGGGAAGGCGTCGGGCCACAGGTGGCGCGCGAGCGTCGTCTTGCCGCAACCGCTCGTCCCGACGAGAAGCCCGAGATTCCACGGCTTTTCGTGCAACGGCAGCTCGACGTCCCACGACAGCGACGACGTGGCGGCGGGCGTCAGGTCGAAGATGCCGCGCACCTGCATGACGCGCGGCGTCTCTTCCACGGGACATTCGACGGTGATCTTCACGACCTCTCCTCGTTGCTCGCGTTTCTTCCTCCCCTCCCCCCTTGTGGGGGAGGGGTCGGGGTTGAGGGGGAGGGAGCCCCCTCACCCCCCTGCCCCCCTCTCCCACGAGGGGAGAGGGGGGAAAGACAGCAATCACGACACCAGCGCCTTGCAGCGCAGCCCCTCGTCGCGGAAGCGCTGCAGCAATGCCGTCTGCTGGTCCTCGTCAGCGCACTCGATCAGGATCAGGAACTGTTGCGGCGGGGGCGCCTCGCTCGCCAGCATCTCCTCGGCCGCGCGGGCGGCCACGCCGAGCGAATCCCACAGCGCCTGCAGCGCCGCCTGGTCCGTCTCGGTGATTTGCTTCAGGGCAGCGAGGGCGTCCTCGTCCGCCTGGGCCAGCGCCGCCAGCGGGTCGATGCTCAGGAGCAGTCGCCGCGCCTCGTCGTCGCTGACGTCGAGTACCTCGACCGTCACCACCGCATCGGGGTCGAGGTCGGCGCGCAGGTGGCCGTCGATCAGCTTGAGCCGGCCGTCAGGCAACTCATAGGCGAGCAGGCTGCGGGCAAAGCCGACCTCGGCGAGGATCGCTTCCAGGGCGGCGCGCTGCTCGGCGGGGTGGCGGCGCCAGTTGTGTTCGTGCGGCATCAGGTCGCCGGCGCGAACCTGGCGGTGTTCCTTGATGCGATTGCGGCGCGCGGGCTTCATGATGCGCTCCTTTCTTGCCAGGGGATGCGAAACCGTTCGTCGGGCACCTCGAACAGACCAGAGCAGAACGAGCAAGGGGAATCGGCGTTTCATGGGCCTCGCGCCGTTACGGGTTGCGCATGATGCTGGCGAGCATGCCGGTCAGGGCGCCGAGGGCGGTGCCGCCGATGGCCGGCAGGGACGGCGGCACCTCTTGCCCGAGGACCGCCAGGACGGCGATCGCCAGGGCGCTCAGCAGGACGCAGCCGCCCAGACTGCACACCAGGATGCGATGCGTGATGACGTCGCGTTTGCCGTTGCTCAGGGGTTCGTCGCTCATGACTCTCTGCTCCAGGAACGTCACTCTGTAACCTGTTGCCCGCTTCTCCCCCACCAGGGAGGAGGGGAGTAGGAACACTCACAGCTCGTTCGTCGGCCAGGTCGGCAGGCCGCGGTCGAGGTAGAGCCGCTTGTGCTCGCTCGCCAGGCCGCGGTTGACGCGCTCCACGAACATCACGACGAACGGCGTCCCGTCCTGATCCGGGATGTAGACGGTGTCCTGCTGGACGTGGCCGCGCTGCCCGACGTAGGCGTCGCGCACGTCCACCGCCGCGTCGATCAGCAGGACGTGCGTGTAGGCAATCGGCGTCGCCATGTCGTACTCGTTGACGCTCATGCCCTCGCGGAAGGCCGGCCGCAGGTGGCCGCTCACGTCCGCCACGTCCGGCGCCGCGGGCGGGGCGTTGCCGTTGCGGTAGACGTCGCAGGTCGTATTCGGGGAAATGGGCAGCGCCATGTCAGCCTCCGGTGATCAGGATGTCGTGGTTGCGGTGGGGCAGCAGCAGCGCGCGAACGTGCCGCGGCACGTCGCGCTCGGCGGTCCGGGCGAGGACGCCGGGAACCACCTCCTGCAACAGGCCGGGATCGCGCTTCGTCTGCCAGTACAGGGCGGCGACCCACTCGGCGCACGCCTCCTGCACGTCCTCGGGCACGGTCGCATGGCCGGCCGTGTAAAGGACGCGCCAGTAGTTCGCGCCGCCGGTCCAGGATGTCAGCCCATCGCTGCGCAGCAGCCAGCCGTGGGCCGCATCGATCGCGTAGCTCGACAGCTCGACCATGTGCAGCCGCAGCTCGGCCCGGACGTTCAGGGCGTTGAGGGCGCCTTGCACGGCGCGGAGGTCCGCGGCGGCGCGGTTGTTGTGGGTCGCGTCGGGGACGCTCGCCGACCAGCCGTTACCGAGAGCGTTGACGGCGGCGGCGACCGCGGACAGAGTCGCGTTGCCGGCCCAGGTGACGGACGTGTCGGTGGACGTGGTGCCGGACGCGACGCGCACCAGGGTCAGGCCGGTCGAGGTGACCGCCACCGTCGCCCGCTGGTTGCTGGCCGAGGTGTTCGTGACACGCAGCACGGTCGTCGGCGCGCAGGCGATGCGGGCGACGGAGATGACAGGGTGTTGTCGCAGGAGCAGGCGCTCCTGGTCGTCGCCGTTGTAGAGTTCGTCGAACGCCTGGCTGTCAAACTCGCGGCGACAGTAGCGGCGGACCGCCTTCGAGCAGGCGGTGACGAGCGCCGCGATGGTGGTGTCCTCCGCGGCGCTGAAGGAGGATTGCGCGAGGTTGTACTTCGCGCGGGCGGTGGTGATGAGGTCGGCCATGACTATACCTGGTGTTGAGGTGGGAGACAGGTCCAGGAGATTAAAGCCCCCGGGCGGCACCCCGTGGGGCGGAGTGCCGGAGACTTCACCCACGGGGTGCCACCCGGGGGCTTTAACTCACTGAACCTGTCCCTCAAACAATCAGCTGACAACCTTGCGCTCGGTGACGTGCGCCGCGTCCGCGGCGCTGGCCGGCTTCTGGTGCGCCTCGCCGCCGAGCAGGATGACGGCGCAGTCGAGGTCCGGCGACCCGCCCAGCGTGACCGCCACGCGCACGTAGCGCTTGCCCGAGCTGAGGTGACTGGCGCGGATCTCCATCGTCACCGTCTTGTTGCTGGCGGCGATCTGCGTGAGCGCCAGGTTCGCGTAGCCGGCCACGTCGCTGAAGCTGCTGTTGTCGGCCGACTCCTGCCACTTCGCGTCGAGCGTCCCGGCGGTGACAGTGCCGACGTCGAGGATCGCCAGGCAGCGCTCGAACTTCTGCATGTCCACGCCGCCGGTGTTAAAACTGCTCGTCCGGTTCGCGGCGTGCGTCGGGTTCGTCGGGATCGACAGGGCTTGCGTGAGTTGTTCCTGGAACATGAGAAAACTCCGTGGGTCGTGAGTTTGGATTCCCTCTTTCGCCCCTCTCCCCCGCGTACAGGGGAGAAGGGGAGGAAGAAGGATCACGTCAGGTACACGTAGGGCGACACCGTGGACGAGGCGTCGCTCAGCGTCACCGCCGAGCGCAGCCACGGCTGGCCGTCCACGCGACAGACGAAGCGCCACGTCCCCTGATTGTTGGTGAACTTGTAGTGCTCGCTGTACGCGATCTCGACCTCCTGCCGGTCGCCGACGACGTAGTGGCGGAAGTCGCACAGCAGCACGTCCTTGGCGGTGCCCAGCGCCGGCAGCTTCTCGCTGATCGCGACCGGCAGGCCGAGCAGCTGCATCGGCAGCTTGTCGCGCAGGTTGTCGAGCCACCCGACGCCGGCCGCGGCGCTCACCAGTTGCACCATCTGCGGGAGAACGCTCGGGTGGATCACCCACGCCGTCGTCTGGGGCGACCAGCCGGGGAGCAGCTTGCCGAACATCTTGCCCGCGTCCGCCAGGCCGAACTGGTTGGCATTGGCACGGCTGACCGAGAGCGCCGCCGCGGCGCTCGCCACGCCGAGCGGCTTGCCGACGCCGTCGCCGCGCAGGAAGGCGTAATCCTCGAACCACGCGATCGCCCCGCCGAACAGCCGCACCAGCAGCGCCTCCAGCCCGACCGCGTTGTCGGCGAGCAGGGCGTTCGACAGCAGCGCGTACCCGGACAGCTCGTGCGCCACCAGCTCCAGCTGGCGGAACGTCGGCTCCGTCTCGTTCATCGTCGCCGCTTCCTCGGCCCAGCGCGCGACAAGTCCGCCCAGGTAGGCGGTGTCGCCCGCGGTCGGCGCGTTGGTGCAGTCGAGGTACGGGATCTGGACGCTGCGCGACGACATCGGCACGACCGTTGCCCGCGGCCGGACGACGCTTTGCTCGGCGGCGGCCTGCAGCAGCGTCGGCATGAACTGCGTCGGCACGGTGTAGCCGCCGGTGGTGCCGCTCGTGGTGGACAGCGCCGCCTTCTGGCCGGCGCCGTCCCAGTCGGCGAAGTGGCTGCCGAACTCGTCCAGCGCCTTCGCGTCGTGATGGCGGACGGCGAGGAGGAAGCTGCCGAAACTGCGGTGCGGGTCGCCGCGCTGGCCCTCACCGAAGAGGGCGGGGACGGCGTTGCGATAGCTGCGGGCGCGGACGGCGGCGAGTTCACGCAGGGTCGAGTCGAGCGCGTCGCCCAGGCGGCGCGTCAGGCCAGCCGTCAGCCCCTCGACGGAGCGTGCGACGGCGGGGGCGAGCGGATCGCCGGCCATCGCCTCGGCGATGCCCTGATCGATCAGGCCCCGGCCGACGGGTTCGTCCACATCGACGCGCGCCCCGGCCTTCTGGCCGAAGTAGTCTTTCGTCAGTTGCACAAACATGAGGTTCTCGGGGTTGAATGTAAGGGTTGGTCCTGGGAAACCCCGGCCGTCTCCGGACCGTCTCCGCCAGCGGCTTGGCGTCCGCCTCGCAAGGGCATGCCCTGACGGCTCGGGGGTTGGTTCCGGTAAAGCCCACGGGTCGCGCCCCGTGGGTGAGTTGCGGGTCCGTCGCTCGCGCTCCGGGCTGGTCACACTCTGCCGCGCGCCCGCTCGCAGCCGTCGCGCACGGCCCGGGAGATGATCGCGCTCAGGTCGAGCGCCCGTACCGCCCGCCGCAGCGCCTTCTCCAGCTCCTCCAGCGGCGTGAACGGCACGATGCCGGCCCCACTGGGCAGTTCCAGGCGCATCGCCGCGCGAAACTCCTCGGGGAGCCGCAGCCCCTTTGACACCGCCTCGACAACGGCATTCTGCTGCGCCGGCAGGTAGACGCAGGCGTATTCGAGCAGCACCCACTTCTCGATGACGAAGCGCACCTTCGCCAGGGCCGGGTCACGCTGCACTTCCTCGTCGGTCGGCCGGCGCGCCTTCGTCGGCAGCAGGCCGATGCTCTTGCCGCGCAGCAATCCCTGCTGCACCAGGGTGAACGCAACGTCCGGCGGCCAGTGGGCGTCCGCGGGCCACGACGCCGGGCGCGCCGGGTACTGCGTCTTGGCCTTGATGCCCGACAGCGTGCCATCCTTGACGCGCCGCCGCCACAGGCTCCGGCCGACCGGCGGCATCCAGTAGGCGTGCTGCATCGTCACGATCGGGTTCAGCCGGAAGTGACTGTCGTCCATGCCGGCAGCCCGGACGATCTCGCCCTGCCGATCGATCGACTCCTCGCTGATCCACGAGACGTCGGCGCGCTCCCCCGGCAGCAGTTCGCTCGGCCCCTTGGCGACGAGGGCCGTGCGCGGCTCGTAGGGCTCCTCGTGCGGCAGGCCGCGGACCACCGCGTCGAGCGCCCGTGCCTGGTGGTCGCGCATCGGGATACCGAACGGGCCTTCGGTGTCGTAACAGGTCTTCAGGAACTCGGGCATGGCTCTCCCCTCGATTATTGACCACAACTGAACACGGATCGGAAAGAAGAATCGCTGGCTCATGGTTCGATCTGTGCCGAGCCGCGTTCAGCTGTGGCGGATTTTCCCTGGTCGCGGAACGGCCGGTCGCCCCACGGCACCGGCGGCAGGCCGCGCTCGGCCCGGATCTCGTTGATCGTGCGCACGCCGTACTTCAGGTCGGACTCGGTCTGCCGCAGCACCCGCGCCTGGTCCTGCGGCGTCGGATCCTCGCTCGCCACAAACAGCCGGCCGGTCGGATCGTAGCGCGGTATCAGCTGCTCGTTCAGCTTCTCGTCGCGCCGCCGCAGCCGCGGCACGATCGCCAGCGTCCGGTGCAGGTGGTCGGCCGCCTGCATGTTCGCCAGGTTCGTGTCGCCGCTCAGAAACGGCAGCGGAACGTGGAAGGCGTTCGCGATGTCCTCCTTGGTCGCCCTCATATCGGCGAGAGCGGCCAGGTCGCCCATCGAGTGCGACAGGACATCGACCTTCAGGCCCGACTCGGCGACCAGGACGCGGCCCGCGCCGCCGCGCCGGAACTTGCGCTCCCACTGCTCCTCCAGCCGGTCGCGCTCGTCCGCCCCGATCACCTCGGCCGGCGACAGGACGACGCTCGGCACGCCGGTGTTGTCGTACACGGCCCGCTTCATCGCCGCGTACTCGCTCGCCAGGGCGGCCTGCTCGAAGCACGCGCGCAGCGGGCTCAGGCCGCTCGTGTACGGGTCGCGCGGGTCCGGGCACCGGAACGCGATCACCTCGTCCGGCCGGTAGCGCGCCGCCCCCGACCCGGCGCGATACTCGTACCAGTCCACCAGCGCCCGGCTGTTCGCCTCGCGGCGCGGGGTGACGTGCTGGGCCGGCAGGATCCAGATGCCGGCCGGGATGCCGAGCAGCTCGTCGTCCTGGATCAGCCAGTACGCGGTGCCGTGGACCTCCAGGTACAGCTGCGTCAGCTCCCACAGGTCGAACCGATTGTGGACCGGGTTGACCTGGCGGAGCAGGTCGAGCAGCGGGTGAGCGACGACTTCCTCGATGGCGCGGGCGCCGCGCGTCGCCAGGTAGAGGTGCGCGGCGTCGCGCAGCCGGGCCTCCGCGGCCGGGTGCAGAGCCCGCGTCAGGCACTTCGGCGCCGGCTGGCCGGGTCCGGTCGCGACGTACAGCCGCGGCGGGTATGCGGCGCAGACCGCGGCGTTGACGCTGGCGCACGCCCATGCGGTATGCTTCAATTCGTCCAGCAGGGCCCGCGGCGACGGCTCGCGGTGCCGCCGATAGCTGTCGAGGAAAGCCCCGCCACCTCCGCGCCAGGTCGCGGGTGGCGCTCCGTGGGCCTTCGGACCGAGCCAGGCGGCCAGGCGCGTCAGGGCGTGTACGATCAACCGGCGCATCTCAGTCCTCCCAGATGTCGGGGTTATCCAGTCGCGGTCCGGCGAGAGGCAACGGGATCTCGCCTGCCCGTCCGCCATCCACCAGCCGCCGCCCGCCGTCCCCACGCGAGATGCCGCACACGAGGTAGCGCAGCGCGGCGAGGGCGTGGTTGTGGTCGTCGATCGGGTTCTCGCCGAGGTGCGGGCGCTCGCTCTCGGTCGGGTAGCGGTACAGCCGGGCCTCCGCGACCAGGTTCGGGCAGGCGGCCGCGTGGACCGTCAGGCCGCCGGTCCGGATCCGCGCGGTCACGGCGGCGATGCCCGGGCGGATGTCGTTGTTCCCGCGGCGGACCTTGTGGCCGGCGGCGCGCAGCTCCTCGATCTCGGTGCGGCCCGCCGGGTCGGCGTACCACATCACCCCCGGCGGGAGCGCCCGCGCGTGCTCGTGCAGCGGCGTCTCGTGCCGGTAGCGCTCGCCGGTCAGGTGCAGCACGCCGTCGTGGTCGAGGACGCCCCACACCGCCGCGAACGGGTTGCGGAACCCGAAGTCGAGCCCGCCGACGAGGCGCCCCGTCACTGGCGCTCCGGGCTGGTGGACCAGGCAGCGCTCGAAGTCGGGATAGACGAGACCCTCCATGCTGACGAACGAGCACTCGTACTCCTGCGCCACCCAGGCGTCGCCGAACTTGCGCCGCTCCTCGGCCAGGAACGCCTCGCCCAGCCGCGGGCAGGCCCGCCACGGGATCCGGAACCGCACCCACGGCGCCCCCTCCGCATGCCACTCCCGCCAGAAGAAGCCGCGCTGCCCGAACGGCGTCGAGAGGCACACCGTCCGCCCGCCCGCCGTGCCGGTCATCGGCGAGACGGACCCGTACAGCGCGTCGGGCACGCGCGCCGCCTCGTCGATCACGAGCAGGCGCACGCCCTGAAACGAGCGGATCGTCTCCTCCTTGCACGGCAGCGAAACGATGCGGCTGCCGTTGGCCAACTCCAGCAGGTGCTCGTTCTCCTTGACGGTGGCGACCGGCCGGCCGACGGCGCGGTTGCCCTGCTTGCAGTACCGGAGCAGCTCGCCCGCCTGCCGCTGCGCCCGCGATACGAGCAGCACCAACGCGCCGCGCTCGAACAGGGCGGTGTGCAGAGCGAGCACGCTGGTCACGCGCGTCTTGCCGGCCCCGCGCGAGCAGTTCAGCAGGAGGTGCCGGGCCGGGCAGAGCAACAGCTCGCGCTGCCACGGATCGGGCGTCATCCCCTGCGCCGCCAGGAGGCGGGACGGATCCAGGGCCAGGGCCAGCAGCGCGCGGGAGTTCATGGTAGCAAACACCTCTTGCCATCTCTTAAAGGCTTTTCTTGCCGTGCCGTCACGCCCTCGACGCCGAGGGAGCGGTCGAGCGGTGAGCGACGTCGAGGCACTGAAGGTAGTCGTCGATGTCCTGGCGGCGCCAGCGGATGCAGGTGCAGCTAAATCGGATCGGCGCGGGGAATTTGCCCAGCGCGACATAGCGCTCGATGGTGCGGACGCTCAGCCCGACCTTCCGCGCGACCTCCTTCTTCGAGAGGAGATCGCGGGCGATGGGCTCCGGCCGTTGGTCCGGCATCTGCCACCTGCTTACCGCAACCGCACGGTCCTGACGGGGGCGGGATTGGCTGGGTTGGCCCCCGAATGACATCTACAGAATAGTGTACGTTAGTCCATTAGACAATGGCCCGCTTTCGCGATGTCGGGAAGTGGCGAGGCGTGGCGAGGACTGACGCACGAAAAAAGTTGGCGGCACCCGACCAGGCGGACGACCGGCCTGGCCAGGGTGGAAGTCCGCCGGTACAATCGGCTACGTGGACGGAACCGCCCCTCCCGTGGTCAAGGATGGACCACACCATGCACACGCCTTTTCTCCAGATCGAGATCCGCCGCAAGCGCGACGCGCTGCTGGCCCGGCGCCAGGCCCGGCAGGTGGCCAGCTTGCTCGGGTTCGGAGTGCGCGAGCAGGTCTGCGTGGCTGGGCTGACGTTCGAGCTGGTCTGCCAGGAACTGGCCCGCGTCGGTCGGGTCGTTCTCACGTTCGCGCTCGAGCAGGGCCAGCTGCTCATCCTGCCGTCGGACGGCGGCGCCCGGGTCGAGAAACCGCTGCCCCCGCGCGACCCGGCCGTGGCTCCCGACGATCTGTCGTGGGTGATTCAGGAATTGACGGCTCTCAATCCGCTCGATCTCTTCGAGGAGGTGCAGCGCCAGAACCAGGAACTGCTGCGCGTCCTGCTCGAACTGCAGACCCTGGAGGAACGGCTGGCGCAGACGCCGCAGGCCGGGCCGACAGCAGCGTAAGGGGCGCGGCCGCTCGCCGGAGAGTTGTCACCGCCCCTTCGCCTGTTTAGACTCACCTGTGCCCGCGAGCGCCCCGCCCGGACCCGGGCGCCGGCACGCGAGCCGCGGCCACGAAACCAGGCCAACGGTGAAAGGGGGTGTGTCGATGAAGTTGTGTCGCTTCCTGCTGGCAGCGGTGCTGCTGGTAAGCCTGTCCGGGGTGGCCTACGTCAGTCAGAAGACGGCGTCGTCCGGACAGCAGATGGCGAACGCCGCCAAGGAGTTCCTCGACAGCCTCAGCCCCGCACAGAAGAAGCAGGCGACCTTCCCGTTCGACAGCCAGGAGCGCACGAACTGGAACTTCGTCCCGCTGGAGAACAAGGGCGTGCCCACGCGCAAGGGCGTCGCTCTCAAGGACATGAACGAACCGCAGAGGAAGGCCGCCCTGGCCCTCGTCGCCGCCGGCACCAGCGCCAAGGGCAACCAGCAGGCGACCACCATCATGAGCCTGGAAGCCATTCTGCGCGAGCTGCAGAAGGCCAAGTACCCGACGCGCGATCCGGACTGGTACTTCTTCACGATCTTCGGCACGCCCGCCAGGACCGGGAAATGGGGCTGGCGCGTCGAGGGCCACCATCTGTCGCTGAACTTCACCCTGGAGGACGGTAAACTGGTGAGCGCCACGCCGTTTCTCTTCGGCGCCAACCCCGCCCTGGTCATGGCCGGCCCGCGCAAGGGGCTGCGCACGCTGCCCGAGGCGGAAGACCTGGCTCTGCAGCTGTTCCAGTCGCTCAACGAGGAACAGAAGCAGGCAGCCGCCCACGCCAAGGCGTTCCCCGAACCGAAGCAGAAGTCGCCGACGCCCGATGTGGGACCGCCGGTTGGGCTGGCGGCGGCGAAGATGACCCCGAAGCAGAAGCAGGTTCTGGAGCGGCTCGTCGAGGCCTATGCCCGCCGCATGCCGCAGGAGATCGGCCAGGCCGAATTGAAGGGCGTGCGTGACGCCGGGATCGACAAGATCCACTTCGCCTTCTCCGGTGGGGCCGAACGGGGGCAGAGCCACACCTACCGTGTGCAGGGGCCGACGTTCGTGATCGAGTTCCTGAACAACCAGCGTGATGGCGCCGGCAACCCAGCCAACCACATTCACAGTTGCTGGCGGCGCATCAAGGGCGACTTTGGCCTGTAACGTTA
>JADLBT010000441.1 GCA_020847555.1 Gemmataceae bacterium
CAAAGACGCCAGGAGCGCCAAGAACGATTTCTTGGCGCTCCTGGCGTCTTTGCGCGAAACACGCTTTCCTGGTCGCCTATGCTGGCGGCGCTGTCTCTACTGCCTGGAACCCGCAGTCGCGGTGGGAGCCGTCGCAGAACGGCCGATTCCGCGACTGTCCGCAGCGGCACAGGGCAAGGGAGTCCTTGCCGGGCGGCGGCACGAACTCATTGCCCAGATGGTCCACCACCCGGACCGCCCCCTTTACCACGAGCGGGCCATTCTCCCGACAGCGGATGATCACCGGCTCGGCCATTGCTCCTCCCACGAGGTCAGTCCGCCGTGTACTTGTCGCGCGGCGGGTGTGGCGTGAACAGCTGGGACAACTCCTTCGCGATCCGGTCGATGAACTTCGCCCGGAACTGATTGAGGCTCATGTCGCCGACCAGGGCCGGCGTGCCGCGCGGGTAGTCGATGGCATACGGCTGCGCGTATGCCTCCCCCTCGCCTACCTCCTTGTGGGCGTCGGTGACGGTCACGTTGATCTCTGCGTGCCCCTCGTACATGAAGTTGGCGTTGCGCTTGTCGGCCAGTCGGAAATCGACGATCTCCAGGGTGAGGACGTAGTCCGCCTTGAAGTGTTTGCCGATCTTCTGCGGCGACTCGTCGCGCCAGCGCGGGCGGCTGTTCTGGTAGTTGCGCACCTGGTTGGGCGGGACGAGAGCGACCGCCTGCTCGGTTTCCTTGAACCGATTTTGCAGCAGCTGGTACAGCCGCCACGTCAGGTCCGAATCGACCCGGCTGAGCAGCGCACTGCCGGGACCGCCGCCGGTGTGGTAGGTGAGGATCATCACCTTCGCTTCCTTCCCCTCGATCGTCAGCGGACACTCCGGCGGAAGGTTCGTGTCGGCCGGAAACAGGAACGCGAGCATCAGCGCCGGGTTGCACCCGCCGAGCGCGACCAGACCGAGAATTACTGCCGCCGCCGTCCAGCGCCGGTTGAGGCCGGCCGAGCCATTCCGGAAGTCCGTCCGCATCGCCTCTCCTCCGTGAGAATGCGCGGCCGGCCGACCGCCGCGCGTCAGGTGTAGTACACCAGCAGAACGATCGCCCACCGGACCAGCATCAGCACCACGAACAGGATGACCACCCGCGTCAGCACCTTCTCGAACGATCGCACGTACAGCATGTGGCCGCGATAGGCGCTGACGAGAGCCCACGGGATGAACGCGAGCGTCACCACCGCCAGCAGGGTGCCGGCGCAGTTGGCCCGGAGCGAGTGGAGCACGTCGCCGCGGATCAGCAGGGCGAAGCTGGTCGTCATGCCGCACGAGGGGCACGGCACCCCGACGGCGAACTTGAACGTACACGACGGCAGCCCGAGTTGCCGATGCGTCTCCTCGCTCCGCGCGCTGCCGTCGGCGTAGTACGGATCGAGACGGGCCGCGACCGCGAACACCGCGACCGCCAGCAGGGCGAATACCACCAGCAGCACCCGTAGCCATCCGTACATGAGGACGATGGCCTCGATCGGCTCCTGGCGCGGCTCATTCGTCAGCATGGGAGGGGGCACGATAGCGACGACCTTCCTCGAGTACAAGTCCAGATCAGCGCCGCGGCCTGAGATACGGGGCGCCCGTCTCCGCCCGCCTTCCCTCGTTATACCACCGGACCGCCGCCAGCTGAAGGGCCGCCGTCCGCCTCATCCCCCCACGACCGAATCAAACACCCGCACCTTCTTCCAGTTCGCCCGGCTTTCCGCGATGAACTGCTCGTGGCGTGGCGCGACCTGGTAGCGGTCGTGGGCGGCCTGGTCCTCGAAGACGAGGTGGAGGGCGACGTCGAAGGCGCGGTCGTTCACCTCGCGGTTCAACTCCTGGGCGAGCGTGCCGGCGGCGAAGAAGACCGTTCCGGGGTGGCCCGACAGGTACTTCCCGCACGCCTCCACCAGCTTGCGCACCTGCTCCGGCGAGTTGTCGAGCAGGGAAAAGTAGACGTTGTGCGCCAGCATCCGGTCCGCGGCCATGTAATCCTCCTTACGTCGTCGGGTTGAAGGAACCTCTGCCCCCGGCCCCCTTGCTTCGCAGGGCAGGGGGCAGAGGGGTCAGGTTGCCCCGCTACCCCGTCCCCCGCGCCAGTCACGACGGGCGACGAATCGCCTCGCTCGACGCGGGCGGCGGGGCCGTCGGCTCGCCGACCCGGATGGACTCGTCGGGGGCGGGCGGGGCGCCGCCGAGGGGCGCCTCCACCACGAGGGCCGGGACGGGCACCTTCCGCCACAGCAGCAGCAGCGCCGCGAACCCGACCATCGGGGCCACGCCCGCCAGCGCCAGCCCCTGGGAATAACTCTGCGTCGCCTGGACGGAGGCTCCGACCAGTTCGTGCAGGAGCGACATCGCCAGCCAGTTGATGCACCCCAGCGCCCCCGTCACCTTGCCCTGATGGCGCACCGTCAGATCCTGGCTGAACGAGTAGTACAGCGGGAACATCGCCAGCGACGCGAACCCGATGACGAGCAGGACGGCCAGCAGCGGCCACCCGGCCGGCAGGACCGCGACCACCAGCCCCAGCCCGGTCAGGGCGGCGCACCCCACGAACACCGTCACCCGGCTCCAGTGGACCGACAGCCCCAGGCGCAGCAGCAGCAGGACCGCCACCCCCGACGCCAGCGACCCCAGGTCGGTCGCGACGTAGTACGCCATGCTGAACCAGCCGACCTCCTCGTCGGCGTACCCGTGCTGCCGGCCCAGGAACAGCGGCAGCCAGGCGCGGTAGAAGTGCCAGGTCGTGTTGATCGCCACTACCAATACGACCATCGCCCAGAAGCGCAGGAGGAACGTTCGCCGCGGCAACTCCCGGTCGTCGCGCGTCGCCTCCCGGAGCCAGAGGAACACCCCGCCAATGCCGAGGACCGTCACCGCCCCCTTGACCAGCAGCGGCGCCCAGTCCGGCGCCCCGGGGAACGCCCCGACACGCACCGCCGTATCGACGGCCAGCAGGAGCACCAGCCAGGCGAGGATGCTCACCAGCGTCGGGCCGGACGCCGTCCGGGTGGTGTCCAGGTCGCGCGGCCCGACTACCGGCAGCCACAGGACCACCCACGTCACCCCCAGCAGGCCGACCGCCATGAACGACCAACGCCATGTGCCGGTCCACGCCCCCAGGCCGATCACCAGCAGCGGCGTCAGCACGGCCCCGACGGCGGCTCCGCTCTGGAGGATGCTGTTGCCCATCGTTCGCTGGCTCGGCGGCAGGATGTGCTGGGTGGTGCGCAGGGCGCACGGCCAGTTGCCGGCCTCGAACAGGCCGAGCAGGGCGCGGCAGAGGAGCAGGTGCAGGAACCCGGTGGCCAGGCCGGTCGCGAACCCGGCCGCCGACCACGCCAGGACTGCCGCCGCGTACAGCCAGCGCACCGAGAAGCGGTCCGCCAACCAGCCGAAAACGATCGCCCCCAGGGCGAACGCGAACGCGAACGCCGATTCCCGCTGGCCGTAATCGACCGGGGTGAGGCCGAACTCGTCCATGATCCGTCGGGCGCTCAGGTTGAGCGTCAGTCGGTCCATGTAGTTCAGCATGGTGGCGAGCAGGAGCAGGCCGCAGACCCACCATTTCCAGGCGGGCGAGCGGCCGGGCAGCGTGACGTTGGGCACGGAGGTGGGCATGGTTTCGGTCGGCAGGGGGTGGAGGATGGCGAACGCTTTCCAGTGTATGGTGGGAGCGGCGGCGAAGCTACCATCGGGTAGCGCGGTTTGCGAGGCAAAGCCCACGGGACGCCGCCCGTGGGCTTTCCAAACCTGGTAACAGTAACCGACGGGTTTTCTCTGGTAGCTCCAGGCCCAGCCCCCCACGCGGTCACTTCCGGTCGAGCCAGTGGAGGACGATCGATGCGTAGTAGGTCGCGCCGACCGTCGAGGGCGCGCCCGGGGCGGGGCCGTAGCCGTGGTCCTCGTTCCGGCACTTGGCGACGAACGAGCGCACGCCCTCCGCGTCGGTCGGCCGCCCGTTGAGCATGACGAGAGCCCGCATCACCCGGTAGGTCGTCTCCAGGTCCGAGCCGGGGGTTCCGTCCTTTCCCCAGCCGCCGTTGTTGCGCTGGCCATCGCGGAGCGCCTCCAGCACCTGGTCACGGTTCTTCAGTTTGTCCCCGAGACGCAGCGCCGCAACCGCCACGCTCCCTATCGCCCGGGCGATACCGTTGCCCTTGCCGGCCGTGCCGTCCGGGTGCCACTGCTGCTGCACCGTCTTCGCCCACTCCGCGGCGCGCGGGGACTTCCGGTTGATGCGCTCCAGTCCGGCGACGGCGATGCGGATGTCATCGAACCCCTGCGCGTTCTCCGCCAGGTACTTCACCGCCGGCGCGTGGTACGTCTCGCCCGGCAGGCCCAGCTCCGAGACGGCCATCAGCCCGACCGCGGTCGTGAAGACGTCCGGCGTACCGGCCTTTGGCTGGTCGCGGAATCCGCCGCTTTTGCTGTCGAAGCACGCGGCCACGAAGCGCGCGCACGCCTCCCGGTCCGGGATTTCGCCGCCAAGGTACTTCAGCGCCCGGACGGCGGAGGAGGTGGCACGCAGAGTCGGCCGCGGCGCCTGGCTGCTGGTCGGCGTCGGTCGCGCCGGGAGAAACCCGCCGTCCTTTGTCTGGAGCGACCGCACGTAGGCGATCGTGCTCTTGCGGGCGGCGGGCGTCTGAGCGGCCGCCGTCGCGCCTGCCGGATCCGTCGGCAGTATCCTCCCCGCGAGGCAAACCGCCGCCCCCAGGGCGATGGTGCAGAAGCGCTTCATCGTCGGTTCCTCCGAGATCGGGTGTCTCCACAGGTTGTAGTACCGCGGGTCGGGCCGGGCCAAGCAGAAACTGGCCTGGACGCGGCGAACGATTTCTGGCATACCCCCTCCCTCTCAGTCCCCAACAGATGGATCGAACGCCGATCGGGCAGGTATTTCTGCCTGTCGCGGCTGACGGCACGATTCGCCCCACCCGGTTTCCCCGAGTGCAGGAGGCAGCAATGCGCGCGATGGCGACGCTGGCGGCCGCGCTGTGCGTGAGCCTGTGTACCGCTACCGCCCAGGATCGGCCGGCGGGTGACGAGGCCGCTCCCCCGACGACCGAGGAGCGCGGCGGCTGGCTGCCGCGCTGGCTGTCCTTCGGCCGCAGCCCGGAGAAGAAGCCGGCCGTCCCGGCGAAGAAACCGGCCGGCGTGCGGGCGTCGGCCCGGGAGGCGCGCGAGCGCGAACTGGCCGCCTACCACCGCCGCCTCGAGGTTTGCCTCAAGCTGCGTGAGATCGCGGTCCGCAGCCGCGACGGCGATCTCCTCCGCAAGGCTGACGACCTCGAACAGATGGTGTGGGAAACCTACATGCAGCGCACCAGCCACTTGCCGGCCAGCGCCGCCACGTCCGACCCGGACGAGCAACTCCTCACGCAGCGCCTCGGGCCGACGGCCGGCGACGGCCGCGCGCTGTCCGCGGGACCGACGAGTCGGGAGAGGACGACCGGCCTGGCGGAGAGGAAGGAGTAGCGGGATGAAGACGACTGTTCGCATGCTGCCCCTGATACTGCTCCTCGCCGTGGGCTGCTTCCACGCCCCGGTGCAGCCGGAGAAGGTGCAGCCGTCAGCCAGGCCCGCGCGGAAAGTGCCCACGGTGACGGCGGACGACGTGTCCCGGGAGAACGCCCACCCGCAGGCCGAGGCACTGCGCCGGGAGATGAAGCAGGCCCAGCACGACCGACCGCCCGACGCCTCCGCTGCGGAGGCCGAGAAGCCGTCGCGATAACCGGGCAGGGCATCGCCCTGCCCCTTTCCAGGCCGGTGCGCCGCCGGGGGACGGCCCCGGCCTGGACCTTTTTCCACCCGCCTCGGTCGCCACCCTCACCGTCGGCCCTACAATCTCCCTGGGTCGCCCGGCGCTCGCCTCATCGCCAGCCCGTCGCTGCCGCTCCGGGCTTCTGCAAGCGCCCGTCGCTGCCGCTCCGGGCCGGTGGACTGGCGCGACTTCCGCCAGACCGGCGTGAGACCCCTGGCCGAACCGCTCGTCACCCTGACCACCGACTTCGGCGACGGCTCTCCCTACGTCGCCGCCATGAAAGGGGTGCTCCTCGCGCTCAACCCGAGCGCCCGCGTCCACGACCTGAGCCACCGCATCCCGCCCCAGGACTTGCGGCACGCCTCCTTCTTCCTCCGCGCGGCCCTGCCGTACTTCCCCGCAGGCACCATTCATGTTGTTGTCGTCGATCCCGGCGTCGGCACCGACCGAGCGGCCCTCCTCGTGGAGGCCGCGAGCCAGCGCGTGCTGGTTCCCGACAACGGCTGCTGGACCGAATGGGCCTGCACGAGCCCGGAGCGGCCGCTCGTCCGCCGCCTGGCCGAGCCGCGTTACTGGCTCGCGCAGGTGAGCGCGACCTTCCACGGACGCGACATCTTCGCGCCGGCCGCCGCCCACCTCAGTCTCGGTGTGGAAGCACACCTCCTCGGCCCGCTGGCGGCGGACTGGACCGAGTTGCCGCTGCCTCGTCCGGTTCAGAGCGGCGACCGGCTGCTCGGAGAGGTCGTGTTCGTCGATGACTTCGGCAACCTCATCAGCAACATCCCCGCCGACGCCCTTTCGGGCACCGGGGCGCGCGTCTGGGTGGGCGACCGGGAAATCGCGAGCCGGGTGCGGACGTATGGCGCGGCGCCGCCCGGGACGGCAGTGGCGTTGATCTCCAGCGTGGGCACCCTCGAAATCGCCGTCGTGCAGGGCAGCGCGGCGCGGCGCCTCGGGGCCGGCATCGGTGTCCAGGTTCGCGTTGAGGCCGGCGCGGGCGATGCCACAGAGCAGGCATGAGCGGCGGCCGATCCGGCAGCACGGGCAGCCCTGCCCGCCCGTGCTGCCGATGGTCGATTGGACTGCATCGGCCGGGCGCTTTACAATGGCCTGCACCGCCCTGTGCGGTCGGGCAAGGAGTGTCGGCTTGATGGAAACGGTCAGGTTTCAGTGTGGGCAATGTCGCAAACTGATAGCGGTGACGGTCCGCGATCTGGGGAAACTGGTCCGCTGCCCTCACTGCCGGCAAGCCGTCCAGGCTCCGCTAACCCGACAGGCCACAACGGCGCCGCCACCCACTCCACCCGGCGACCCCCCCGCCGAAACTCCCGCCCTGGAACCTGCCCCGCCCGAACCCTCGCTCTCACTGGATGCCGACCCGATCCCGGAGATCCGCGTGCCGGAAGCGGGCGAGGGCGACAGCATCTTTAGCCCCCCCGAGGCGTCGAGCGACGATCTGTTCGGGGTCGCGCCGCCGGTTCGCGTGGAACTGCCGCCCGAACCGGCGCCCCCGCAGCTGGCGATTGCCCGGGACATTCCCCCCGCTCCGGAACCGCTCGCCGTCGCGCCTCCGGAGGCGGGAGACCGACCCGAGCCCGCCCTGATCGGCGAAGCGACGATCTCGTTCATCACCACGCCCACCCCACCGCCCGATTTCCAGGCGGCCGCGTTCCCTCCGCCTGCGCTCGTCGAACCGGCCCCGGTGCTCGAACAGGTGGCCACCGACCTGCCCGCGCTGGAGCCCACGGCGGGCGAACCGACCCCGGCAACCTCGTTCCAGGATGCCGCCCCCGAGCCGGCGCCGAGCCCGTTGGCCTTCGAGGCTGGCCCGCAACCGGAACCCGTGGCAGCGACCCCGCTCCCCGCTCCCTCGTTGCCGCGCCGGCCGCAGGCTGGGGGATCCCTCGGGGTTTTCCTGCTGGTCCTCCTCGTTCCCTACGCCGTGATCAGCACCGGCGCCCTGGTGTGGCTGATCTACCAGCAGCGGACCCGCCCGCCCGCGACGTTCGACCCGCTCGAACGGCTCCCCGACCCGGATCCGAAACAGGGCGGACCCAAGCGCGTCAAGTTCGACGCCCAGTTGCCGGACAAGCTCAAGACCGCCCTCGGCCAGCCCATCCGCGTCGGCGACATCGAGGTGACCCCTCTGAAGGTGGATCGGGTTGACGAGGGCGGCAAGCAGGTTCTCACTCTCCAGCTGAAGTTTCACAACGTGTCGAAGGACACCGCCTTCGACCCGCTGCCGCCCGCGTTCGTGTACTACCGGCCCCGCTCCCGGTTCGACCTGAAGCCCTACACCTTCCTCCAGGTCGGCGCGGAGAACGCCTACGGGGGCAACCTCGAATGGGTGAAGCCGCTGCCGCGCAAGGGGTTCGACGGCGTGCTCTACCCGCGCCAGCAGGGGACGCTCCTGCTGCAAACCCACCCGCGGTACAGCCGGGTCGTCGAATTGCTCGACCACCACAAGGGCTCGATCCTGTGGCGCGTCCAGGTCCGGCGCGGGTTCGTGGACGTGAACGGCAAGGACGTGTCGGCGACCGCGATCATCGGCGTGCGGATCGATCCCTCGGCCATCCCCCAGTTGCCCCCGCAGGACGCCCGGCTGAGCCTGCCCTTCGCCTTGCCGACCGCGACAATCGGCGCAATCCTTGCAAAAAACCTGCCTCGTGGCCGCAAAGTCGCATTGCCTACATTCGCTACACTTTTATAATGATACTTGGGTGGCTGATCTCCATAGACCCTCGCTGATGGAGTTCAACGGCTCACCGGAACCGCCCCTTGTTGCCCACCCCCAAGGCCCGAGCCGTTTGCACCGCGCAACGTCACGCCTTACCGCCACATAAAGTCGCGTCGGCCCTGCCGTGACGAGGAGACGGTGCCCCAACCACCGCGTTTTTTTCCCCCGAGCCCAGCGGGCCGTAACCCGTCCCCAGGTCGTGAGGAGCGTTGGCCGTCCCGTGGGACGGCCGCGGATGTATCCGATGAAGTTGACTCGTGCCTCCAGTTACGCCATTCACGCGGTCGCCTACATGGCCGCCCAGAAGAAGGGCGACCCGATTGCGTCGCACATCATCGCCCAGGATCGCAAGATCCCCGAGCGGTTCCTGCTCAAGGTTCTCAAGCCCCTCGTCTCCGCCCAGATCCTGATGTCCATCAAGGGCCCCAACGGGGGATACCGGCTGGCGAAGCAGGCGAACGAGGTCACCCTGCTCGACGTCGTCGAGGCGGTTGACGGGCCGGTCCGCGGGAACGCCCCGCCCAACCCGAAAAACCCGAACAGCCAGCTCGACAAACGCCTCGAACAGATCTGCGGCCAGTCCGCCGATGCGCTGCGCAAGCAACTCGGCAAGGTCAAGCTGTCCGAGCTGATCACCAAGGACTGAGCCGGCCGCGCCGCCGGACGCGGCGCGTACAATAAAGGGCGACCCGCAACCGTCCGCTTCGGGCGGGACTTGCGGGTCGCCCTTTTTTGTTGGACCGTTGCCGTTTCGCGAAAGGACCGTATGCTCCGCGTCTCCAACCTGCGCCTGAGCGTGGACGAACCGGAGGCCACGCTCGCCGGCCATCTCGCCCGTGCGCTCGGGGTCGCCCTGGCCGACCTGGGCCGTTGGCGCATCCTGCGCAAGAGCCTCGACGCGCGCGTCAAGAACGCCCTGCAATTCGTCTACACCGCCGAGGTAGCGGTTCCGGAGGAGGAGCGGCTGCTTGGCAAGGAGGGCGGCCGGGGCGAGGTGCGCGTGGACCGCTACGAGGAGGCACCGTTCGTCATGCCGTCGCCCGGCCCCACTCCTCTGGAGCACCCGCCGGTAGTTGTCGGGTCCGGGCCAGCGGGTATGGTGGCGGACTACTTCCTCGCCGAGACGGGATACCGCCCCATGGTGCTGGAGCGCGGCCGGGCCGTGCGCGAGCGCATCCGCGACGTGCGGACGTTCGACGCTGGCGGGCCGCTCGACCCGGAGAGCAACTACCTGTTCGGGGAGGGCGGGGCCGGCACGTTCAGCGATGGCAAGCTGACCAGTCGCGGGGCCGGGCCGGACGTGCGCCGCGTGCTGGAGCTGTTCGCCGCGTGCAAGGGCAAGCCGTCGATCCTGTACGACTACCGACCGCACCTGGGCAGCAACCGCCTGCCGGCCGTCGTCAAGGCGCTCCGCCGGGGCGTCGAGGCGCTGGGAGGCGAGTTCCGCTTCTCGTGCCGGGCCGAGGATCTCGATCTGGCGGACGGAGCGGTGCGCGGCGTGGCCACGTCGGCGGGGTACGTCCCGGCCCGGGTCGTCCTGCTGGCGGTCGGCCACAGCGCCCGCGACACGTACACCATGCTCGCCCAGCGCGGCGTGCCGATGGTGCCCAAGCCGTTCCAGATGGGGGTGCGCATCGAGCACGCGCAGGAGGTCGTCAACCGGGTGCAGTACGGGCGCGCCCGACTCGAGGAGAAGCTCGGGTCGGCCGACTATGCGCTGATCGCCCACGGCCCCCACGATCTGTTCACCTTCTGCATGTGCGCCGGCGGGTACGTCATCCCGAGCGTGTCGGAGCCGGGCCACTTCTGCACGAACGGCATGAGCCTGTCGCGGCGCAACTCGCCGTTCGCTAACAGCGGGCTGGTGGTGACGGTCCCGGTCGAGGCGTTCGGCGGGGCCGACGTGCTGGCGGGGATGCGGCTGCAACAGCGCTACGAGCAGGCGGCATACGCCCTGAGTGGGGACGCCTACCGCTGCCCGATCCAGCTGGCGACCGACTTCCTGGCTCGCCGGCAGACAGCGAGGACGCCGCAGAGCAGCTACCCGCGCGGCCTGGTGCTGGCGGACCTGCACGCGCTGCTTCCGCCGGTGGTTGCCGCGGCGGTGCGACACGGCCTGCCGCAGATGGACCGGCGCTGGCAGGGCCGCTTCTTGCCGTCCGCGACGCTGGTCGGACCGGAGGCGCGCGGCAGCTCGCCGGTGCGCATCGTTCGCGACGACGCCACCCGGGCGAGTCCGGGCCTCGACGGCCTGTACCCGGTGGGCGAGGGCGCCGGCTACGCGGGCGGGATCGTCAGCGCGGCGGTCGATGGACTCCGCTCGGCCAGGGCCATTGTTGCCCGCTACGCGCCGCTGGAGAGGCGGACCTGAGATGGAATGAGCCAAGCCCACGGGTGGCATCCCGTGGGTCGAGTCCCCAGCACCTGGCCCCGGGACGCCCCCCGTGGGCTCGACCAGTACCCTTTCCACGCCGTCTCCCTTGACCTGGCACTCGCTCCCGCCGGAATGGCTTCCCAGCCGGGCTTGACACGCCCCCGCGCGATTCGATATTAAGCGCCCCCTTCCATCGCGATAATCCGCCAGAGGGTGCAGGCCGTCCCAGGGCAGGGGACGGCCCAGGGGACCGTACTGCCACGTCTTTCAAACGGGGGAACGATGAAGACGAAACGCCGCTTACTCGGCCTGACCGCGGCCCTGGCCGTCGTGCTGGCCGGAGGAGGTCGGGCCTCGGGACAGGAGGGGGCGACACCGTTGCCGTCCCTCCCGGAGCCGATGACCCAGCCTCAGACGAGCATGCCAGTGGCCCCGCCTCAGGCGGACGCGCCCGCCGCACCTGTGCTGCCGCCGCCGGGCGCGCCGGCCGCCGTGCTGCCGCCGCCCGGCGCCTTGCCGGCCCGCGGCGGACCGACCGCCCCGCCGGTCCCGAACGCCACGCCGGCCCCGAAGGCCGACGCCCCGCAGGAGCCGTCGAGGAGCGCCGTTTCGTTCCAGGACGTGCCGCTCGACCCGAACGCGGGACCGACCCAGGGCAACCCGACGGGCCGCCAGGAGCCGGGCCTCAGCCTGGAATGGGTCTGCCCCAGCAATGCCAGGCTGGGCCAGCCGGTCACCTGCCAGATCATCGTCAAGAGCATCAGCACCAACCGCGTTCACGGCGTGGTGCTGCGCGCACGCATCCCCGAGGGCGTGACGGTGAAGGCCACCGAGCCGAAGGGGAACCCCGCGGGCGACGCCTATGTCTGGGAACTCGGCACGTTCGAGCCGCGCCAGGAAAAGCGTCTCGACCTGCTCATGCTGCCCACGACCAGGGCGAACCTCGCGCTGCACGCCTTCGTCACGTTCACCGGCTCCTCGACGGCGCGCCTGCAGGTGCGCGAGCCGAAGCTGACGCTGCATGCGTCGGCCCCGGGGCGCGTCGTCGCCGACGACCCGGCGACCATCACCCTGACGGTGAGCAACCCCGGCGACGGGACCGCTGAGTATGTGCGCGTGAAGGCGAACCTCACCGACGGCCTGGAGCACGGCAAGGGCAAGGCGCTGGAGTTCAACCTCGAGAGCCTGGCGCCGGGCGAGAGCCGGACGGTGCTGCTCATGTGCGGGGCGCGGGCAACGGGGGAACAGACCTGCACCGCCGTCGCGACCGCCGACCTGGGGCTGTCGGCGCAGGGCGCGGCCACCATCGACGTGGTGGCGCCGAAGCTGGAGGTGGCGGTCAGCGGGCCGGGCATGCGCTACCTCGAGCGGCATGCCGTCCTGACCTTCAAGGTCAGCAATCCGGGGACGGCGACGGCCAGCCAGGTCACGCTCACCGACCACGTCCCGCCGGGATTCAAGGTCGCGTCCACGACCGGCGGCGGCCGGCACGACTTCGTTTCGCGGTCGGTCGTCTGGTTCCTGGGCGACGTTGGCCCCGGCCAGACGAAGGAAGTTAACCTGGAGTTGATCGCCATCAATCCGGGCGAGCACCGTAACCGGGCGGTGGTGACGGCGACGCGCGGCCTCAAGGCCGAGGGCGAGGTGGTGACGCGCGTCGAGGGTCTGCCGGCCCTGTTGATGGAACTGGTGGACGTGGACGACCCGGTCGAGGTCGGCAAGGACACGTCTTACGAAATCCGGGTGACGAACACCGGCACCAAGACAGAGACGAATCTGCAGGTGATCTGCACCCTGCCGGAACAGATGGAGTTCCGCGGAGCGCGGGGCGCGGCCGGGTGTCCGTTCAAGATCGAGGGGCGCGAGGTGAGCTTCGAGCCGATCCCGCGGCTGGCGCCGCGCGTGGACGCGATCTACCGGGTCAACGTCCGCTGCCTGACGTCCGGCGACGCGCGCTTCCAGGCGCGGATGAAGGCCGACGGCCTGGCGCTGCCGGTGCTGCGTGAGGAAAGCACGCGCATCTACGGCGACGAGCCGGCCATGCCGATCCGGCCGGTTAGCGGCAGGAAGCAGTAGGTGGAAAGCAGCAGGCAGCAGGCAGCAGGCAGAAACTCTGGTGCCTGCTGCCTACGGCGCCGGGACGGTATTCGCCTTCTCGATGGTCTTGAAGGACTGAATGCGGTAGTACGTCGGCTTGCCCTCGGGGCTCTGCGGCGTCGCCACATGGCCCTCGACGCGCACGTACTGCCCGTCGGTGAGGTACTCGACGTGCTTGTTCTGGATCAGCCGCACGGCCCCGCCGTAGCGGTCTGTCTCGTCCACCGCTGCGTACCGCAACCGCCACTCATTGCGAGCGGCCGAGTGCTCGACCTGCCCGCTCAGCCAGCTATAGTCCGGGGCGTGGCCGAAGCAGGCGGCAGCCGTCGTGTCCACGAACGACCGGCGCCGCAGGGCGGGTTCGCCGAACCGCAGCGCTGCCTGCGGTCCTGCCGGCGAGACAGGGGAGGCGGGCCTGATTTCCTCGATCGTCTCGAAGCCGATCCGGGCGGCCGGCGGGAGGACGGCCGGCCGCGGGCCGGGTACTTCGCCGGCAGGCCGGGTGGGCAGGGCCGGCAGCGTGCGCGGCTCGATCCGGTTGCCGGCGCCGCTCGGAGTCCGTCGGTCCGCGTCCGGCGTTCCACTGGACGGGGCGCCAGGGGCAGGCTGGTAAGACTCGATGGCGAGCGGTCGGCGCGCCGGTCCATTGAGTTCCGCGGACCCTGTTTCCGCCGGCGCGGCAGGCCCCTTCCCCCAGGCGGCCACGGCGCCCAGGCAGTCGCACCCGACTCCGCGGTCCGGCGTGCAGGACACCCGGCCGCCCGGAGCACATCCGGCTCGGGACGAACACGTCGGACGCCGCCCCGCCGCGTGGTTGCACCCCGCCGCCAGGATCAGGCCAAGCACCAGCAGCGTCAGCCGGCCGAGGGTCGGTCGTGGCATCCTTGCCTCCTTTTTTTCCTGCACTTTAGTGAGGATCGACCGCGAGATGAACGGTCTTGAGGAACTTGCCGGGACTTCGCAACGGGCGCGAGCTGTGGGTGGCGCCGCCCGCGCCGGGAAAGAGGAATGGGCGAGCGGCGCAGACTGTACCGCTCGCACGATGTGTCATTTCTCCGGGACACGAGGGGGCAATCGACGCCGCAGTGCGTACCATGCCCCGAACGGCCGTTCCCGGTTACGGTGCGGCCCGAGCAGGAGGGACGAGGCAGATGGCCCAGGATAGTGTGCCTTGCCCGCATTGTGGACGGCCCATCTCACCCCGGCCGCGCCGGACGCGCAAGTGTCCGCACTGCGGGGAGCAGGTGGCCGTCCGCGGCGGTCAACTTGTGACGATGGAAGCAAAGGCGAAGGCGCCGGTGGGACTGGCCCCAGCCCAGGCACCGCCCGGCGCGAGCCCGAGTAACCTGCGAGAGACGATCGCGGACGTCCTTGTCGAGATGGGCCTGGGGCCGGGCGAGGCGGCCCGGTTCGCGCACTACAAGACGTTCGGGAGCGAGTTGAGCCCGCGCGAGGCGGCCTTCGCGCAGGCGCTCCAGTTCCTGACGGACCTCGGTCCGGCGCGGGTGATCTCCGTGTCGCACGCCGAGGATCAGCGCGGGGCCGTGGTGACCGTCTGGTACTGGGCGCCAGCGTATGAGGTCCGGTCGGAGGGACCGTGACAGGCGCGGGCAGCAGGTAGGATACGGCAGCCGGGAATCCGCTTGCCGACACGGGAACCATGCGTTAGCATCCAGGATCAACTTTCCGGCCGCCTGGGACTCACGCATGCTCCGCACCGCAACGCGAATCCTGTGTATCACTCTCTGCGGCCTGGCAGCCGCCCGGGCAGGGGCGGACGACCCCCCGACCGACCCGTCCCACCTGCCCGACGCCGAGCGCGCCGCCGTGCGCGCCCTGGTCGAGAAGGAGTTGCAGATCCGCGGCCTGTTGCGGGGCAAGATCTACCTGACCGGAATTGACGTGCCGCCCGATAACTACCCCGATTCTCCGCGCCGTGCGATCGTGACGCACTATCGGTACGACGGCGACCTGACGATCCTGACGAGCGTGGACCTGGGCCGGCGCCAGGTGCTCGGCGTTGAGGCGGTCCCGCACATGTCCGCGGCGCTGGCGCCGGAGGAGCAGGCCGCGGCCGTGCGGCTCGCGCGCGACCACGCCGACGTCGCCGCCGCCCTGACGCGCTACCGCGGACTCAAGGTCGAGGTGGACGCCGCCCTCTGGGTCTGCGGCGACCGCGATGCCCTGACCTTCGGCCACCGCCTCGTCCGCCTCTCGTACCGCCAGGGTCGCGATTATCTGCTGTACGCCCCCAGGGTCGAGGTCGATCTGACCACCGGCAAGGTGCGCGTCACGCGCACCGACAAGGCCCACGACAAGTAACCGCAGCGTGCCCCGCTTCAAGGAGATCAGCAATGCGCAAAGGGCGTTTTGCCGCCGGCCTGCTCGGCGCGGCGGCGGCGGTCGTGTTCCTGAGTCTGTCCGCCCACTCGCCCCACACGACCGCTCAGCCGTCGAAGGTCCGGCCCGGCCTGAAGTCGCCCGGCCCGGGCATCTACGAAATCGTCCAGGAGTTCCCGGTCGGCGGCCCGATGCAGACGGCCTGGAAGGTCCGGTACGCGGCCAACGCCAGGGTCGGGCTGATGATCGCCGGCGCGTGGTTCAAGACCGGCCCGCGCGACGGGTGGACGAAGATCCTCGAAAACGTCCGCCTGTCGGAAATCTTCGTCCCGTACAACGACGGCGAGACGCGCCTCTACGACATCGGCGCCGCCGGCGCCTACAGCCTCGAACGCCACACCCAGGCCGACGCGGGGCCGAACGGCAAGCTGCTGCACAACGGCCAGGTCGTGCGCGAGCTGCGCGACGATGGAGTGCTGTGGAAGTACTACAACCAGGTGCGCCGTGCCCAGGATCTCACGCTGTGGGCGACCCTCGGGGCGACGAACTACAACTACATCACCGAGTACAGCTTCCGGTGCGACGGGTCGTTCTCGTGCCGGCTCGGCTCGACCGGCAAGAACCTGAGCAACCACGAGACGATGGGCCACATGCACCACGGGTGCTGGCGCATCGACCTGGACCTCGGCGACCCGCAGCACAACTCCGCGTACCTCGTCAAGTGGGCCGAACGGAAGGGCAAGGCGAAGGACACGGTCGAGCCGTTCAACAACGGCGTCGAGGGCGGGGCGGTGTGGAACGCGGAGGAGTTCACCCGGGTGCGCATCCAGTCGAACCAGAAGAACGCCCAGGGCAACTTCACCTCGTACGAGTTGGTCCCGCTGCGCCATGGGAGCCCGCGCCACCGGGGCCACCGGGAGGAGTTCACCCATCACGACTTCTGGGTGACGCCCTATGTGTGGAACGAGCAGTACTACGTGAACCTGCCGCAGTACGTCGCGAAGAAGCGCCGGATCACCGACACGAACGTGGTACTGTGGTATCTGACGTCGGCGTACCACCTGCCGCGCGACGAGGACGGCATCTTCCTGGGGCCGAACGGCCAGGCGCAGGTGCGCGGGGTGGCGCTGGCGACGTGGTGCGGGTTCGAGATGCGGCCGCGCAACCTCTTTGAGAAGAGCCCCCTTTACCCGTGAGGACTCGCGGCGCGGGAAGAACCGGGGTGCAAACAAACAGGCCCACGACGCGAGGTCGTGGGCCTGGGGAAGGTTAAAGTCGAGGCAGCGGCTCCCAGCGCGAGACGGCAACCCAACGCGAGCGCCGCCCAGCCGCTACCTCGCTTTGTGCTGTGGAAGGATCCACAACACCCAAACCATACCCCCGCCGCGCGGGGCAGGCAAGAAACCGCCGCCCGCCCGCGGCCGTTTTTTGGCGTACCGCGGCCAGTCCTGACGGCTGCAACGTGTGGGGCGAATGTAACGGTCCGGCGCGAACGCGAGGACGTTGCTCCCCTCCCTGTGGCCCTTCAGCACTTTCGTCATCCGCCCGTCGCTGGCGCTCCGGACTGGTAAGTCCCGGACGCGCCGGGCCGTTACTTCGTCACCCAGACCACCGGCTGCGGGTGAATCGCGTCGGCGGGGCGGCCGCCGGCGTCCTTGCGACCGCTGCCCACCAGGCGGCTGATCGCCCTGACGGTCATGTCGTCGTCGCAGACGATCTGGCAGCTCAGCCGGATGCCCGTCAGGCCGCGGACCGCCAGCAGACGCTTCTCCGCCTCGGTCATTTTGTCCGGCTCGCCAGCGACGAACTCTACCCGGCAGGTGGTGCAGCGGGCGTTGCCGCCGCACGCATGCAGCTGATCGACCTGCGCCTCGTCCTCCAGCGCCAGCACCAGGCGCTTGCCCTGAGGCACCTCCACCTCGGTGACGTCCACCACAGTCAGTTTCGGCATGAGTCGCTCCTTGTGACGAGATCCCGGCGTCATTCTACGAGGTTGCGGCCGTGTGCGAACGGCGGGCGATTCCATAAGACTTCCGGTGTCTCCCCCGCCGGGGAAGCGCTCGACCCACACCACGGCCTACCAGGAAGCGACTCCGATGACCGCACCCACGTTCGAGAAAGTCACCCCGCCGAAGCAGGGCACCCGCGTCACCGTGGACGCCAGCGGCCGCTGGCAGGTGCCCGACGACCCGATCGTCTGCCTCATCCGCGGCGACGGCATCGGCCGCGATGTCGGCGGCGCTCCCGGCATCACCACCTGCGCCGTCCGCGTCCTCGACGCCGCCGTCCAGAAGGCATATGGCGGCAAGCGCCAGATCCACTGGTTCGACGTCCACGCCGGCGACGTCGCCCGCGAGCTTTATCGGCCCGACGTCAAGGACGAGCAGGTCGGCACCCTCAGCGAGGACGAGCAGCGCAGGCTCTACCTGCCGGACGACACCCTCAAGGCGTTCGAGTACCACAGCCTCGGCCTGAAGGGACCACTCACCACGCCCATCGGCGGCGGGTTCCGATCGATCAACGTCTACCTGCGCATGCGCTTCGATCTGTATGCGTGCGTGCGCCCGGTGCGCTACTTCAAGGGCGTCGAGGCGCCCAACAAGCGCGCCGACAAGGTCAACATGGTGATCTTCAGCGAGAACACCGAGGACGTCTACTGCGGCATCGAGTTCAAGAGCGGTAGCGACCGGGCGAAGCAGTTGATCGCACTGCTCAAGGAGTGGGGGTACACAAACGTCTTCCCGACGGCCGGCATCGGCATCAAGCCGGTCAGCCCCGACGGCACCAGGCGTCTGGTGCGCATGGCGATTCGCTGGGCTCTCGACCACAAGTTGCCCAGCGTGACGCTGATGCACAAGGGCAACATCATGAAGTTCACCGAGGGGGCGTTCAAGGACTGGGGCTATGAGGTGGCGAAGGCGGAGTTCCGCGACCAGATCGTGACCGAGGACGAGGTGTACAAGGGAGCGGACCGCAAGGGCAAGGTGGTGATCAACGATCGTATCGCCGACAGCATGTTCCAGCAGATCCAGCTGCGGCCGGACGAGTACAGCGTGATCGCGACGCCGAACCTGAACGGCGACTACCTGTCCGACGCGGCGGCGGCGATGACGGGCGGCATCGGCCTGGCGGCCGGGGCGAACATCGGCGACCGGGCGGCAATGTTCGAGGCGACGCACGGGACGGCGCCGAAGTACACCGGCAAGGACATGGCGAACCCGGGCGCGGTGCTCCTCTCCGGCGCGATGATGCTGGAGCACATGGGCTGGAACGAGGCGGCGGCGCTGGTGAACAAGGGAGTTGAGGCGACGTTCGCCGAGAGCGAGGCGACCGCGAACAAGGGCCCCGGCGGCAACCTGTACGTCACCTACGACATCGCGCGGCAGTTCCCCGGCTACGGCGCCGAGGCGGGCGCGACCAGCTCGGCGTTCGCCGCCCGGATCATCGAGCACCTGAAGTAGTTATCAGAGGTGAGTGGGGGGTAGCAAGCCCACGGGCCGCGGTCCGCGGGCCAGGTTCTCGGGAACCTGGCCCACGAGTCGCGGCCCGTGGGTTTTCACTCCACGATGACCTTCGATGGCAGGGGAGGCGCATGAACCAGGTGGAATCGGTGCCGGCCGAGGCGGCGGGCGCCAGCCGGATCGAGATCCTCATCGCCGCCTTCACCATCACGATGATCGCCCTTCACCTCCTGCTGCGCTTCGGCCTCGGTGTCACCGGGGAGGCGTTGGGCCTGCCGGTCGCGCAGCTCCCGCTCGTCGCCGCCCTGGTCCTCGGCGGTATCCCGCTGGTGTTCCAGCTGCTGCTCGCCCTGCTGCGCGGGCAACTCGGGTCGGACCTGCTCGCCGGCATCTCCATCGTCACGTCCGTCTTCCTCCACGAGTATCTCGCCGGCGCCCTCGTCGTGCTGATGCTCTCCGGCGGCGAGGCGCTCGAGGCCTACGCCGTGCGCAGCGCCTCCTCAGTGCTCGCAGCCCTGGCCCGCCGTGTCCCGTCGGTCGCCCACGTCCGGCGCAACGGCGCGATAACGGACGTGCCGCTCGGGCAGGTGGCCGTCGGCGACACCGTCGTCATCTTTCCGCACGAGATCTGCCCGGTGGACGGCACCGTGCTGGAGGGCCACGGCAGCATGGACGAGTCGTACCTGACCGGCGAGCCTTACGTCATGTCCAAGACGCCCGGCGCCGCGGTGCTGTCCGGGGCGATCAACGGCGAGTCCGCCCTGACCATCCGCGCCGACAGGCTCGCCGTCGATTCGCGCTACGCCAAGATCATGCAGGTGATGCGCGCCTCGGAGCAGCGCCGGCCGCGCCTGCGCCGGCTGGGCGACCAGCTCGGCGCCCTGTATACGCCCCTCGCCGTCGCGCTCGCCCTCGGCGCCTGGGCGGTCAGCGGCGAGGCGGTGCGTTTCCTGGCTGTCCTCGTTGTCGCGACCCCGTGCCCCCTGCTGATCGCGATCCCGGTGGCGATCATCGGCTCCGTGTCGCTGGCGGCCCGGCACGGCATCATCATCAAGGATCCGGCGGTGCTGGAGAAGGTCGATATCTGCCGGATCGCGATCTTCGACAAGACCGGCACCCTCACCTACGGCCAGCCGCGAGTGACCGAGATCCTCGCCGCCCCCGGCGTCGAGCCGCGCGCGGTGCTCACTCTGGTGGCCGGAGTGGAGCGCTACTCCAAGCACCCGCTGGCGTCCGCTATCCTCGATGAGGCGCGCGCGCAGGGGCTGAGCCCGCCGCAGGCCACGGAGGTTAGCGAGCGACCGGGGGAGGGCCTGCGCGGGCGGATCGGCGGGCACACCGTGCTGATCACCAGCCGCACGAAGCTCGCGGCCCGCGCGCCCGAAACCGAACCGCTGCTCCCTCCACTGGCCGGGGGGCTGGAGTGCGTGGTGCTGGTGGACGACCGCTACGCCGCGACGATTCGGTTCCGGGATCGGCCGCGGGCGGAGGGCGCGTCGTTCGTCAGCCACCTCGGGCCGCGCCACCAGTTCGAGCGGGTGCTGCTCGTGTCCGGCGACCGCGAGACGGAGGTGCGCTACCTCGCGGAGCAGGTTGGCATCAAGGAGGTGTACGCCGAGCAGAGCCCGGAGCAGAAGCTGGACCTGGTCCGCCGCGAGACGCAGAAGGCGCGCACGGTCTTCCTCGGGGACGGAATCAACGACGCCCCAGCGCTGACGGCGGCGACGGTCGGCATCGCGTTCGGACAGAACAGCGACATCACCGCGGAGGCGGCCGGGGCGGTGATCATGGAAAGTTCCCTGCGCAAGGTGGACGAGTTCCTGCACATCGGCCAGCGCATGCGGCGCATCGCCCTGGAGAGCGCCGTCGGCGGGATGGCGCTGAGCGTGGTCGGGATGCTATTCGCGGCGGCGGGCTACCTGCCGCCGGTGGCCGGGGCGGTCCTGCAGGAGGTGATCGACGTGGCCGCGGTCGTCAACGCCCTGCGCGTCGCCCTCCCGCCGCGGGCGCTGACCGACTATTAGCGGCCGTCCGAGCCCCAGGCGTAAGCGAAGGGGAAGCACTGACCCGTCGCGGGCTGGCACTCGCGCTATTTTCCAGAAAATGCTTGCCCCTTCCGCCTCTCTCTGCTAGTGTACTAGGTAAGCAATACACACCCGCCCGCGGCTGCCGAGGCCGGACATGATCATCGACATCGAGGCGGACGGCCCCGTCCCCATCTACGAGCAGATCACGGCGCAGGTCATCTACGCCATCGCGTCCGGCGCGCTCGGCTCCGGTGCCGAGATGCCGAGCGTGCGCAGGCTGGCCGAGCAGCAGCGCATCAACCCCAACACCGTGGTCCGCGCTTTCCAGGAGCTGGAACGGGCCGGGATCGTCGCGGCGCGCCGCGGCCTGCCGATGGAGGTGACGGCCGAGGCGCCCGCCGTGTGCCGGGTCCGCCGCGAGGAGATGGTCCGCCAGCGCGTCCGCGCCGCGCTGCGGGAGGCCGTCGCCAGCGCCCTGCCGGCCGAGCAGATTCGCGAGCTGGTCGAGGACGAGCTGGCCCGCGCCAACGGGCACAAGCGCCCCCGGGAGAAACATTGATGAACGCTGTCATCGAGATCCGCGACCTGACCAAACGGTTCCGCCGCCGCGTTGTCGTGGACCACCTCATCCTGGCCGTGCCGCGCGGCGCCGTCTTCGCCCTGCTCGGCGAGAACGGGGCCGGCAAGACCACGACCATGCGCATGCTCGCCGGCCTGCTCCAGCCGGACGCCGGTCAGGCGCGCATCCTCGGCGAGGACTGCTGGAAGGCGGCCGTCAAACTTCGGGGCCGCGTCGGATACGTCCCCGAGCGACCCCGCTTCTACGACTGGATGACGGTCGGCGAGATCGGCTGGTTCACCGCCGGGTTCCACAACCCGGACTTCCTGCCGCGCTACCGCGACTGGCTCGCGAAGTTCAAGCTCGACCTGCGCGAGCGTCTGCGCCACCTCTCGAAGGGTCAGTATGCGAAGGTCGGCCTCGCGCTGGCACTGGCGCCCGACCCGGAGGTGCTGCTCCTGGACGAGCCGACATCCGGCCTGGACCTGCTGGTGCGGCGCGAATTCCTCTCCAGCATGGTCGGGCTGGCGGCCGAGGGGCGGACGGTGCTGATCTCCAGCCACCACGTCGCCGAGGTCGAGCGCGTCGCCAGTCACGTCGCGTTCATCGACAACGGCCGGCAGCTGCTGACGGCGTCGGCGGAGGAGCTGCGCCGGCGTGTCGTGCGCTTCCGGCTGCGCTACGAGGAGCACGCCCCCGACCCGGCGGTTCTGGGCGTCGTGCTGGAGCGCAACGGCACCGGCAAGCTGTGGCACGCGGTGGTGCGGGATCCCGACCGGGCCGCGGTCGAGGCGCTGCGGGCGGCAGAGGGCGTCCACGATTTCGAGGAGTCGCCGCTCGCCCTGGAAGAGGTCTACTGCGCCCTGCTGGCGGGGAAGGAGGGGCAGCCGTGATCCGCGCGCTGTGGTGGAAGGACGCCCGCGAACACGGGCCGGTGTGGGTGGTCGTGGCGGCGGTGACGATCCTGGTGACGGTGGCGCTGGGGGCCGTCCTCGCGCCCGGCGGGCTGGGCGGGCAGTCGGCGCTGCGGACCGGGCTGCTCGGCCTGGTGCAGGCGCTGGCGGCGGCGTATGGCGTGGTGTGCGGGGCGATGATGCTGGCGGGCGAGCGCGAGGCCGGCACGCTGCCGCTGCTCGACGTCCTCACCGCGCGGCGGGGCCGGGTGTGGGCCGCGAAGCTGCCGCTCGGCCTGGGG
>JADLBT010000442.1 GCA_020847555.1 Gemmataceae bacterium
CGGGATCAGCGTCAGGTGAATGTACAGGCAGTTGTGCTTGCCGACGTCGAGGGCGAACTGGCGGATCGCCTCGAGGAACGGCAGTCCCTCGATGTCGCCGACCGTCCCGCCGATCTCGGTGATGACGACGTCCACATCATCGCCGGCCAGGCGGCGGATTGCCCCCTTGATCTCGTCGGTGACGTGCGGGATCACCTGGACGGTGCGCCCGAGGTAGTCGCCGTGCCGCTCCTTGTCGATGACGGCCCGATAAATCTTCCCGGTGGTGTAGTTGCACTCGCGGCTGAGGGGGGCGTTGGTGAAGCGCTCGTAGTGGCCCAGGTCGAGGTCGGTCTCGGCCCCGTCGTCGAGGACGTACACCTCGCCGTGCTGGTACGGGCTCATTGTCCCGGGATCGACGTTGATGTACGGGTCGAACTTCTGCAGCCGCACGCTCAGACCGCGCCGCTCCAGCAGCATGCCGATTGAGGCGCTGGTGAGACCCTTGCCGAGCGAGCTGACCACGCCGCCGGTAACGAAAATGTGCTTTGCCACGCCAGTGCCTTCCGAGAGTGTCGGAGCCGGGGGGAGGTTTTTTCCGCTTCTAATGCAACAAGCCCACAGGGCCACCCCGTGGGCTTGCGGCTCGGGTTCACTGGTTAGTATACCCAACGCCCGCCATCGTGCCAAACGGCCCGGGCCGACGCGGGCGGTTAAGCCGCGCGGTCCTGCTGGGTTTGCAGGTAGTCGCGAACGAACCGCTCGTAGTCGGCCGGGGTATCGACGCCGCGGCCCGCGTGGGCCACGACGCCGACGCGGATCCGGCGGCCAAGCGCCAGCACGCGCAGCTGCTCCAGTTTTTCCGCCTCCTCCAAAGGTTCCGGCGGGAGCTGCGCCAGGCTCAGCAGGAACGGGCGGCGGTAGGCGTACAGTCCGAGGTGCTGCAGGAACAGCGGCGGGCGGCGCGCGAAGTCGGGCGCCCCGTCGCGCACGAACGGGACCGGACTACGCGAGAAGTAGAGCGCCCGGCCGCAGGCATCGACGACCACCTTGACGCACGCCGGGTCGCGCCACTGGTCCTCCGACGCAATCGGCACCGCCAGCGTCGCCACGTCGGCCTCCGGGTCGCTCCGCAGGAGTTCGGGCAGCAGGTCGAGGGAGGACGGCTCGACGAGGGGTTCGTCTCCCTGGAGGTTGACGATCACGTCGGCGTCGAGGCGGCGGGCGACCTCGGCCACGCGGTCGGTCCCGCTCGGGTGGTCCGCCCGCGTCATCTCCACGCGCCCGCCGAACGCGCGCACCGCCTCGGCGATGCGCGCGTCGTCGGTGGCGACCGCGACCGTGTCGGCCCGCGCCAGGCAGGCGCGTTCATACACATGCTGGATCAGGTACTTGCCGGTCTGGCGGAGCAGCGGTTTGCCCGGCAGGCGCGTCGAGGCGTAGCGGGCGGGGATGAGGATGGCGGTCTTCATCGTGACCTCCTTGTCGGCGGAGAAATGTCCATCAGGTAACAGGGACCAGCCGCCGGGTCAAGGCCAGCGCGGCGGCGTCGTGCGGCACGGCCTGCTTGCCTACAGCTGGGGCGACGTGAGCCAGAGCGGCGACATCGCGTCGGCCGTCAAGCCGATCATCAGCACCCTGCTGTTCCTGGCCGTGCAGGAGGGCCGGCTGCGCAGCGTCGATGAGACGCGATACCGCCAGGCGACGCCGGGCAGGCGGCGGAACAGCCGGGCGTGGTCCACCACCAGGGCCGCGCCGGCAAAATCCTCCCTAAACCTCGCTGTCGCTGCGCTGTCGGGGTCGTGGCGGGCCATAAGATGGGGGTAGGGGAGATTGGCGTTCGCTCTTCAGGCGAGGTGCCGCCCGTGATTCGCTTCCGCTGCGACCACTGTAACAAGCTGCTGGCCGTGCCCGACGGTAAGGCCGGCGCGGCCGGAACCTGTCCCAGCTGCAAGGGGACGTTCCGCGTGCCCGCCGGCCCGCTGGCCGAGGAACCCGCCCAGCAGCCCAAACCGTCCCGTCCGAAACCGCCGCCCCTCCAGACTGTTCCCGGCGAGGATGACGAGGCGGCGGCGCCTGAACCCGGCGCGGGCGGCGGCACAGCGTTCCAGTTCTCGCGCTCGGGGCTGCGCAGGGCGCTGCTCTGGTTCCTCTGCTTCCAGCTGGTCTCCCTGGCCGTCGGCGTCGGCTGCCTCATCGCCTTCGTCTTCGTCCTCGTCCACGAGCCGGTTTCCTTCAAGATGATCCTCGCCCTGGTCATGGGCGGCGGGGTCGCGTTCGTCGGGCTGGGCTATTTCTTCGTGGCCCTGCCCAACTATCGCCTGTTCTTCTTCAGCACGATCCCGTCCAGCGACCACTATCTGGTGATGCGAGATCGGCTTCAGCGCTTTTCGTGCGGCGGCGAACTGGTGGAGGAGGTTCCCTTCGCTAACATCCTCGAGGTGCGGCTGATCACTCGGCGCAACGAGGAGAATCCGGAGGTCACCGCCAGGATCCTCGGCATCGACCTGCGAAACCTCGACAGCCGCGCGACGACGCTCGACCCGCAGTTCTGCCGCTGGAGCCAGAAGACGCAGGACTACGACCTCGCACTGATCGAGGACTTCTTCGAGGTGCCCGTCAAGCAGGTCTACCGGAAGATCAAGAAACGCTGGGAACTGTGGCAGCAGACGCACCCCAGGGAGACGGACGAGGCCGAGGAGGCGCCCGCGCGGCGGCGGAAGCGGCTGTCGTGGTATCAGCAACCGCTGACCTATGTGTTCGGCGTTCTGGGGCTCGTTGGCCTGGGTGGGCTGATCTGGCTGCTGGCCTTCCTGCTGGGCAGGAGGGATGGCGGCCAGCCGCCCGTGGCGGGGCTGGAGCCCGGGCCGCGTCCGGGACCGGAGCCTGTGGTGAAACTGCCGCTCGAGCAAAAGGGCGTCCCCGAGGCGTCTGGCCCGCGAAGCCTGCCGGGCTTGCTCGCCTACTGGCCGCTAGATGAGGCCCAGGGCAAGGCGGTCGCCGATGCGTCCGGGAAAGGATCGCAAGGCCGCATCGAGGGCGGCGCGTGGGTTCCTGGAGTCAAGGGCTCGGCGCTGCGCCTCGACGGCAAGCGCGACTTCGTGGACCTGGGCACGGAACCGCGCCTCAATTTCGGCCCGGGGACTCCGTTCACGGTGGCTGGCTGGGTCGCCACCGAGTCGCAGGACGGGGTCATCAGCTCGTTCCGGCGGCGCGGCATGCTCTTCCCGATCATCGAGCTGAGCGTGCGCAAGGGCAGCCTGTTCGGCTGGGTGCGCGACGACACCAGCGGCTTCGGCGGCGCCAAGGCGACGGGCGGCCCGGTCAACGACGGCAAGTGGCACCACGTCGCGCTGTTGCGGCAGGCCGACGGCACCATCGAGCTATTCCTGGATGGAGTCTCACAGGGGCGCGACCAGGGTAAGAGTTCGGGCGGGCCGATCACCACGGACTTGCGCGGCCTGGGGTGCGACCGACTGCTCCGGGACGTGGGCAAGAAGGCGCCCGGGTATCTGGCCGCGAGCTTCGACGAGTTCTGCGTGTACGACCGGCCCCTTGCCGCGGCAGAGGTGACCGCCCTGGCCACCAGGAAGCAGTAGGACGCCCCGACCCGCCGGGCACGCACTGGGGCGGGAATTTTCGGCGCACCGAGCACGGCCCGAACTACTGGACCGACGACCCGCGCCCGGACCTGCGCGAGGGGAAGTACCCCAGGGCGCGGACCGTGAATCGCTGGCGTGTGGATTACCTGCGCGACTGGCAGGCGCGCATGCTGCGGACGGTGGATGGAGTCGGCGAGCGGTTGTGTCCGGCGAGCGCGCATGAGTTGCCGCGCGGACTGGCAAGGGGGCCGAACGCGGGGCGCCACCGCTGTGGCCTGTCAGGCATAACTATTTGCATAGAAATCACTTGCAATTATCGACGTACGCGCGAGCCACTCTTGGCATTCTGTTTGCTCGGATGTTGCGGCGAGATATAACTCAGACCGTGGACCAGCGCTCCATGCACCCGAATCCTCCAGCGCCGCCCGGGAGCCGTTTCGCGAGGGATCCCTCATGATCCATGTCGAGAATCCCCTTCCCTTCGATGACGAGATTGCGGAGCTTTCCGTCTTCCTGCCGGGTTGGCAGGTGACGGGCCTGGAGCGTGCCGCCCACCAGCGCGGCCTGACCGTGGCGCAAATGCTGCGGCGCCTGGTCAACGATTTCCTGACCCGGGGACAGCGCGGGCAAGGGTGTGTCGCCGAGACGGCGCGGCAGTGGGCGTGATGCCGAAGCGTCCTGGATTCTCCTGGTAGGCCCCGTTGGACCAAGTGGGCTCCCCTGCCCCGGTTCCTGCCGTTGCAACAAAGAAAGAGGGGTGCGGTCCGCCGCACCCCTCTTTCGCACCCTGCACTGCCTCGTTGCCTCTTCGTACCGGCCCCATCGCCTCCTTCCGCTCTTCCAGTTGTGGAGAGGTCGGCGGACAAATCCGGCGGTCCGCCGACCGTGCCCCCACTACCTCTGCCTGCTCCGCGATTCTCGTACAGGGTGGGTTAAGCGTGGCGCTCACTGTGCCGTGGCAGCAGCTCGCGCTTGGCGTGTTACATCAAGGTTCTCCTGGTGTGTGGTGAGATTGACCAGTCCGCAGCGCGCTCACCGGCGAGCGCGGGGGTTCCGTGGCGTTCGTGGGCGATCTCGGGTTCCGATTGGCCCGACCGCCGGGGTCCGGCGGCCGGGCCGGGAGGAGCGTTGCTTGCCTCTTGCTCTCTACCTGACTATGCAGAATCGCCCGCCCGGGCGGACAGGATTTTGCAACTTTCCTGGAGCGAAACTCAGGGGAACGCCGCGCGCCTTGCGGCCGCGTCAGCGCTTCAACCCGACGCCGAGGTACAGCTGCATGCCCTCGGTCCACGGCCGCGGGACGGGCTGCTCCTCCCAGGCGTGTCTGGCCCCGAGGCGGATCTGGCCGGCATTGCCCAGCGGGATCGCGAACCGAACGTCCTGGTTCAGCCGGTGGCGGTCGAGCGGCGTCAGCGCAGGCAGCGCCGTCCCGTCGTATTCCACCTTGAGCGGGCCGAGAAGCTGATACCGGGCCTGCAACTCCACGACCATTTGCGACTTCTCCGAAGGGAGGCGCTCCGGCCGCAGCGGATCCTCGGCGTAATGCATCACCGACGCGCCGGACAGGACCACCTCGCTTTTCTCGATCGGCCGGAGCTTGCAGCCGACGCCGGTGCGGCCGGTCATGGACATCTGCTGGGCGGTCCAGGTGTCGTAGCCGGCGCGAACCTGGCCGAACACGTACAGCGGGCCGGCGACCGGAACGTGCAGTGCCTCCTCTGCCTGCCAGCGCTCGGCACCGGGAACGTGGGCCGTTTCCGGCGCGGTCTCGAACTGGAGGTGCGACCTGAGCGAACCGAGGACGCCGCTCAGTTGCCCGCCGGCCTTGCCGTCGAACTCTCGGAGCGGGGCGGCCTTCACGCCGAGCAGGCCGCGGACCCAGTGATAGCGCCACTCGGGGTCGGGGTCATGCGCAACGTATCGGCGGAAGCGGGAGAGGTCCGCGTCGCCGACCAGCCAGGGTAGCGCAGGGGTGGACCGGACGGCCTGTTCCAGCGAGATCCCGTACAGCTCGCAGCAGGAATCCTCGAACGAGAAGAGGGCCGGGGCGAGCAGGCGCTGCATGTCGCCGTGGGTGGAGATTCCCGGTCTTCCTCGCCCCTCGCGAACCGACCACGGCAACGTCAGGCCCAGCCGGTCGGTCAGGGAGACGTTCGGCTGCGCGGGCGCCGGGTGTGGGGAGTACGCGACGGCGTGGGGAGGCACCGGCCCTCGCGGGACGATGGCGCGTGGACCCGGGGTTCGTGTGGAGACGGCCGCCAGCAAACCGCACATCGCGATGCGCGCAAGGTTTGTCAGCATGGTTGTCCCTCCGTGGCGGGGAACGACGTGAGAGGGTGACTGGCGGTGGCCCGGATGCGGGGCACCGGGAAAGGCGACTGACTCTATAGCAACTGGGGAGGTGCTGTGCAAGAAGAGCCGCCGGAGCGGACCCGGTCTGCAGAAAGTTCGCGGGCGGGGTTTCGGGTGAAAACACCGAGGGTCCGGGGCGGCCGGCTGTTGCCGGCCGCCCCGGACCCTCGCCACTCCCGCAAACCGCCCGCGGCAGGGGTCACGGGGACGCCTTGGCCCGGACCTGTTTCAGAGCGGCCTGGGCGGCCTCGCGCACCGTCGGGCGCGGGTCGCTCTCGGCCAGCTCGCTGAGCGTCCGCTCGACCGCCTTCGCTGCCGCGCCCAGCGCTCCGAGTTCCTGGATGGCCGCGATGCGCACCTCGATGTTCGCGTCCTTGCGTGCCAGCTTCTCCAGCGTGGGGATGACCTCCTTTGCCACCTTGCCGAGCGGGCCAGCCACGCGCACCGCCTGACCGCGCAGGGTCGGGTCGGCGTCCTGCAATGCCCCCTGCGCCGCCGGCCAGACCACCTTCGCGTCGCTCGTAACCTTACCCAGCGACATCAGCGCCGCCCGCCGCAGCCCGACGGCCGCCTTCGC
>JADLBT010000443.1 GCA_020847555.1 Gemmataceae bacterium
GCTACCTGGGCAAAGGTGGCCTTTTGCAGGTGCAGGAGAACCTTCGTTTCCTCGGGGGTGAGCATGGCGGTTGTCTTTCCGGGAATCCGCGTCAGGTGCCGGGATCACCCATCGAACACCCGCCGGCCTCGCTTTGCAACAGCTTCGCTCTCCCACCGTGGCCGCTGGCGACCTGCGGAGGGCGGCAGAATCCGCAAGTCGAGCAAGACCCGCGAGAAAGTCAATTCAGGCGAGGCCGGCGAGGGAGGATCCCGGCACGGCGTTCGCGAGAGCTTTTCTCGTGAGGAAAGCGGGTACAGCTGCCGATCAAGGTGCTGGGAAAACCGCGCATCTTGTCATCGCCCGGCAACGAGGAGACGAAGCATGGCACTGGAGCTGTACGACCGCGTTGCGACCCTTGTCCAGGAAGGGAAACAGGAGGAGGCGCGAAGGGAAGCGGTTGCCATCCCGGACGAACACGTCCGGACGATGGCCCTGGTGTTGATCGAGCGGTCCCGGCCCGTCGTGTGACCCGGCCGGTTCGGGACTCACCCGCGGGCCATGACCCGGCCCGCGGGCTTCTCCAGAACTCAGAGGAGCAGGGGTTTGCCGGGGGAGGCACCATGCGTAAATCAGCAGGGATGCCGACTGATCCTCGGTGATCCTCGTTCCCAACCACTGTTTGGGAACGAGAACCCGCTTCCCCGGCGCAACGTCGGGGCGTGCCCTCAGGGTCTGAAGCCGATGTCAACCAACCTGTTCCGGCGCTCGCAAGCGGTTGCGATCGCTCTGCTCATTGCGGGTGGGCCTCTCACGCCGACCCGCGCCCAGGCACCGGCCGAGCCCCTGGAGTGGGTCCGCGTCTCCCCCGACGGCCGCAGGTTTGTCCTGGAGAAGTCGAAGCGCCCGTTCGTCCCGTGGGGTTTCAACTACGACCACGACGAGAAGGGCCGCCTCATCGAGGACTACTGGGACACGGAATGGGCGCGCGTCGAGGAGGACTTCCGCGAGATGAAGGATCTCGGCGCCAACGTCGTCCGCATTCACCTCCAGTTCGGTAAGTTCATGAAGGCGCGCGACCAGGCCGACCCGAAGGCGCTCGACCGCCTCGGCAAACTGCTCGCCCTCGCCGAGAAGACGCGCCTCTACCTCGATCTGACCGGGCTGGGGTGCTACCACAAGCAGGACGTGCCAGCCTGGTATGACGCTCTTTCGGAAGAGGAGCGCTGGGCGGCGCAGGCGCGTTTCTGGGAGGCGATCGCGGGGCGCTGCAAGGACAGTCCCGCCGTCTTCTTCTACGACCTCATGAACGAGCCGGTCGTGCCCGGCGGCAAACGCAAGGCCGGCGACTGGCTCGGCCCGCCGTTCGGCGGCAAGCACTTCGTCCAGTGCATCACCCTCGACCAGAAGGGCCGTCCGCGCCCCGAGATCGCCGCCGCGTGGACGAAGCAGCTGGCCGCCGCGATCCGCAAGCACGACAAACGCCACCTCATCACGGTCGGCCTGGTGGACTGGAGCCTCGACCGACCAGGGTTGACGTCCGGGTTCGTGCCCGACAGGATCGCGGCCCCGCTCGACCTGATCTGCGTCCACATTTACCCGAAGAAGGGCGAGGTGGACGAGGCGCTGGCGACGTTGAAGGGGTTCGCGATCGGCAAGCCGGTCGTGATTGAGGAGACGTTCCCGCTGCAGTGCTCGGTCGAGGAGTTCGCGCGCTTCATGAAGGCGTCGCGGCAGACCGCCGCCGGCTGGATCGGCTTCTACTGGGGCCAGACGCCAGCGGAGCTGCGCCGCGCCAACACCTTCCCGGCGGCCATCACCTTGCAGTGGCTGGAGTTCTTCCAGAAGGAGGCGAAGGCGAAGCAGGCGAAGTAACCGCGTGGCACCGGCGCCGCCGGCCGGACCAGCCCGGAGCGCCGGACGCTTTGTGGCGTCCGGTGCTGGCGCTCCGGGCTGGTTCAGGCGGACGGTTCAGCCGGACCCGGCCTGGGCAGCGCGAAGAAGAACGTCGCCCCCGCGCCGACCGCCCCCTCCGCCCACACCCGCCCGCCGTGGCGCTGGACGATGCGGCGCACGTTCGCCAACCCGATGCCCGTCCCCTCGAACTGGTCCGCCATGTGCAGTCGCTGGAACACGCCGAACAGCTTGCTCGCGTAGTTCATGTCGAACCCAACGCCGTTGTCGCTCACCCGGAACACCAGCTCGTGGTCGTCGGCCGTGCAATCGACGGCGATGCGCGCCTCGGCCCGCGGGCGGGTGTACTTGACGGCGTTGGACAGGAGGTTCCGCCAGACGAGGCGCAGCATCGCCGGATCGCCCTCCACCGGCGGCAGCGGCGCCACCTCCCAGCGGACCGCCCGGTCGCCGACCTCGCCCTCCAGGTCGTGCCGCACCTCCACGACCAGGGCGTTCATGTTCACTGCCGTCTGCCGCATCTCGGCCCGGCCCATGCGCGAGAAGGCCAGCAGGTCGTCCACCAGCCGGCCGGCATGCCGGGCCGACTCGTGGATGATGTTCAGGTAGCGCCGCCCGCCCTCGTCCAGGTGGGCCGCCGACCGCTTTTGCAGCATCTCGACGAACCCGCCAATGTGGCGCAGCGGGGCGCGCAGGTCGTGCGAGACGGAGTACGAGAACGCCTCCAGTTCGCGGTTGGCCGCCTCCAGCTGGGCCGTCCGCTCCTGGACGCGCCGCTCCAGGGTGTCATTCAGCTGGCGGACCTCCTCCTCGGCCCGGCGACGCACGATCCCCTGGGCCAGCAGGTCGGCGACCGCACCGAGGGTGTCGAGCGCGTCCTCCGTGATCGGCTGCCGGGCGAACATGGCGACGACCCCTACCAGATCCTGATCGACCTGCAGCGGGTAACCGGCGAACGCCACCATCCCCTCCCGCCGGACCCACTCCGGATCGCCGACGCGTGGGTCGCTGAGCACATCGTTCGTCAGGTGCGGCTGGCGCTCCTGGGCGATCAGGCCGATCTCAAACTGCCCGACCGGAACGCGCCCGTGCGGGCCGTCGGTGGAGGGGTATAGCTCGGCGCTGGCCTGCAGCTCCAGGACGTTGGCCGCCGCATTCAGCGTCCAGATGCGAGCGAACGCCGCGTCCAGGTGCCGGACCAGGGCCTCGGCGCAGTGGCGCAGCACCTCGGGCAGGGCGCTCTGCTCGGCAAGGGCCGCTCCCACCTCGGCGCGGAGCGCCAGCTGCCGGGCGCGCCGGGCGCGCCGCTCCTCGGCCTGGCGGCGCTCGCCCGCGTCGCGCAGGAGAATGACCGTGCCGCGCGCACCTCCTGCGCTGTTGGTAAGCGGGATGGTCTGCACCTCCACCGGGTGTCGGATCCCGTCGCGCCCTTGCAGCGTCGTGCCTCCCTCGTCCTCGGTGGTGGTCCGGACGACGGCGTCGAGCGGTTGCCCGACCGCCTCTTCCCGACCCCAGCCGGTCAGGGTACACGCGACCCCATTCAGGAAAGCGATCTGGTTGCCGGAATCCACCAGGACCACGCCGTTGCCGACCTGTTCGAGGATCGGCAGGAGCCACGAGACGTTGGCGAATGCGTTCAGGATCGCCTTCACGGGGGAGCCTCCACCTGGCTTCGAGAAATGATGCAGGGTTGAGATGTGCAAAAGCGGTGCCGCGGATCAAGCAGGGACTGCTTCCACTGGGTGAGGAGCGAGGAGTGAAAGCCCACGGGGCACCACCCGCAGGCTTTACCTCTTTCGTTCCTTCCACCTCACTCCCCACTCCCCACTGTTAGGTTTTCTCCACTACTTACTTGCCCCGGCGCTCTGGACCGGGTATAAGCGCCTTATCCGCCGCGCACAACCTCGCCCTGCCCCCTATCCGGGAGAACCACCCATGACCCGCCAGAACCGCCGCACCTTCCTGAAAACCCTCGCCATCGGCGCGACCGTCACCGTCGCCGGCACCAAGTCGGCCGGCCTCGTGCTCGGCGCCAACGAACGGATCCGCGTCGGCGTCGCCGGCCTGAACGGCCGCGGCGGCGCCCACGTCGGCGCCCTCGCCGGCATGGAGGGCGTGCAGGTGACGTGCCTGATCGACCCCGACACCCGCACCTTCCAGCGCCGCATCGACCAGACGCAGAAGGCCGGCGGCAACCGGCCGCAGACCGTCCAGGACATCCGCCGCGCCCTCGAAGACCGCAACATCGACGTCATCACCATTGCCACCCCGAACCACTGGCACGCGCTGATGACCGTCTGGGCGTGCCAGGCCGGCAAGGACGTGTACGTCGAGAAGCCGTGCAGCCACAACGTCTTCGAGGGGCGCATCGCGGTCGAGGCGGCCCGGCGCCACAACCGCATCGTTCAGCACGGCACGCAGAGCCGCAGCAACGCCGGCACCGCCCGCGTCGTGGACGTGATCCGCTCCGGCAAGCTCGGCCGGCTGCTCGTGTCGCGCGGCCTGTGCTACAAGGCGCGCGACAACGCGAACGGTCGTGTCCCGTCCGTGAATCGAGCGGACGCGCCGCGGGAGCTGGACTTCAATCTTTGGCTTGGCCCGGCGCAGCAGCGGCCGTACCACGAGAACCTCGTGCATTACCGCTGGCACTGGTTCTGGGACTTCGGCAACGGCGACATCGGCAACCAGGGCGTCCACGAGATGGACAAGGCGCGCTGGGCCATTGCCGGCGCCGCCCTGCCGCGCTCGGTGATCAGCGTCGGCGGGCGCTTCGGCTCCCCGGACCGCGGGGAGACGCCGAACACCCAGATCGCCATCTTCGACTACGGCCAGACGCAGCTGATCTTCGAGGTGCGCGGCCTCAAGACGGCGCAGTATCGCGGCCAGGGCGTCGGCAACGTCTACCACCTGGAGGGCGGGACGATCGCCGGCACGACCTTTTACCCGCGCGACAGCGACAAGCCGGCCCCGCTGCCGCAGGTGGACGGGGCGGGGCGGCGCGGTCCCGGCGGCGGCAACCACTTCGCCAACTTCATCGCCGCCGTCCGCAGCCGGCGCCAGGCCGACCTCAACGCCGACATCCTCGAGGGGCACCAGTCCAGCGCCCTGTGTCACCTGGCGAACGTCTCCTACCGGCTCGGCCAGGACACGCCGTTCAGCCCGCGAACGCAGGCGTTCGGCAAGAACAAGGAGGCGTATGAGACCCTGGCCCGGATGGAGGAACACCTGCGCGGCGTCGGGATCAAACTCGACGGGGCGCGCTACCGCGTCGGCCGGCTGCTGACCCTCGACGGGAACAACGAGCGGTTCCTGAACGACGACGCGGCTAACCGGCTGCTGCGGCGCGACTACCGCAAGGGCTTCGCCGTGCCCGAGCGCGTTTGATTCGCTCTGCGTTTCGCGCAAAGACGCCAGGAGAGGAACCCCGCTCCCGCTCCTTTTCATCGGCGCCGCGGCGGCGAGGCGAGTGTTCGCCTGATCGAGGAGCGCAATACTCGCCGGACACCACCGCGGATGCCTTCGGCGCGACGACCACCGCATGCCGGGCCTTGCCGCCGTCGGCCAGGACCACTTCGCGCGGTTTGCCCTGGTCCTGGCCGATGGCGCCGTCTGACGCCAGCCCGACCATGCTCCCGAGCAGTCCCGCCAGGACGCTCACGGCCCCGACGGCTCGGGAAGGTCGAGAACGGGACAGCGGACGTCTCAGGGAAATCGGGTCGTTCATCGGTGGGTCTCGAACGTGTGGGGCCAGCAGGTGCCGCGTGGCGGTTGGGGCAGTTTATAGTATGCTGCGCCGATAACTCATGCCAGCCCGCGTCCGGCGTCGTCCGCGCCCGCAGCGTCAGCGCGAGTTTTGGCCGGGACGGCCCGGCGCTACTTCGCGGAGACGGGCACCCACCCCGGCGCGCCGGCTCCGCGCCGGAACTGCTTCTCCAGGACGTAATTCTTCTCGACCTCCGCGAGCAGCGGCGTCACTGTGTCGAGCAGGCCGCGATCATAGCCGGCCTTCTCCAGGTAGCGCGCCGCCAGGGCGTGAGGGTCGGGGGGCGTTGCAGTGCGGGCCGCCTCCTTGCGCGCCTTCTCGTACCTCGCCAGCTCCGCCAGCGCCACCGGGTCGGACGCGCCGACCTGGCCCGCGTTCCCCATCGCCACCCCCAGCGGCGCCTGCCGCTGCGGCGCACGCGGGCGCGTCCCGGCCGTCGCCTCCCGCTCCGCCACCATCTTGCCCAGCTCGACGCACAGCACGGCCGCCAGCTCCCCCTCGGTCTTGCAGCGTTTCACCAACCCCTCGGTGACGTGGATCACCTGCGTCCCCTGGTGGAAGATCTCCGGGTGCGGCGCGCCGATGAGGGCGAACAGCGGCCGCGCCCCGATGGTCGGGTTCTTCGCCAGAATCGTGCTGCCGAGCTGGTCCACCTGGACCGCCACGTTCCCCGCTCCCGGCGCGAACGACGCCTTTCCCACCACCGCCTCGGGCGCCGGCGCAGCGAACGGGCTGTTCGGCACCAGCGCCATCCCCGAGTTGGCCGGCGTCGGGTCGAGCAGCTGTAGCGGTAGGCAGCCGGTCAGCAGCAGCACGGGCGCGAGTACCAGCAGGCGCGGACGGACCACGGCGGACCCCTTTCGTGGCTTTTTCGAGTCGCGGGGCATCGCTGACAAAGGGGCGAGAGCGTACAATCGTCTCCGGGTTCTGTCCAGACGTCTTTTCCGGGGGGATCCGTGATGCGCCTGTGCCGCTATCAGCACAACGGGACGGTGGAAGTAGCCCTGTACTTCGAGGACCGGATCGTCAGCCTCAACCGCGTGGCCGACGAGCTGAAGATCCGCATCCCGAACGCGAACTCGAACAACGTGCTCGACTACCTGGCGCCGCACGGCAAGTCGGCGAAGGCGGCCCAGCAGGTCCACGACGCCTACGCCAGGCTGACGCCGGCCGACCAGCGCCGCGTTAGCCGCCCGCTCAAGGAGGTGCGTCTGCGCGTCCCGGTTCCGGACCCGAAGAAGGTAATCCTTCTCGCCGGCAACTACGCCGCCCACATCCAGGAGGGCGGCGGGCAGGCGGTCGCGCGGCAGCAGACGTTCCCGTATCTGTTCTGGAAGCCGCCGACCACCACCCTCACCGACCCCGGCGCCCCGATCAAGATCCCGCACGTCTCCCCGGACCACATCGACTGGGAGATCGAGCTGGGCGTGGTCATCGGCCGGGAGTGCCGTCACGTCAGCGAGAAGGACGCGCTGCGCCACGTCGCCGGGTACACGGTCTGCAACGACGTCTCGGACCGCCGCTTCCGCGTCAACCCCAAGCGCAAGCCGCGCGACAAGGACGCCTTCTTCGACTGGCTGCACGGCAAGTGGCACGACACGTTCCTGCCGATGGGGCCGTGCGTGCGGTCGGCGGCCTCGGTCCCCGACCCGCAGAAGCTGCCGCTGCGGCTGAAGGTGAACGGCAAGGTGATGCAGGACGCCTCGACGGCGCAGATGATCTTCCCGGTCGCGGCCATCGTGTCGATCGTGTCGGACATCGTCACCCTGGAGCCGGGCGACGTCCTCGTGACCGGCACGCCCAGCGGCGTCGGCCACGCGCGCAAGCCGCCCGTCTACCTGCACGCTGGCGACATGGTCGAGGCGGAGATTGAGGGAATCGGCCTCCTGCGCAACCCGGTGGAGGCGGAGAAGAAGTAAAGCCCGCTGCGTGGGAAGAGCCAGGAACCAACCGAACCCATGTTCGGTTGCGGCAGACGTGCATACCAGCCGCGCGCCAACGCGCACGGCTGGTAGACCAATCAGTTGCCTTGTTACGATTTTGCCGTGAGGGCGGCGCGCTCGAACTGGTTGGCGCGGAATGGCGGGTTGATCTTGATGTTGCTGAAGTAGTACTCGCCGATCAACTCGCCGTTCTCGTCCTTGAGGATCGAGCCGACCTGAAGCAGGTGTTCGGTGTCGATGTAGAGGATCAGCTCGGTAACGCCGTCGTCTTCCGGATGGGCATATTTGGTCCGGCGGAACTTGTGACAGGGGCGGTTACCGGCCTCCGGCACCTTGTGGATGCCGAGGTACTCGACGTGCAGCGCCTTCGCGTCCTGCGCCTTCTTCCAGTTGATGGCGACGCGCTGCATGGCCTTGCGCAGCCCGAACTCCGTGATCGGGTAGCGGCCCGACTGCCTGGCGTCCTCGCTGTCCACGTCCCGCACCACGACCCCCAGGATCCGCAGAGCGCCGGCCGGGAGGACGAGCAACTGGTCGTTGTTCTGGCCCGCGACGTACAGCACGCGCTGAGCCTTGCGCGGGTTCACCACCCAGTCGAAAAAGACGCTGTGCGGCCGGTCCTTGAAGTGGATGTCGATGACTTCCCGCGGGTTCAGTTTGCCGCCGATGCGCTCGCGCTTGCGCATCGTCAGGCTGTACCCCTCGATCTGCCTGTCGTAGTGTTCCAGGCACTTGCGGACGAAGACGACCGGATCCCGGCCGGCCAGGTCGCCCTTGCCGACCTGCTCGGATTCGTACCGGGGGGACGTGTTCGGGTAACCCGGTGCCAGAAGCAGGCAGAACGGCAGGCAAACCAGCAGTCGCGGCCCCATCGCTGATCCCTCCAGCTTCCGGCCAGAATTGATGACCTGCTGTAGTTTACCTGACCTCCCTACCCCGTCAACCGGAGCCGACGTCCCACACCCACTCGGTTTCGCGGCCCGGCGGAACGACCGGCCCAACCGCCAGCGTGTGCCTCCTGGACGAGCGCGAAGGGAGGGCGCCTTCTACCGGACCATTCCGACCCCGTGGCCGAACGCTCTCGACTTGATACGTTGATTGACGCGCCGGGATGTGGTGTACTCGATAGGTGCCGCGTTTACTCACCGAGGGCTAACCTTGCTCCCGACCTTTCTCTCGCGCCGCGAAATGCTCCAGCGCATGGGCACCGGACTCGGCGCGCTCGGCCTGCTCGGCCTGCTCGCGGAGAGCGGTCAGCTCGCGGCTCAGGCGCCCGACGCGCGCAACCCGCTCGCGCCGCGCCCGCCGCACTACCGCGGCCGCGCGAAAGCGGTGATCCACGTCTACCTCAACGGCGGGCCTTCGCAGGTCGATACCTTCGACCCCAAGCCGCTGCTCGCGCGCTACGCTGGCCGCACCCTCCCGCCGGGCAACCTGACGACGGAGCGGCCCACCGGCGCCGCCCTGCCGTCCCCGTTCCGCTTCCGCAGGTACGGCCGGAGCGGGATCGAGATCGGCGAACTCTTCGAGCGCACCGCCGCCCACGCCGACGATCTCTGCCTGATTCGCTCGATGTACGCCAACACGCCGAATCACGAACAGTCGATGCGGCTGATGAACTGCGGCGACGAGCGGCTGTCGCGGCCGAGCATGGGGGCGTGGGTAACGTATGGGCTGGGGACCGAGAACCAGAACCTGCCCGGGTTCGTCGCCATGTGCCCGGGCCTGCCGGTTGCCGACACGTCGAACTGGCGGTCCGCGTTCCTGCCCGGCGTCTACCAGGGCACCCACCTCGACACACGCCGCACCCGCGTCGAGGAGTTGCTGGAGAACATCCGCGGCGGACACGTCTCGCGCCCGGACCAGCGGCGGCAACTCGACCTCCTCCAGGAGATGAACCGCCGCCACCAGCGGCCGCGCGCCGAGGAGGCGGCCCTGGAAGCGCGCATCCAGGCGTTCGAGCTGGCGTACCGGATGCAGGACGCGGCCGCCGAGGCGTTCGACCTCGCCCGCGAGCCGGTGCGTGTGCGCCAGGCTTACGGCGAGCACGTCCAGGGGCGGCAGCTCCTGATCGCTCGGCGGCTGGTCGAGCGCGGAGTACGCTTCGTCCAGTGCTATCACGGAGACGTGCAGCCGTGGGACAGCCACGACAACATCGAGCGCAACCACCGCAACCTCGCCCGCCAGATCGACGGCCCGCTCGCCGCTCTGCTGACGGACCTGAAACGGCTCGGGCTGTTCGCGGAAACGCTGGTGATCGTGGGAGGAGAGTTCGGGCGGACGCCGGCGGTCGAGCTGGTCGGCGGGCGGCCGGGCATGGGACGCGACCACAACCACTGGGGCTTCACGGTCTGTCTGGCGGGCGGGGGCGTCAAGGGCGGAACGGTGTACGGGGCGACCGACGAGTTCGGCTACCGGGCCGTCGTGGACCGCGTCCACGTCCACGACCTGCACGCGACCATCCTGCACCTGCTCGGCCTGGACCACGAGCGCCTGACGTACCGCTACGCCGGCCGCGACTTCCGCCTCACCGACGTGAGCGGTCACGTCGTCCGCGGGGTACTCGCGTAGCCGTGGTCGGTAAGTGTCCCTGAAGATCGCGCCATGCTCTTCAGCAGCCAGATCCCGCCGGCGCGCCTGAGCGAGTTGTGTCGCATGCTGCGCCACAGCCTCGCGGCCGGCCTCACGCTGCGCGACGTATTCCGGCAACAGGCCCGTGGCGGACCCCGTGCCGTGCGAGCCGTCGCCGAGCGCATCCACGCTCGCCTCGACCGGGGCGACAGTCTCGCGGACGCCTTGCAGGACGAGGAAGCCGTCTTGCCGCCGCTGTTCCGGGCTCTCGCCGCGGTCGGGGAGCAGACCGGCCACCTGCCGGACGTGTTCGAGGAGCTGGAGAAGTATTACGAGCTGCAGGAGAAGCTCCGCCGCGATTTCTGGTCGCGCAGCTTCCTGTCACTGGTGCAGATCGTCGCCGCTCTCCTGATCATCGGCGTGATGCTGATCGTGCTCGGCTCGATCGCGGGGACGCGCGGCGGGGCCGGTCCGACGGTGCTCGGGGTGAGCGGGCCGGCCGCCGGGGTGGTTTTCCTCGTCGTCGGCCTGGGCGCCGTCACCTTCCTGCTGGTCGCCCCCCGCCTGCTCGCCCGGGCGCTGCGCCACCGGGCCGGACCGGACGCTTTCCTCCTGCGGGTGCCGGGCCTCGGGCGCTGCCTGGAGGCGCTCGCCCTGGGCCGGTTCGCCCTCGCCCTGCGGCTGACCCTCGATTCGGCGCTGTCCGTGGCGAAGGCTCTGCGCCTGAGCCTGCAGGCGACCGGCAACGCGGCGTTCACGGCGCGAACCGACGCAATCACCTCGGCCGTCAAGCGGGGGCAGGGGCTGACGGAGGCGCTCGCGTCGGCCCACCTCTTCCCCGACGAGTTCCTGCACCTGATCGCCGTCGCTGAGGAGGGCGGGCGCGTTCCCGAACTGATGCGTCACCAGGCCCGGTACTATCACGAGGAGGCGGCCCGCCGGCTCAAGGCGCTGACGCGCGGCCTCTCCTACGCCGTCTGGCTCGCCTACGTGGCCTTCATGGTCATCGCCATCTTCCAGCTCGCCGGACGCTACTTGAGCGCCCTTCGGATTTGAGGGCTGAATCCCCCTCCCATCCCCACTGCCCGTTCTGGATCGGGGGGGTTGGTTGCCCCCCCACGCCGCTCCACCACCGCCAGGTCGCACAACCCCAGGGCCGTCTCTCCCAGAGCCCGCACCACCGCACGGCCGGTGCGCTCGGACAGCCAGTCCGGCCGGGCCAGGCCGAAGTGGGTCGTTTCCACGACGCGCAGCTCCGGCGGCAGCGCCTGGGCCAGCCCCCGCAGCGAGTGCCGGTGGGTGAGCAGGACCACCGTGCGCGGGCTCGCCTTCAACCGGACGCAGAGGGCGCGAACCTCCTTGCTGCGGTAGTTCGGCATGTCCTCGCGGGCCAGATAGAACGAGATCGCGTGGGCGCTGCGCGGGTAACAGATCACCGGGGTGTCCGGGTCGGCACAGGCGCGCGACAGCTCGCCCCACTGCGCCAGCGGCGAACGGTAGTCGGCGTACCACGGCACGAACAGGTAGTGGCCCGTCGCCTGGAGCACCAGCCCGGTCGCGACGGCGGCGGTCAGCAGACGGCGGCGCGGCCAGCGGTGGTGGGCGACGAAATGCCCCAGCGCCAGCGCCAGCGGCGGGAACGCGGGCAGGATGTAGGTCGGCAGCTTGCACCCCGATAGCGAGAAGAAGGCGAAGCACCCCAGCCCGGCCAGCAGGAGGAACCCGAGCGCCCGCGGTCGCCGCGCCGCCACGGCCGGATCCCCGCTGCCGAGGAAGCGCAGAAACGGCACCAGCAGCAGCGTCCCGGGCAGCAGGCCGACCAGCAGCAGCGGAACGTAGAACCAGACCGGTTCCAGGTGGTCGAACGGGGCCATGAACCGGACGACGTTGTGCTCCCACAGGAAGTGGTACGCGAACTCCGGCACGCGCACGCAGACGGCGACGTACCACGGCAGCGCCACCGCCAGCACGACCCCCGCCCACGTCGCCCGGTCCTGCCAGCCCACCCGCCAGGTCGCGCCGGTCAGACGCCGGTGCAGCCAGAGCGGGGCGAGGACGAGAACCAGGATCACCGGCCCCTTGGTCAGCACTCCCAGCCCGCACGCGCACGCCGACAGTAGCCACCAGCCGCGGCGCAACCCGGCCCCGCGCGTCGCCTCGAACGCGGCGAACAGGGCCGCCGTCACCCACAGGGCGAGCAGGCCATCGAGCAGCAGCAGTCGGCCGACGCCGGCAAACAGCGGCGACAGCGTGAGCAGCAGCGCCCCCCAGAAGGCCGAGCGCTCCCCCACGCTCCGCCGCCCGAGCAGGTAGAGCAGCAGGATCGTCGCGTGGACGGCGGCCGCCGGGACGAGGCGCGCCGCCCAGGCGTGGGTGCCGAACAGGGTGTAACTCCCCATCACGAGCCAGTACAGCAGCGGCGGTTTGTCGAGATACGGCTTGCCCTGCAGGTAAGGGACGAGCCCCTCGCCGCGCGCGAGCATGGCGCGCGGGATCTCCGCGTATCGGCCCTCGTCCGGCTCGAACAGGTAGAAGGACATGCACGGGTAGAGCAGCGCGCCGGGAAGGACGAGGAGCAGCACCAGGGCCGCCGGCCGGACGCGGTCGGGGCCGGACGTGGTGCCGGGAAAGAGAACGCGGGTCCAGAGGACGGGCAGCCACCCGAGTACCGAGCGGGAGGCGGGCGTCGCTGGGGCGGTTCCTGCGTGGGGGATCGGCTGCATCGCGGCCCCTCCGTGTGCCGTCCGGGCGAGTGTGGCAGGCCGGGATGATGCCAGCGCCGGCGCGGTTGGTCAATGGGCGTTCCGGGTCGGCCGATCTTTTCGCCCCCTCTGGTGAGGCCGGGGCCGCCGTGCTACAATGCTCGTTTCGGGGTGTTCGGAGGACCAGCCGCGTCGGCCGGCGGCACGCCGAAATTTAACCTTTTACCCCACACATCCCCACCCACCCTCGGCGCCCGGGCCGACGACCCCCGCCAGCGCGTGGAGTGGGGCCGGTAAGGAAAGCCTGCACACATGGTCAACCGCAATCTGCTCCGCGAGTACGATCTCCCTGAAGACGACCTCAGACCGGAAATGGCGGCCGCCTTCGAGACCACCCTCGACGACGAGGATCCGACCTGGCTGCCGCCCGCCGAACAGGTGTTCGAGACGAACAAGATCGTCCGCGGCCGCGTCCTCAACATCGTCGGCGACGAGGTCATGGTGGACGTCGGTTACAAGAGCGAAGGCATCATCCCCGTCAACGAGTGGTACGACGAGGCCGAGGACAAGGTCAAGCCGCCCCAGATCGGCGACGAGATTCAGGTTCTCCTGGACGCCGTCGAGGACGAGTCCGGGGCCATCGTCCTGAGCTACCGCAAGGCCAAGCGCCAGGCCGAGTGGGAGGCCGTCATCTCCAAGCACAAGGAGGGCGATGTCGTTCAGGGCGCCGTCACCCGCAAGATCAAGGGCGGCCTGCTCGTCAACATCGGCGTCAACGTCTTCCTGCCCGCCAGCCAGGTCGATATCCGCCGCCCGGCCGACATCGGCGACTACATCGGCAAAACGATCGAGTGCATGATCCTCAAGATCGACGAGGCCCGGCGCAACATCGTCGTCAGCCGCCGCAAGCTGATCGAGACGCAGCGCGAACGCATGAAGCAGGCGCTGCTCGCCGAGATCCAGCCCGGCCAGATCCGCAAGGGCGTCGTCAAGAACATCGCCGAGTTCGGCGCGTTCGTCGATCTCGGCGGGATCGACGGCCTGCTGCACATCACCGACATGGCGTGGCACCGGGTCACGAACCCGCACGAGGCCGTTCACATCGACCAGCAACTCGAGGTCTACATCCTGTCGGTGGACAAGGACCGCGAGAAGATCGCCCTGAGCCTCAAGCACAAGACGCCGTCCCCGTGGCAGAACGTCGAGGAGAAGTACCCGGTCAGCAGCCGCCACACCGGCGAGGTCGTCAACGTCATGTCCTACGGCGCCTTCGTCAAGCTCGAGCCGGGCATCGAGGGCCTCGTCCACATCTCCGAGATGAGCTGGACCAAGCGCATCAACCACCCCAACGAGATCGTTCAGATCGGCGATCAGGTCGAGGTGCAGGTTCTGAACATCAACAAGGAGAAGCAGGAAATCTCCCTGGGCATCAAGCAGTGCCAGGCGAACCCGTGGGACAAGGTGGCCGAGCGCTACCCGCCGAACACCGTCGTCGAGGGCGTTGTCCGCAACCTGACCAACTACGGCGCATTCGTCGAGATCGAGGAGGGGATCGACGGCCTGCTGCACGTCAGCGACATGAGCTGGGTGCGCAAGGTCGGCCACCCGTCCGAGGTCGTCCAGAAGGGCCAGAAGGTCCGGTGCGTCATCCTCAACGTGGACCAGGACCGCAAGCGCGTCGCCCTGGGCCTCAAGCAGATGGCGAACGACCCGTGGGAGGGCGACATCCCCGGTCGCTACCACCCCGGCGAGATCAAGATCGGCAAGGTGACCAAGCTGACGAACTTCGGCGTGTTCGTCGAGCTGGAGCCGGGCCTCGAAGGGTTGCTCCACATCTCCGAGCTGGCCGATCACAAGGTCGAGTCGCCCGAGGAGGTGGTCAAGGTCGGCGACGAGATCGAGGTGAAGGTGCTGCGGGTCGATGCCCAGGACCGCAAGATCGGCCTGAGCCGCAAGCGCCTGCACGGGACCGAACCGGAGGAGGCGACCGAGGAGCAGGCGGCGGCCGGCCAGCCGACCGCCAAGCCGCGTGAACGCGAGCTGCGCGGCGGCACCGGATCCGGCACCGGCCAGCTGTTCAACCTGCCCGACCGATCGGGCGAGAAGTGACCAAGGTGACCGGGTGACCGGGTGACCGAAGCAAGCCCACGGGGCGCAGCCCGTGGCCCTGCTTCGGTCACCCGGTCATCCTGTCACGGCAAGGCCGGTTGTACGAGACGTTGCCGACATGCCGGCAAACGCGCGTCAGGGAGGGCCGAGTTCCGGCCGGAGGGGTGTTGGCACTTCGGGTGCCGGGACGATAGCTAATCTCGGAAGCCCGGGCCGTCCAGAGGATCCAGGGACGCGGACCCTGGATCGCTCACCAATCCTGGCCCGGGGCACGGACGCCTGTCCAGGTACGCGGTCGGTCGTCAAGTGAGGCGACCGCGCCTGCGGCTCGGTAACGGGCGGCCGGGCATTGGCTCTCGGCTGGGCCGGCGGTAAGCTTGCCGCTGGTGACTGGATCCCTTTCGCGCCTGGAACACCCCCATGACACGACCACGCCGGCAACGAGGTCAGTCGGTCCAGTCCCCGCTGGAAACCTACCTCCGCGAGATCAACGAGACCCCGCTGCTGAACGCCGAGGAGGAGAAGCGCCTCGCCCGCCAGATCGAGGACGGCGACAGCGAGGCGCGTGACCGGATGGTGCGCGCCAACCTGCGCCTGGTGGTCAACATCGCCCGCGGGTACACCGGCAAGGGACTCGGGCTCCAGGATCTGATCGAGGAGGGAAACCTCGGGCTGCTGCGCGCCGTCGAGGGGTTCGACGCCGGCATGGGGACGCGCTTCAGCACCTACGCCTCGTACTGGATCAAGCAGTCGATCAAGCGCGCCCTCGTCAACACCGCCAAGACGATCCGCATCCCGGCCTACATGGTCGAGCTGCTGGCGAAGTGGCGCCGGGCCAGCGCCAAGCTGCAGGACGAACTCGGCCGGCCGCCGACGCACGAGGAAATCGCCAAGAGCCTGAACCTGCCGAAGAAGAAGCTCGCGATCATCAAGAAGGCGATCCGCGTCTACAACGCTGCCCCGCAAAGCGATGCGCCCGAGAGCGGGTGGTCGCTCGACGAGATGGTGATGGACGGCCACTCCAAGTCGCCGGACATCGAGATGGTCGAGGCGGACGACCTGCACCACGTTCTCGCACTCCTCGACAAAATGGACAAGCGCGAGGCGACCGTGCTGCGGCTGCGCTACGGCCTGGACGACGAGGAGCCCAAGACGCTCAAGGAGATCGGCGAGCGCCTCGGCCTGACGCGCGAGCGCGTGCGCCAGATCGAGAGCGAGGCGCTGAGCAAGCTGAGCGAGAACCTGCAAGGAGAATGAGGAGGTAAAACCCACAGGGCGCCGCCCGTGGGTTTTACCTCCTCGCCGATCCTTCACCCCTGACCCGTTTCCCTGCAGTCATTTCTTTCTTTCAATCCCTTCCGCCGCGCCAAACGATAACCACAGACAGGTTCGCATCCCCACACTCTCCCTCCGCCGAGGTCACGCCATGATGGTGCGCCGGGGCTGGCTGCTGGTGGCGTTCGTCGGCCTGGGATGTCACTCGCTGTGCCTGGCCCTGGAGCGGGATCCGGCCGCTGCCACCCGGTTGTGGGAGCAGGGGCAGCAGGCGATGCGCGACGGCGAACCGCGCCGCGCCATCGGATTCTACGAGCAGAGCCTCGCCACCGACCCCGCCTTCACGCGCACCCACATGAGCCTCGCGGCCGCCTACCTGGAGGCGGGCGACGAGGAGACCGCCTGCACCCACCTGGAGCGCTACGTCGCCGCCCATCCCGAACACGTCCTCGTCCGGTCCCATTATGCCGAGTTGCTGCTGCGGCTGCACCGGACTCGGGACGCCTGCCGGGAGTTCGCGCGGTTCGTCGCCGACGCCCAGGACGAGGGCGAGGGGCTGGTCCGGCACCTGGTCCACGGCCACACGCGGCTGATGGAGATCGCCCAGGGCGACGCCGACGAGTACGCCGTCCGCCTGCACCGGGGCATCGGCCTGTACTGGCTGGCGCGCGAGCGGGCCGGGCTCGGCGAGCCCGGCGGCGCACTGCCCGTCGAGGGGCTGCTCTGCCGCGCCGCGGGCGAGCTGGTGCGGGCGCGGGCCAGCCGGCCCAGCGCGGCGCGGCCGTCGTGGTATCTGCACCTCGTCTGGTCGCGCCTGGCACGGACTGGCCCTGCGCGCACCTGTCTGCGCCAGGCGGTCGAGGCCGCCGTGTGCGGGGATCTCACGCCTGCCGAGCAGCGCAGCCTCGTTCTCGCCAGCCGCTCGGCGCAGGACCGCACCCGGCCGTGACCCCGGAGCGACCGGACATTTCGTGAAACCTCTCGACACTACCCTGTCTCTATCTTCCTGCCCAGGCGCGGGCCGCTGCCCCGGCCCCTTGACACTCGCGGCGCGGCGTTGCTAGGCTGCATGACAGGCGCGTCTGCCGCGGCGAAAATGCACGAGTGGATCGTTGCAGTTGCAGCGCTCACCAGCCGCCGTTTCGTTCGTTATCCTCTCGGAGTGACTCGATGCTCCAGGTTGTTTGCAAAAGGCCCCGGGCGTTCCTGTGGCTGGCGCTCCTCACCTTCGCCGGGGGCGTGGGCGCGGCCCTCGCCCAGGACCAGCAGCTCGCCTCGCGCGAGGATCTTGAGAAAAAATACCGGGCGCATCGCGAGCGCTTCGAGAAACTCCTCCGCGGGGAGGAGGCGCCCACCGCCGAGGACGAGGCGGTGGCCACGGCCGCGGCCCAGTGGTTCGCTTACTCGATGACGGTCCCCACTCTCCAGTCCGAGCCGCGCAAGCTGTACGATCTGGCGAACCAGCTGCAGAACGTGGTCAACACCGCCGCGGCCAACAAGGGAAGCGCGGCATTCGTGAAGCTATTCACCGGGCGTCTGCTTGCCGCCCTCAAGGATGTCTTCGCTCTGGACCCGGTGAAGAACCGCGTCGCCTGCGTCAACGCCGCTGTCCTCCTGCCGATTTACGCGAAGGCGAAGCAGCAGGAGTTCGGCGACTACCTGGAAGCCCTCCTGCGCGACGGCAAGAAGCACGACGTCGTCCGCCTGTACGCCGCCAAGGCGATGCGCGAGTACCTCGACGGCCTCGTGCCGGCGAAGCTGTCCGACGATCCGAACGCCCCCGGGTACAAGCAGACGATCGAGAAGCGCGCCCGCGACGCCAGCCGCGTGGAGGCGGTGATCGGCTACATCAACCACGACTGGAAGCTGCCCAAGGAGCCGCCGAAGGAACTCCTCGAGGCGGTCCACTTCATCCGCCGGGAGGCGATCCAGACCCTCGCCCAGGCCCAACTGCCCGCCCTCAAGGCCCTCAAGGGCGAGATCCAGACGCCGATCGCCTACCACCTGCTGCGCGTGCTGTCGTCGGGCAAGGACGCACTGAACCCGCCAGCGTCCCTCTCGGAGAAGGCCGAGGCGGCCATCGGCGTGTGCCGGCTGAAGGCGCGCGAGGTCGAGGATTACCTGCCGGAGGTGGGGGCGTACCTGGTCGGCCAGTTCCTGGTCGAGTTCACGACGAAGTACATCGAGGACTACCCGAACTTCAGCGTCAAGGAGAAGGAGATCCGCAAGCCGCCGCTGGTGTCGTGGAAGGCTTACGCGAACCGCCTGCTTCCTCTGCTGGACGATCTGCAGAAGAACCTGCCGGCGGCGCACCCGCTGCGGGCCAAGCTCAACGACCTGCTCCAGAAGGGGCGGTTGGTCCTCGGCGACATCCGGTTGCACAACCGCGTCGATTCGCCGGCCCTGATCCAGGCCGCGACGGAGAGTCTGCGGCCCCAGAGCGGCACGCTCTACAAGGACGTCAAGGAGTTCCAGATCGACCTGCCCGCACCCGGGGGCGTCTGATCCACCGCCATTGTCTTTCCCCCTCTCCCCCGACCCCTCTCCCACCAGGGGAGAGGGGAGGAAGAACCCCCTCACCCCCGACCCCTCTCCCACCAGGGGCGAGGGGAGCAAGCGTACTGAGGACTGGCCTTGTCGTCGCTTGCCCTTCTGGCTCGCCGGGTCTTGTCCGGTAGCTGCTCTGAAAATAAGCCGTCTGCACGATGGCCTGGGTTCCCGAGACACCTGGCCCCTTGCGGCGCGAGCACGAAACTCTGAGAATTGCACCGTGCATCCGCCGCGATTCGCCCCCCACCCGGCGCTCGCCTGCCCCGCCTCGGATGCCCCTGCCTTCGACCAGCGTGACCGTGTTCCCGATACCCGTGCGAAAGGAGACTCACCATGAAGCGCCTCGGCACCGTCGGGCTGCTGCTCGTGGCGTCGCTGGCCAGCGCCGGCGACACCGGCACGAAGCAGCCCCCGGAAGGGTTCACCGCCCTGTTCAACGGCAAGGATCTAACCGGGTGGAAGGTCGATAAGAAACAGGCGGCCTCCTGGTTGGTCAAGGACGGGAGCATCTACTACACCGGCAAGGGCGGTCGGAACCTGGCGACCGCGAAGAGCTACAAGGACTTCGAGCTGTGGGTGGACTGGAAGATCCTCAAGAACGGCGACAGCGGCATCTACCTGCGCGGCCAGCCCCAGGTGCAAATCTGGGAGAACAAGGAAGGGTCCGGCGGCCTGTACAACAACCCGAAGACGGCCCCCGGGCGTGTCCCGCTTGTCGTCGCCGACCGCCCGCCGGGCGAGTGGAACACCTTCTACAGCAAGATGGTCGGCAACAAGGTGACGGTAAAGCTGAACGGCAAGGTGGTGGTCGATAACGCCGCCTTCATACCCCTCGGCAAGGCGTCGCCGCCCCAGGGGCCGATCGAACTGCAGACCCACGGCAACTCGCTGTGGTTCCGCAACATCTTCGTCAAGGAACTGAACGGGAAGTGATTCCCGCGGTTTCATGAGCGGCAGGGGGCGCGGGCACGCCCCCTGCCGCTCGCTTCATTTCGGCGACCTGCGGTCGGCCCCACCCTGTTTGAGGCAGTACTCGAAGAAGCGGTACAGCGCCTCGTTCGACGCCTCGGTCGGGCCGTGCGTCTTGCGGTTGGTCATTGCCACCCGGTTCGCGTAGCCCAGCAACTGGTTCACCGCGACCGCGTGGTTGAGCGCCTTCCAGCGCTCGGGCGGATCCTCCGAGCCGCCCGATACGAGGAACGGTCGCGGCGCCATCAGGGCGTGCAACTCGTGCAGGTCGTGGCCGGCCTCGATCAGCTGCTTGTACGGGCCGGTGCGCGGGTTCTTCTCACTCGGGATGCCGCGCTTGCGGTACTTGCCCGCTTCGTGGCCGAGATACCACGGCTCCCAGTAGTTGACGTTGCTGCGCTTCTCGTCGAAGACCACGCCGCCGTCGGACCAGGCAGCACAGGCGAACCGATCGTAAAGGCACGACGCGAACATGGCCCACTTGCCGCCGTAGGAGTGGCCGACAATGCCGATCCGGTTAGGGTCCACCATGCCCAGGCTCGCCAGCAGGTTGCAGCAGTTGGCGGCGACGTAGGCGTGGTACGACAGCGGCTGCAGCTGGGTCTTCTCCTTGCTGGGGTAGTAGCTCTCCGGCGGGCTGCCGACCGAGAGGGCGACGAACCCGCGGCGGGCGAGCTGCCACGCGAAGTCGCGCAGGGCCGCCTTGCCCTTGCCGATGCCGGTGTTCGCCTCGTAGTAGACGACCACGACCGCCGGAAACGGACCCTTGCCGTCCGGGACGAGCAGGTAGGCGTCGTCGGTGAAGCGGCCGGGAGCGACCTCGATGCGGACGCGGTGCTGGGTGACGTTCGCGCGTCGCTCCTTCGCCAGGTACTCGATCTTCGGCTTTTCGAGCAGCGGCGGCCACGGCCCCAGCGCGCCGTGCCAGGTTCCGAGGATCTCCTTGCGGCGTTTCGCCCAGTCGGCGGCGTTCTTGACGGGCGTGCCGTCTGCGAACTGCAACGGCGATCGGTAATTCCCCAAATCGGCGGCGAGATGCGGCGGGGGCTTGAAGTAGGGTTTGAGATCCTCCGGCGGGGACTGCGCGCCGGTGGTGAGGGCGACGCCGAGGAGCGCCAGCCCGGCGAGTAACGTGGTGGTCGCGGTTCTCATCTGTTGTTCTCCGACTGGAGCTTTCTGCTCCCCCTCTCCTGCCAAGGGAGGGGGTTGGGGGGAGAGATTCTCGCCCAGGCTCTCAGGCGTGCCTGGGCGTCGGGTGGATCTCGCCGCTGAAAATGCCCGTCACCTCGCTCACCCGGAAGAAGGCGACGACGGCCTCCCCGCACGCCCCGGGTGCGAGAATGGCGTAAGACCCGTAATCGGTCGGACTCCCGCTCGCGACATACTGAAGGCCGGTCCCTCGCACCGTGACAGTGCGGTTGTCCCGGAGCAGGACGGTGAAATTCTTGAGGCTGCCGTTGCAGGTGCCGCCATCGATGAAGGTGACTACCGATTGCGGGCGGACCGGCTCGGCAAGGCCGTAAGTGAGGTCTTTCGGGAGATTGGCCTCCTCGACAACCTCCTGGAGGATCAGGCAACCAACGTCCACACCGGACGGAGTGCTCATGGTTCTCTACCTCAGCACCAGGGCCTGCTGTGCGATCGGCTGCTCATTGTACCAGAACTGCACCCAGTGGAGCCCCGGCCGCCGGAAGAGGAGGTTGCGCAAGCGAAAGGTCATTCCCACCACCTCCAGCGGGTCGGACGGGAGAGCGAGGGGGCGCGTCTGGGTACGAAACACGATTTCCGCGTCGTCCGCGTGATGGATTTCAACCCACCCCGCGCCGCCCCCGCGACACTCCGTCAGCTGGAGGAAGACGCAGATCTCCCGGTGCAGGAACGGATAGGAAGGGTGCGCCTGCGAACAAAGCGCGTTGATAAGGCCCGCAAGGGTGACGCGGCGCGGGTTGTCCGGGCCGGTCTGAACATCCTCGCAAAGGATCAGGTAACGGACGACGGGATGAACCTGGTTCATGGCTGCGTTCCCGGCCAACCGACGATGCGCGCCTTTCGCCGCCTACTTCCGGAGCAGAAACGCCTTCGCGTTCACCAGCCCGTCGTGTTTCTGCCGCCGCGCCGCCGGCAGGCCCGGTAACTGCGTCGCGCGCAGCCCTGACCGCAAGGAGCAGAGGCAACGTGCGGAGGGTAGTTCGCATGGTTGGTCGCGTCCGCGGGGGCAGCAGGCGGGAAGTCGCGTCGATCTCTACCCGTTAAGAATACCGACCCGCAGCCGCGACGCCACGAAAATTTGCTCCGGAGCCACGCCCCCGGAGGGGCGCGGTGTCTCCTCCGGCGCAGCGGCCCCGTTGCGCCTGCGCCCCGGCTGCGGTTCAGCTCCCAGGCGCGCGGTCCGGACGTCGTTGGGCGTTCCCGGGACCGCCCGTAGAATAGCGCCGGAGCCCGTGTGCAAGGAACCCGCCATGACGAAACGACTCATCACCGTCGGCCACAGCCCCGACCCCGACGACGCCTTCATGTTCTACGCCCTCGCCCACGACAAGCTCGACACCGGCGACCTCGTATTCCGCCACGAGTTGCAGGACATCGAAACCCTTAACCGCCGAGCCCTGCGCGGCGAGTTGGAGGTGACCGCCGTCAGCATCCACGCCTACGCGCTCCTGCAAGATAAATATGCCCTTCTACCCAGCGGCTGCAGCATGGGCGACCGCTACGGCCCGATGGTCGTCGCCCGCGGCCCGCTCGGCGGCAACGACCTCAAGGGCGTCAAGATCGCCGTGCCGGGCACGCTGACGACCGCCTTCCTCGCGCTGCGCCTGCTGGTGGGCGAGTTCGCCTACGAGGTGATACCGTTCGACCAGATCATCGACGCGGTGGCGGCCGGCCGCTTCGACGCCGGGCTGATCATCCACGAGGGCCAGCTGACGTTCCAGAACCAGGGACTGCGGCTGGTGGTGGACCTGGGCGTGTGGTGGCAGGAGAAGACCGGGGTGCCGCTGCCGCTCGGCGGCAACGTCGTCCGCCGCGACCTCGGCCCGGAGACGATGCGGACGATCAGCCGGCTCCTCAAGGAGAGCATCCGGTACGCCCTGGACCACCGGCAGGACGCGCTGGCCTATGCTCTGCGCTACGCCCGTGACATGGACATGTCCCTGGCCGACCGATTCGTCGGTATGTACGTCAACGAGTGGACGCTCGACTACGGCCCGCGCGGCCGCGCCGCCGTGCAGCGGTTGCTGGAGGAGGGCTACCACGCCGGCGTCATCCCCTCGCCCGTGACGGTCGAGTTCGTGGACTGATACGGAATCGCCTTGACCTTGCTTCGTGCCGCTTGCGGCCTGGAAACGGTTGCAAAACTAACCCCGAGCGCCAGCGCGGGGTCGTCCCGCGCTGGCGCTCGGGGTTAGTGGTCCGCCCCAATTGCTTGGCCGGTTAGCGACACTTCGAGGGTGGTGGTCTGCTAGCCCCTTGTTTCTGCGGTTAGTTTCGTAGATTGGGGTAATTGTTTAGTTCCTGGTTCTTCCCGCACAGCGGGTCCAGCGGAGTTTGGAGTTGTCCCATGCAACGTGCCTGCTCGCGCCTGCTGTTCGTCGTGCTGGCCCTCGGACTCGCGGCCCTGCCCGCGTGGGGACAGGCGCCGGCCGGTCGGGCGACGCGCTCGTTCCAGCCCGGCGCGGCCGACCAGGCCCACGACACCCTCCGCTTCCTGCTCGGCCCCGGCGTGGTCACCGACGCGAAGGACCAGTCGATCCGGCTGGCCGGGTCGGTACTCCTCACCGACGAGATGGGGACCACCGACTACCGCCAGACGGAGGCGCTCGGCGACCGCGTCCAGGTCAAGAAGGTGTTCGTGCTCGACAGCCCGCAGGTGAACGGCGCGGAGCTGTTCTTCTTCGGCAGCGCCAGGCAGGTGCGCGTTAACGGGGCGGAGGTGTCGCCGCCGCAGCGCCTCGTCTCGACCGGGTGGAATCGCGCCACGATCCCGGTCGAGGTGCTGCGCAAGGGCGAGAACGAGGTGATTTTGAGCGGCCGCGGGAGCCTGCTGCTGGAACCGGGGCGGGCGCCGGGCCGCAGTTACAAGAGCACCGACGGAGGCAAGACCTGGACGAACGAGGCGCTCGGCGCGAAGGGTGCCGGCCCGGGTGAGTACCTGATCCGCCTGCGCGTGGGCCGCCACCCGGCCCGCGGGTGGGCGACGTCGCAGCCATTCGACCTGTGGGCGGCGCGGACCGGCGCGGTCGGGACGCCCGGCACGGTGGTCGCGCTCCGCAGCCTCGCCGCCCTGACGCGCGGGCAGCCCGACGGCACACGCCTGACTGTCTCGGTCCGGACCGGCACCACCCCCACCCCCGACGAGCAGAACTGGACCGGCTGGGTGCCGCTCGGCACGGATTACCGGCCGGACGGCGCGGCGCAACGGCACCGCTGGGTCCAGCTCAGGTTTGACCTCCAGACCACGCGCCCGCTCGCCACCCCGCGCGTGCCAGCCCGGTTCGACCTTGCGTTTGACTTCCAGCCCGACGCGGCCCCGTCGGACAAACTCACCGTCACCCCGCCGACCGGGCGGCCGCGCGCGATCCGCATCGGCTCGACGCGGTTTGTCTACCAGCCGCCTTCCCCGCGGGTGAAGCTGTTGCGCGAGCGCTACAAGCTCGACGACGTGATCGCCCCGGGCCAGACCGAGATGGAGCAGCTGATGCTGCTGCGCTACTGGGTGCGCAACCAGTGGCACACGGCGTGGAGCGGCCACCCGGCGCAGTGGATGCCGCCGTGGGACGCGCATATCATCCTGGAGAGCAAGGACCAGTCCGACTGCCTGACGATGTGTACGCACTACGCGGCCGTATTCACCCAGTGCTGCCTCGCCCTGGGGTGGGACGCGCGCCACTGCATCCTCGACCACCACTGCGTCGCCGAGGTCTACGTCCGCCAGTTCGATAAGTGGGTGATGATGGACGCGGGCAACTCGGCCCAGCGCGCCGACGTGGGGCTGCACTTCGAGCGCGGCGGCGTCCCGCTCAGCGCCCTGGAACTGCATGTCGCGTATCGGGACGGCAAGACGGACGGCATCACCGTCCACTTCACGCCGCCGCCGTTGGCCGCGAAGCTCGCCTCCCTCTGCCGGCCCGTGCCCGGGGGGAAGAAGAAGTATCCGCCGGTGCCGGCCGCGGTCCCGGTCGCGGACCTGAAGAAATTCCCGGTCTGCGGCATCGAGAACTACCGCCGCTACGCCTTCCCGGCCCGGAACAACTTCCTGGCATCCCTGGTGCCGGGCGAGCTGTACCAGGGGTGGTCGTCGTACTTCTACGACGGCTATTGCTGGGTGGGCGACTCGGCCGACGACCCGCGCATCTCACCGGAGTACTCGCACCCGCTTACGCCGACCCGGCCTCAGGACATCGACTGGACCCTCGCCTGGACGCGGATCCACCTGAGCAGGACGGGCAAGCCGGGCGAGCTGCGCGTCGATCTGGAGACGCACACGCCGAACCTGGCGCGGCTGGAGAAGCAGGGCGAGAAGGAGTCGGCGTGGCAGGCGACGTCGGTTTCGTTTGTGTGGCGGCTGCAGCCGGGCCGGAACGAGCTGGCGGTGCGCAGCGTCAACCAGTGGGGCAAGGCCGGCGCGGCGAGCCGCGTGCGGGTGGACTGGCAGCGCTGAAGGGTAGTTTGAGGGTTTTGCAGGAGGCGGCTCCGCCCGCCGATCTCTCGCCCAATCGGCAGGCGGAGCCGCCTCCCACAGCGCGCGGCCATTACGCGGCGTGGTTCAGCGCGTCCGGCCCCGGCAGAGGGATGACCCGCTGAAGCTGCCGGAGGGCGTCGAGTAGCCCGTCGATCGACTCGGGCCAGTGATTGGCGTTCACCTGGATGCGCAGCACCCCGCCGTGGTACGGCACCGCCGGGAACGTTACCGACTGGATGTAGTACCCCGCCTCGAACAGCAGCCGGCCGGCGCTGAGGGTCGCTGCCTCGTCCCCGACCAGCACCGACACGATCGGCGTCTCGCCGCCGAGGACTGCCAGCCCGAGCCGGTTCGCCCCGTCGATCAGCCGGCGCAGGTTCGCCTTCAGCCGGTCCGCCAGCAGGTCGTACTCCGGTGACATCAGGATGTCACAGACGGCGCAGACCCCTTCCAGGTACGGCGGCGGGACCGGGCCGCCGAAGATGTACGTGTTCGAGCGCATCTTCAGCAGCCGCTGGAACTCCCGGGTGCAGCCGATGAACCCGCCGGCGCACGAGAACGCCTTCGACAGCGACCCGACGACGAACGTGTTGTCGTAGTTGCCCAGCGCGTCCAGCACGGTGCCGCGCCCCCGCCGGCCGAGGACGCCGGTGCCGTGGGCGTCGTCCACGTACAGGACCGCGCGGCTCCGCTGGCACACCTCGTTCAGCGCCTTCAGCGGCGGCAGGGCGCCGGTCATGCTGTAGACGCCGTCGATCGCCACGACCGCGACCCGGTAGTCGCCGGCCTCCCGCAGCGCCCGCTCCAGGTCGAGCGGGTCGCCGTGCGCGAACGGCAGTAGCCGCACCCCGTTCGCGCGGGCGACCTTCGCCCCCTCCTGGATGGAGTTGTGGGCGTGCTCGTCCACGACCAGCACGTCCCGCCGCCCGACCAGGCCGGGGATGGCGCCCAGGTTCGCCAGCGTCACCGACGGGTAGATGAGCGTCGCCTCGACGCCGAGCCACTGCGCCAACTTCTCCTCGGCGTCAACGTTCGCCCGGACCGACGCGAACGCCCGCGACGCGCCATTGTGGGTGCCCCACTTCCCGACCCCGCGGACGACCGCTTCCCGGACGCGCGGATCCTGGTCCAGCCCCAGGAAGCTGTCGGACCCGAAGTTCACGACCCGGCGGCCGTTGACGACCATGCCGCGGTGAGCGTCCATCTCCTCGACGACGACGTCCTTGAGGTGGCAGTCGGGGAACTGCTGGGCGAAGTGCTCGATGAAGCGGACCAGGCCGTGCTGGCGGACCGCGTGGGCCAGTGTCTGCATCGGTGCGTCGTGCATGCCTCTTCCCGCGCTCGGTATCGGCCGCGCACCGGAGCGCGGGCCGATTGATTCTGGCAGGTTACCCGCCGCGAGCGCCAGCGCGCGGGCTAACCGCCCGCCGGCGCTCGCGGTGAGTTACTCCGCCTTGACGCCTACCGCCGACGGGCCGCCGAGGATACCGGCGAACTCGTTGAACTCCAGGTACTGGAGGTGGCGGTACAACTCGTACTCCTTGAGCAGTTCGCGATGGTCGCCGCGCGCCTCGATCCGCCCGTTGTACAGGAGGAAGACCGTGTCACAGTGGCGGATCGTCGAAAGGCGGTGCGGCAGGAAGATCGTCGTCCGGCCCGGGAGCACCCGGGCGAACGTGTCGTCGAGCAGCGCCTTGGTGTTCTCGTCGAGCGGTTGGGCCGGCTCCTCGATGATCAGCAGGGCCGGGTCGCGCAGGATGGCCCGGGCGAGGGCGATGCGGAACTGTTCGCCCGGCTTGAGCGCGTACCCCAGCTCGCCGATGGGCGTTTCGTACCCCTGCGGCAGCTTCTGGATGAACTGATGGGCGTGGGCCGTCTTGGCCGCCTCGATGATCTTCGGCAACGTGGACGCCGGATCGCCGCAGCCGATGTTGTTCGCGACTGTGTCGTTGAACACCAGATTGTGCTGCATCACGATGGCGATCTGGGCTCGCAACGAGTCGAGCGTCACCCAGCGCAGGTTGTGGCTGTCGATGCGGATCTCGCCGGACGACGGGTCGAGGAAGCGCGGGATCAGGTAGACCAGGGCGTGCTTCTCCATGTCGTCCGGGCCGACGAGGGCGACCCGCTGCCCGGCCTGAACGGTCAGGCTGACGCCGTCCAGCAGCTTGCGGCCGGTGCCGGGTTCGTGCAGGGTGACGTTGTCGAACTCCAGCCGCTTGGCCAGCGGCGAGAGGAACTCGGCCTCCACGACCTGGCCGACGCCGCCGGGCCGGTCGAGGAACTTGAAGACGGCGACGGCCGAGTCGCGTCCGCGGCGCACCACGCGCCGGTTCTCCAGCCACTGGACCGTCGGCCAGTACAGGCTGACCAGCGCGGTCGCCAGGACGACGGCACTGGTCACACTGATCTGGCCGTTCAGGATGACGATGCCGACGACGTACAGCAGGATCAGGACGGCGAACAGACCCATGAATCCCAGGACCGGGCGGTAGATCGCCTCGCCCCGGTAGCGGCGCGTCTGGGCGGACGCATATCGGGCCAGCTGGCGCTCGACACGCGACTGGTTGAACAACTCCATCAGGTAGACCTTCACCAGCCGCATCATCATCAGGCTCTCCTGCAGCAGGGAGAGCTGCTCGGCGGCCCGGTGGGCGGCCGCCCGGCCGCGGCGGCGGAAGTAGGCGGCCACCTGCCCGCCGACCAGCCAGACGAGGACCGCGAAAAGCAGGAACGCCAGCGCCAGCCAGAAGTTGACCATCAGGGCGAAGACGAGCAGGAGGATAAACTTGGCCGGCTCCCGGAACACCACGGTCAGCCAGGCAAACAGCCCGTCGTGGACCGCCTCGACGTGGCGCGTGGAAACCCCGACTGCCTCCGCCGGGCCGAGGGCGCGCACGGCCAGCGTGCCCAGCCGGTAGGTGTGGTGGTAGACAGCCCGGCGCAGCCGGGTAGTCGCCTCGGCGGTGGCGAGGGTCGCCATGTACGTGCCGCCAAACAGACACAGAGCCCGCAGCAGGGCGACGCCGACGGCGACCAGCAACAGCCCGGTCAGGTAACTAAGGAACCCGCTCGCCCACGCCCACTCGTTCCAGCTGGCGAGCGCCGCCAGAAGCCCGCCGTCGGCCCGGTTGCGGGTGCCGACGACGGTGCTGAGCAGGCCGACGTCGCGCACGTCGTGCATCAGGGCCGCGTCCGTCCCGAGCTGCTTGACGCCGTCCGGCAGCCGCTTGCTTTCGTCCCCGCGGCTGGGGGTTCCGTTCACGAAGTGGTCGCGAAGCTTGTCCGCCGCCTCGGTCCCGACCGCGTCACGCAGGTAACGGTCCAGGTGGACGCGCCAGAGTACCTCGTGTCGCAGCTCGCGCTCGCGCGGCTCCAGTTTGGACGGGTCGCGGAGGCAGAGTTTCGTGAGTTCCTCGGCCCGGCCCTCCTCGACGCCGACCGCCCTGACCGCGCCGAGGAGTCCGAGGGCGCGCTCGGCGGTCGCGTCCGTTGGCCCCGCCGGCGGGGCCGACCCGGCACTTTCGCCCGGCTCCCGGACCCCGGCTTCCTTGAGGAACTGCTTCCACCCGGCGCGCAACTCCTTGCTGTGTTCGCTCTTCGGATCCAGCTCCTTCAGCGCGTCCCGGCCGTCGGCCGGGGTGAAGTGCGCCAGCGGCTCCTTCCACTGCTCGCGGAAGGTGGCGCGCTGCTGGGACGGGAGGTGCTGGTAGGCCGGGATGTGGCCGCGGTTAATCGCCAGGTCGGCGAACAGACCGAGGACCATCAGCAGCAGGACGTAGAGCACTCCGGTCAGGACCGCCGCCACGAGGGCAGACCACTTCGCGACCGGGTGGTAATTGAGAAAGGTCCGGGCCCGGGCAAAAGCGGCTCGTTGGTCCATAGGTACGACAGGACGAAACAGGGAGAAGTTTCTCCGTTCAGGGCCACTCCCCTGGCGCCGCGAGCGACGTCACGCCAGATCGCGATCCTCGAAGAGAATCAGCCCGAACAGCAGCGCGATTGCCGTGTACATGACAGCGTACAGCGACACGTTGGCGGTGTACAGAGCAAAGTCAGCCGGCGGCAGAGGAGCGTCGCGCACGATGGTCGCTCCGAGGCTGAAATGCTCCAATCCGGGCAGGATCGTGTCGAACACCTGAGCCATGAACTCGACGAGCCGGCTGCGGCCGCGCGAGACGGCTAGCAGCACCGGCGTGAGGTGGCCGAGGAAGTAGAAGGCGATGCAGATCGGCACGTTCACCATCATCGGGATGCGCGTCGCCAGGGCGGTCGCGATGGCGAGCAGGACCATGACCTGACAGGAGACAATGGTCAGACCCGGCAGGACGCTGACCGAGTCGTCGAACCACAGCCCCAGGCCGCGCACGAAGCCGGCCGCCTCGCCGGCCGGGACGTTCTCGTTGACGAATCGAAGCACCCACGCCGGGTCGGCGACCCGGTCCTTGGGGTCGATCGGTGGGTCGAGGTTCTGCTTGAACAGAAACATCCACACCAGGAACCACCCCAGCAGCGACACCATCACCAGCGACGCCATCAGGAACCCGGCGAACTTGCCGAGCAGGAACTGGCGGCGCGACACCGGCTTGCTCATCAGCGTGATGGCGGTCCGGCCCTCGATCTCCTCGCTGACGGACGAACTGCCGGCGATGATGGCGAAGACGACGGTGAACAGCATGATCACGTCGTACCCCAGCTCCTTGACCATTTTGAGGTCTTCGCCGAGGGTGAAGTACGGCAGGAGCGGGATGACCCACATCAGGAACAGCGCCAAACCGAACAGCATCCAGAACATCGGCTGGCGGAGGCTCTCGCGGAACGCTGCCAGGGCGACGGCCCCGCCCTTGGCCCACAGCAGGAGCAGCAGGCCGAACACGAGGACGAAGAAGTCCGCACTCAGCTGGATCTGGAGGATCGCGCCGTACAACCGGCCGAACGCGCCCAGGGTATCGCGCTCGTTATTGGCGCCGAGCAGAAAGGCGAGGGCCGCACCCCCGGCGACGACTCCGGCCGCGCCCCACACCCAGGTCACGGGCCGCCGGATCAGGGCCAGGAACCCGCGGTAGTCCAGGGCGGCGAGCCACGGCACGGCGGCCGCCAGCTGGATCAGGGCCAGGATGGAGCAGGTCAGCAGCAGAGTAACGAACGACGGTTCCATGATGGTGCGCGTCGGAGGCGGTCAGCGGCGGATCGTGAAGCCGCGGTGACCGCCGGGGGGTTCGTCGTGGATCGTCCGGTTCTCGATGTAGCCGGCCAGCTGACGCTCGACCGCGCCGAGGAAGCGCTCGACCTCGTCGGCCTGCCCCTCGGCGACCAGTTCCACCGTGCCGTCGGGGAGGTTACGAACGGAACCGGCGACGGCGAAGGACTCGGCAACCCGTCGGGTCGAGTAACGGAAGCCGACGCCCTGAACCGTCCCGGAATAGATCGCGCGCTTGCACACGGTCATGAGTAGCGCCTCTTCGTGGGGCAGGCATTCCTGCCTGCCCCACGGGGGCCGCTGTGGCCTATACGTCGCCGGGCGGTTCAGGGTTCGCCCGGTAGTTCGGCCCGGCCCCCCAGCGGAGCTTGTCGCGCAGTGTCCGGTAGAAGCTGTGGCCCGGCACCTTGACCAGGCCGAACGACACCGGCGCCCGCCGGATCACGATCCGGTGTTGTGGCGACAGCGGGAACGTCTCCTGGCCGTCCACGATCAGGATGGCCTCGCTGCCGTCGCGCGGCATGGTGATGGTGTAGACCATATCGGCGGAATCGACCACCGGGCGGTAGGTAAGGGTGTGCGGACAGATGGGCGTGATGACGAACGCCTGCAGCTCCTGGCTGAGGATCGGCCCGCCGGCCGACAGGCTGTGGGCCGTCGAACCGACCGGGGTACTGACGATCAGGCCGTCGCCGCTGAACCGGGCGACGATGTTCCCGTCCACCGCCAGGTCGAGATCGAGCATGCGGACCGGCGGGGCAGTGTGGAACAGCACCTCGTTCAGACCCAGCAGCGGGCGCCTGGGGAGGACCGGGTCGGAGGAGCCGTCCTTCTCGACCAGGCACTCGAACATGAGCGGGTGGGTGACGCGGTAGTCGCCGCGTAGTACCTGCGGGAAGCTCGCCCGCAGCGCGTCGGGGCTCAGGTCGGCGAGGAACCCGAGGCGGCCGAGGTTGACGCCGAGAACGGGGGTCTGGCGGTAGCCCATCTGGCGCGCGGCGCGGAGGATGGCGCCGTCGCCGCCGAGCACGAGGGCGATGTCGGCGGCGGGGAGGGTGGCGAGGTCGCACTCCTGGAACAGATCGCAAACGAGAACCTCACAGCGCTCCCGCAGGAAGGGCAGCAAGCGGTCGGCCTCCTCGCGGACGCCGGCCCGGTGGGCGTTGCCCAGCACATAAAGTTTCACGGTGATACTCCCGTTCTCCCGGAGCCCCCACGCGCCCGGCGCTGGGTTGCGCGCTCACACGATCCAGGCCAGAAGCCCGAGCGGGAGGCCCCAGACCAGGAGCACCCACAGGCCGGTTGAGACGGCCCCTTTCCAGCCGCCGCGGTCCGCATTCACGGGTTGCGGTCCCCACAGTTTCCGATCCAGCCCCTCCTTGCCGAGTCCGTAGAAGAGAGCCAGAAAGATGGCGCCGAAAAAGAAGCCAAGCGGGATGGCGAGGATGAGCAAAATGAGCAGGAGCAGCGGCAGCGCAACACAGCAGAGCAGGGTGTTGAGCAGGGTGCGAAGGGCGCGTTTCATCATCTCTCCCGGAGCCGGTGCCACCCTGTCCCGCAGCGCGCCGTGCCCCCCGGCCCGCCGTGGAGGGTCACTCGGAGAAAAGCTCCCGCGCCACGTGCTTGCCGGCCTGCTTCGGTTGGGAGGCCGGCGGGGTGCGCGCGGGCTTCTTGCCGATCAGCTTATCGAACTCCTCCTCCGTCAGCACTGGAACGCCCAGTTCCTTCGCCTTGGCGAGCTTGCTGCCCGCCGCCTCGCCAGCGATGACGTAATCCGTCTTCGACGAGACGCTGCCGGTCGCCTTGCCGCCGAGCGCCTTGATCGTATCCTCGATGGCCTCGCGCGAATAGTTCTTGAGCGTGCCGGTGGCCACGAACGTTTTGCCAGCCAGGATGGCGCCGCCGGCCGGCGCGGCCTGCGCGGCCTCGGTCAGCTTGACGCCCAGCTCGCGCAACTCCTCGAACAGCTTCTGGCCGCTCGTGCTGTGCAGGAAGTCGTGGACGCTCTCGGCGCGTACCGGGCCGAACCCCTTGATCTTCGCGAGCTTCTCCTGCGGGGCCGCGAACAGGTCGTCGGCGCTGCGGAACTCGCCCGTGAGCAGCTCGGCCATGCTCTCGCCGATCATTGGAATGCTGAGGGCCGCGAGCAGGCGCGTCAGGCCGCGCGACTTGCTGGCGGCGATGGCCGTGACCAGGTTCTGGGCCGACTTCTTGCCCATCCGCTCCAGTGTCGCCAGCTGATCGACCGTCAGCCGGTACAGGTCGGCCACCGACTTCACCAGCCCGCTCGCCACGAGCTGCTTGCAGATCTCCTCGCCGAGGCCGTCGATGTCCATGCGTGTGCGCTTGCCGAACGTCTCCAGGCGCGCCTGCAGCTGGGCCGGGCAGTCAGCCCCGGTGCAGTAGTAGCGCACGTCGTCGGTCATCGTTGGGGCGCCGCACACCGGGCAGGTCTTCGGGAACACGAACACCTTCTCGTCCCCGGTCCGCAACTCCTTGAGCGACTGGACCACCTGCGGGATGATGTCGTTCGCCTTGATGACGACCACCTGATCGCCGATGCGGATATCCTTCTGGGCGAGCTGGCGGGCGTTGTGCAGGGTGGCGTTGGAAACCGTCGTCCCGCACAGTGCGACCGGCGGGTCGAGGCGAGCGACCGGCGTCAGCACGCCGTCCTTGCCGACGCTCAGGTCGATGTCGGCGATACGGGTGATGGCCTGCTCCGTCTCGAACTTGAACGCGATCGCCCAGCGCGGCGCCTTGGAGTTCGCCCCGAGCCGCCGGCGCTGCTCGAAGCTATCGACCTTGATGACCATGCCGTCGGTTTCGTAATCGAGGTCGTGCCGCTTGTCCTTCCAGCTCTCGATGTACGCAATCACGCCGTCGATGGCGTCGAAAGCGCGGATGTGCGAGTTGACCGGGAAGCCGAAGCGACGGAGCAGGTCGAGCAACTCCAGGTGCGAGGTAATTTCGAGCCCTTCGTTCACCCCGGTGGCGTAGGCGAACAGACGCAGGCGGCGGCGGGCGCAGATCTTCGGGTCGAGCTGGTGGAGGGAGCCGGAGGTGAGGTTGCGCGGGTTGGCCGCCTTCTTCTCCCCCTTCGCCTCCAGCTCGGCGTTGAAGCGGGCGAAGTCGGCCCGGGACATGTAGATCTCGCCGCGGGCCTCGAACAGCCGCGGCGGGTCGTCGGTGTGGAGCCGCCGCGGGAGGTTGCGCACCGTCCTGAGGTTGTGCGTCACGTCCTCGCCGCGCTCGCCGTCCCCGCGGGTCGCGCCCAGGGTGAACAGACCGTGTTCGTAGATCAGTGAGATCGAAACGCCGTCGATCTTCGGCTCGACGACGTACCGGACTGGCTCGCCCTTTTTGAGCAGCTTGCGGACGCGGCCGTCGAAGTCGCGCAGGTCGTCGGTGCTGTTGCTCTTGTCGAGCGACAGCATCGGATAGCGGTGGGTGACCGTCGCGAAGGCGCTGATCGGCTCCCCGCCGGGATGCTGGGTAGGGCTATCGGGGGTGATCAACTCCGGGTGGGCCTTCTCCAGGTTCTCCAGCTCGCGCAGCAGTCGGTCGAACTCCAGGTCGGAGATCTCGGGCTGCGATTCGACGTAGTATTTGTAGTTGTGGTAGTTGATTTGCCGGCGAAGTTCTTCGGCACGTTTCGCGAGGGATGCCATGGTGCGACCTCAGCGCGGTCAGGGGGGCGGAGACGTGTCGGTAGCTGGGGGCATTGTCGCCTGCGCCCGCTCCTTTTGCAAGCGCCGTAGTCGGTCCAGGCCCATGCTGAGCAGGCCGAAGACGATGATGGCACCGACCTCGTAGAGGAGCCAGCGCCACCCGTCGGTGCGGAGGGCGTCGCGGAACGGGTCGGACGGCACCGCGGCGCCGGCGTCGCGGGCCTTCTCCTCGATGATCGGGATGATCGCCAGGGCGACCGCGTTGATCGTGAACACCAGGCTGGCGAGGAGCAGGAGGAAATAAAACAGGTTGCGCGGTTCTTTCGGTTCCGTCATGGGTGCGCCAACGGCAGGAGGCTCGTAGCCAAAAAGGTCATTATAAGCAGACGAGCCGGGGCCAGCC
>JADLBT010000444.1 GCA_020847555.1 Gemmataceae bacterium
AAAGAGGAAGTGGTGGGTTTCGCGACGGAGTCGTTCAACGTCGAGGGGTGAGAGGCAGTGTGGGCGCGGCCGCCGCGGTCTTTGTGAGGGAGTGCCCGTTGACCGCGCGTGCCGACGGTTTGCGCGTGTTGTCGAAGACAGGCCCCACGAGCAGCGTCCACAACGCCACAACGGCTATCCAGCGAAATTCCATGACCTTGACTCCGTTGGGGCGATGCGTTGATACTCGATCCGGGGTCCGAGCAACTCGGGCGAGCTGTCTCCTGTTTATGCAACCGCCATGCCCGTTTGGGATTGGATTGCGCTGGTCGCCACAACCACCTGGAGGGATTGGTGTTACCGATGAACGAGAGCCCTCTCCGTGACCGGGCCGGCGGCGCGCGTGTTTTCATCAGTTAGCGCCAGACGTTTAGCGCGCTGGACGACGGAAGCAGCAGTGGGGAGAGGGGATTGGCCAAGCCCACGGGTAGCGGTCCGTGGGCGAGACGCTGGCGACCTGGTCCACGGGCTGCCATCCGTGGGCTTGACGAGTGCTACCGGAGGGCTCTTGACAGGTTGGCGCGAATATGCCACAACTTCGCGCCCCGTGGTGGGGTGACGGCGGACCCTGGCGGGATGGGGCGAGGACATGAGTACACAAACGGCCCCGAATGTGTTGTTGCGGCAGGCGGCGGCCGACCGGCCCCGTCAGGCTCCCCGCGACCTGTGGCAGGTGCCGACCTTCTTCACCGGGCTGGCCGCGGTGGCGCTGATGATCGGCGCGGCTGCGCTCGGCCGGCCGGCCGTCGGCGATCCGCTCACCCAGGAGATCGCCGAACTCCGCGAGGCGCTCCGCAATCCGCGCACCGCCCCGGAGGGCCTGGTTCCGCTGGCCGAGGTCATCCTCACGCGCGTCGGCTCGCAGTCGCCGCGGACGCCGGAGGCACACTTCCTCGCCGGCCTCGTGTACGCCCGCCTGGCGGACCACCTGGCCCGCGGCAACGCCCCGGAGCGTGCGAAGGAAGAGCGCAAAAAGGCGTTCGCTCACCTGGAGCTGGCCGAGGCGCGCGGCCTTGCGTCGGCGGACCAGCCGCGGCTGCAATACTACCTCGGCAAACTCCTCTATCTTTCCGGGGGCGACCTGCCGCGCGTCATCGACCACCTGAACCGAACCGCCGCGCAGGGGGCGGACGACCCGGCGGAGGCATATGGCATCCTGGCGAAGGCCTACCTGCGTCTGCCGACGCCGGATCTCGACGCGGCCCTCAAGGCGAACCAGAAGCAACTGGAGCACACTGAGAGCGAGGCGGCCGCCGGCGCCGCGTGGCTGCTCCGGGCCGAGCTGCTGCTGCGCAAGGGGCTGCGGCCGGAGGCGCTGAAGGTGCTGCGCCACGTCGGCGCCGGCTCGCCGCGCGAGGTCGCCCTCAAGGCCCGCTACCTCCAGGCCCGGACAGCCCAGGAGGAGGGGCTGTGGGCGCACGCCGTCCCGCTCTGGAAGGAGCTGCTGACCGATCCGACGGCGGTGCCTGGCGGGAAAGGCCAGATTCTCTATTCTCTCGGCCTGTGCCACGCCTCGACGGAGCCGCGCGAGGACGCGGCCGCGGACGCTGCCTGGCGCGAGGCGGTGCGTTTGGGCGGGCCGGCCGGGCAGGCGGCCGCGCTGCGCCTCGGCGAGCTGCGGCTGCGCGGGAAGGAGCCGGCCACCGCCCTCGGGTGGTTCCGCACCGCCCTGGAAAAGGTGCAGACCGCCAAGGACTACCAGAACCGGGTACTCGGCCTGGATCGGGCGCGCGCGCTGTGCGAGGCCGGATGCCGGACGTATCGCGAGGGGCAGGACCACGAGCACGCCGCCCAGCTGGCCGAGTTGTACCGCCGGATCGCGCTGCCAGGCGTTGCCGAGGAGTGCCTGGCACAGGCCACGGAGGCACACGCGGCCGCGCTGCTGGCACGGCCGCGGCAGGACGTCGGGCCGGCGGCGGCGTCGCTGGAGGATCAGGCCCGCGTTCTGTACCGGCGCGCGGCCGCGGCGTACAAGCAGGCGGCCGCGGGGCGCACGCCCGCGGAGAAGGCGGCCCGGCTCCGGTGCGGAGCCGACTGCGCCGCGCGGGCGCGCGATCACGTCGAAGCCATCGCCCTGTGGCAGCAGTTCGTCGAGCTGGAGCCGGCGCCGGAGCGCAAGGTCGAGGGCTGGTTCGCCCTCGCCGCCGCGCACCGGGCGGCCCGGCAGGCCGACCTGGCGGTGAAGGCATACGAGCAGTGCATCCAGTTCCCGCGCAGCCCACTGGCGTTTCGGGCTCGACTGGAGCTGGCCGAATTGGCGATCGAGCAGGGCGACCTGAAGCAGGCAGAGGCGGTTCTCAAGCAGGTGCTCGAGCTGGCCGGGCCGGCGTCGGACCGGCAGGCGGAGGAGCAGGGGTTGTACCGGCTGGCGGACCTGCTGTTCCAGCAGAAGCGCTTCGACGACGCCGCATTCCGGCTGGAGCAGGCGCTCGGCAAGTACCCGGACAACCCGGATGCACTGACGGGACGCGACCGCCTCGGGGAGTGCTACCGCCAACGCGCCGAGCAGGCGAAGCAGGAGAACACGCAGGAGAACCTGCCCGGGACAAAGCGTCTCTTCTACCGCAGCGCTCATCAGGAGAATCTGGAGAAGGCGCGCGTCATTTATCAGAAGCTCGCCGACGACCTGGAGCAGCGCGCGGCGGCGCGCACCGCGCCGGCCACGGAGAAGGCGCTGCTCGCCAAGGCGCTGTTGACGGCCGCCGACTGCATCTACGAACAGCCGAACGGCCTGCCGGAGGCGCTGCGCCGTTACAAGACGCTGGCCGGGCGTTTCCGCGGGCGCGTTGAGGGGCTGATGGTTTGCTTGAAGCTCCTGAACTGCTGTCGGACGGCGGCGGAAACCCCGCTGGCGCGCGACGCCGTCGAGGCGGCGCAGCAGGCGGTCAAGGGTGCGCTGGAGGACGTGCGCGACCCGCGGCGCATGCCCGATTCGGCGTTCAACACGGGTGGCAACCGAGCGACCCGGGCGCAGTGGGAGAACTGGCTCGTTCAGATCAGCGAGCAGCTGGCCAGCTACCCGGCGGCCCCGCTGCCCCGCGCGCAGAATCGGTAGGCGCGCCCGCGACGGTCACTGCTTGCCCAGGCAGTACAGAGTCCGCTCCGAACGCAGGAACAGCCGGCCGTTCGCGACCGCAAGGCTGGCGTTGTACATGCCGCGCACGCCCAGGTCGTTCAGCGCTAGCAGTTCGTACCTCGGCCCCACCGCCACCACAAACGTGCGCCCG
>JADLBT010000445.1 GCA_020847555.1 Gemmataceae bacterium
CCCTTCGGGCAGTTCGGGCAGGCGGCGGCAACCTGGTATCTGAAGAACAGCAACAGCCCGGGGGCGCCGGATTACGGCCCCTTCGCCTACGGCGCGGCTGGCTGGCGGCCCGTCGTTGGCGACTGGGACGGCCTCGACGCTTTCCTGAGGACCGACGGCGCCGCTTTCGCACGGAGGGCGGTTCCCGCTGCCCTCACCCGCAGTGGCTCCCTTGACCTGACGTCAGTGCAGCAGAACGAAACCGCCAGCGCAGGAGCGGCGTTGGCTCGCTCGCCCGCCGTTGCGCCCAAACCGCGACATTCACCCGGATCAAGAGAGCGTGAGGCCCCAGATGAGGCTCCCGAACGGCAGGCGGCGACGCTGGATGCCGGAGCGCAGAGCCTGGCGGCGCTGGATGCCGTGTTCGCGCAACTGGGCAGCTGAGCCAGGTGTCACGACGCCAGCGCGATCGCAGGCGCCGAACCGCCACGGTTGGCGCGGGAAGCGCCGGACTGCCCGGCGCGTGCTAGATCTTGGCAAGGGCCGCGCGCATCTCGGCCTCGTCATAGGCCCGGTAGAGGTGCGTTCGCACGAACCCGCGGCTACTGAGTTGCAAGGCCAGGGCGGCGACGGCGTCTGCCGTAGCAGCGGAAACGATGACGAGGCCGTCGTACTCCCCCGTCAACCAGAACTGCGCCTCGATCCGGGCGCCCGCCCGCGCGGCAAGGTCCGCGAACTCATGGGCACGGGTCGGTGAGTCCTTGACAGCTCCGAGACCCTTGTCGGTGAACTGCAACAGGAGGACGAAACGGACCATACGGTACTCCTTTCGCAAAGGTAACGCGGCCATGTCGAACAGTTAGAGCGCGTTGCGGGCGGGTGCAGCACCCGGTGCGGCGTACCCTGGCTACCCGAGCGGTAGCCGCATCGGGATCATCGCCGACCGCCCGAACCCATGCCGGGCATAGAACCGCTGGGCGGCCGCATTGTCGGCGTCGGTCAGCAGCGTGATTCGCAGGCACCCGGCCGACCGCGCGAACGCGACGGCCTCCCTCAGCAGCCGCGAACCGGCCCCGCCGCCGCGGACGTCCGGCCGGATCACCATGTCCTCCAGCAGCGCGACCCGACCGCCCAGTGCGGTGGACGGCAGAAACAGGAGACTAACCATGCCGACCACCGCCGGCCCGTCCCGCAGCACCAGCACCTGCCCCACCTCCGGGCGGCCGAGGATGGCCCGCAGTCCGACTGCCTGCCGCTCCGGGTCGGGGTGGAACTCAGCCTCCTGGGCGAACAGGACGCCGAGCAGTGCGCACAGGGCGGGTACGTCCGCGTCCGTCGCCGGAACCACCTCCATCAGTGTCGTCTCCTCCGCTGCTGAAAGCATCCATGCAAGCCGTGGAGCGTGTGGTAGCGCGAGACCTGGGACTGGCGGACCAAGCTCCTGTCCGAGCCCGCAGCGTCAGCGCGGAACGGCGCTAACCCCGCAATGAATCCTACCGCGAGTCTCACCATTCTGGCCATCGATCTGGGCAAATACAAGAGCGTTACTTGTGTTCTGGACCAGGCCACGGGCGAATGGAACTTCACCACCTTCGAGACGATCTGGACGGACCGCGAGAGGTCGCGGTAGAACGGTGTTGCCGGCGCGGGCGCGTCGCTGGCGTCGAGGTCCGGGCCGGGTTCGTAGTGGATGCGCTCGAAGCGGTTGGGCGGATTGTTGGCGGCGCCGCGTCCGTGGATCGGGAGTGGCCTGCGCTGCATACGGGGTTTTCTGCCGGCAGACACCAGCGTGCTCGGCAGGCTGGGGTACAACGATTCTATCCACTGTCCGGCGAGCCGCAAGCGGCACGAAGAACAGTCAGGGCGCTCCGGGGAGCCAGGAAAAAAATCGGCCATCGCGCGGTATCGAGAGTTCGGTGGGAGAGCTTGACCCTAAAATCCAGCACAGGTAGGTGGGATCCCTTCTCGGTTGATGTGGGAGAAAGTCATGACGGCAAATCGGAATCGACTCACAGCTCTCGGCGCCGTGGTGGGCGTCCTCGTCTCGCTCGGCGCCGACTGGCCGGGCTTCCGCGGTCCCAACGGCGACGGCACCAGCTCCGAAACGGGTCTGCCGGTCAAGTGGGGGCCGAAGGAAAATGTCGCCTGGAAGGTGAAGCTGCCCGGCCCCGGCACGTCGAGCCCGATCGTCTCGAAGGGCCGCGTCTTCGTCACCTGCTTCACCGGCCACGAGGCTGCCCGCAAGGGCGACGTCGAGAAGATCCGCCGCCACCTCCTCTGCTTCGACCGCAAGAACGGCGCCGTCCTCTGGCACAAGGAGATCCCGGCGAAACTCCCCGAGAACGATTACAACACCTACCACACCCAGCACGGCTACTCGTCGAGCACCCCCGCAGCCGACGGCGAGCGCGTCTACGTCTTCTTCGGCCGGACCGGCGTTCTCGCGTTCGACTACGACGGCAAGCAACTCTGGCAGACGGAGGTCGGCGAGGGCCTGAACAGCTGGGGCTCGGCCGCCAGCCCGGTCGTCTACAAGGATCTCGTCATCGTCAACGCCACCGTCGAGAAGGCATCCCTCTACGGCCTCGCCCGGAAGACCGGCAAGCAGGTCTGGCGCACCAGGGGGTTCCGCGACACCTGGTCCACCCCGCTCCTGGTCGAGGTGCCTGGCGGCAAGACGGAGCTGGTCTTCAGCACGGCGGGCGAGTTGCTCGGTCTCGACCCTGACACAGGCGTGAAGCTGTGGAACTGCGAGGGCGTCAGCACGACCACGCCAACCTCGTCGCCGATCGCGCGCAAGGGGGTCATCTACGTGATGGCGGCGGGCCTGGGCGGGACGCGCTCGGTCATGGCGGTCCGCGCCGGCGGCCGCGGCGACGTGACGAAGACACATGTCGTGTGGAGGCAGACGGGCGGCACGAATCAAACCTCGCCCGTCCTGGTCGGCGAGTATCTGTTCTACGTCAGCGGCCTCGTTCACTGCCTGCGCGCCGACACCGGCAAGACGGTCTATCAGGAGCGCCTGTACGAAACGCAGCAGGAGTACGATTCGCCGATCGCGGCCGACGGCAAGATCTACATGGTGACGCGCCGGAGCGGCACCTATGTCCTCGGCGCCGGCGGCAAGTTCGAGCTACTCGCCCACAACGACCTCGGGGACCGCAGCATCTTCAACGCCAGCCCGGCGGTCAGCGATGGCCAGCTCTTCATCCGCTCGCACGAGTACCTGTACTGCATCGGGATGAAGTGACGTGGGTAGTGGATAATAAAGGCAGGCAATACCCTGGTTTCCAAACAGAGTTGGCGTGTCACCCAGCAGCCCGCGGGCCGCCCCCGTGGGCTTTCTGTCAGTCAGGATACGGCCAGGCGGGGGCCGGGGTCGATACAACAGCGGGATGCACTACCTCGGACCGCTCCCCGACCTGCCCTTACCGCACACCGGCCAGCGGCTGCGCACGCGCCGCCGGCCGGTTGCTCAGATCGTCCTTTGCCAGGGGTGCTGCTGCGGCCAGACGGCCCACGGCCTGCCCGCCGTCCCGCTCGACTGGCTCAAGCCGCTCTGGAAGGCCGAGAAACTCAACAAGATCGTCCAGCTGACCGTCTCCGGGTGCCTCGGCCCGTGCGACCTGCCGAACGTCTGCTGCGTCAACACCGCGGACGAGCAGACGTGGTACGGGCGCCTGACCACGCGCGAGGACTACGCGGTCCTGGTGGCGTGGGCTCGCCGCTGCCGCGACCACGGGACGCTGCTCCCCCTGCCGAGTGAACTGGCGCACCTGCGCTTCAGCCCGTGGCCGGGCGAGGACGAGGCGGGTCCGTTCGCGCCCATCGCCCAGGAGCCCGCCGACATCGTGCTCCTGACCGCGGCCGACACGGAGGTGCTCACCTGGTCCGCCGCCATCGCCCGCCTCCCCGACGGCTTTCCGACCGTCCGCGCGCTCAACCTCGACCGCCTGCGCGACCGCCGCGCCCGGGACGCCTATCTCGACGACGTGCTGCAAGAGAGCCGGGTGGTGGTGCTGCGCGCCCTCGGCGGGCTGGGTTACTGGCGCGAGCAGCTGGAAGAGATTCACCTGCTCGCCCGCGCTCATGACCTGGCCCTGTGCGTGCTGCCCGGCGACGCGGCGCCGGACGCCGAGCTTGCCGCGCTCGGGACGGTCCCGCTGTCGGTCGCCGACCGGGTGCTGCATTACTGCTGCGAGGGGGGTCTCGACAACGCGACCGCGCTGCTGCGCTTCCTCGGCGACACCTTCCTGGGGACGGCGTTCGGTTCCGACCCGCCGCGGCCGCTGCCTGAGGCCGGCGTCTACCACCCCGACCATCCCGACGTTCACGACCTCGCCGCGTGGCGCGCACACTGCCGCCGGCCGGACCGCCCGACCGCCGGGCTGGCGTTCTACCGCGCCCACTGGGTCACCGGAAACCTCGCGGGCGTGGACGCTCTGGTGCATGCCCTGGAGGAGCGCGGCCTCAACGTCCTGGCCGCCTTTGGGCCGCAGCTGGGGGCAATCCTGCCGCTGGTCGCGGGTGAGATCGACGTGCTCCTCGCGACGACGAGTGTCAGCGCCGGCGGCTCCCCTCACCCCCGACCCCTCTCCCACGAGGGGAGAGGGGAGCAAGCCCTGCTCCCCCCTCGCCCACGTGGGGAGAGGGGGGCCGGGGGGGTGCGGGGATTGGCCGCGCTCGACGTGCCGGTGTTGCAGGCGATCTTCTGTTCGAGCAGCGAGAACGTCTGGGCGGCGAACCTGGCCGGACTGGCGCCGCGCGACGTCGCCATGAACGTCGCTCTGCCCGAGTTCGACGGCCGCATCATCACCACCGCCGTCTCGTTCAAGAACACCCTGGCCCACGACACGGCCCTGCAAACCGAGGTGGTGCGTTACCAGCCGCGACCAGACCGCGTGGCGCACGTCGCCGCCCTGGCCAGCAACTGGGCGCGGCTGCGGTACACCCCGCCCGCGGAGCGGCGCGTGGCGATCCTGCTCGCCAACTACCCGAGCAAAAACGCCCGCGTCGGCAACGCCGTCGGGCTCGACACTCCGGCCAGCCTGCACGCACTGCTGGCGGCCCTGCGTGCCGCCGGCTATGACACCGGGCTGTCACTCCCGGCGGATGGGCAGGCACTGATCGAGGCCGTCATCGCCGCGTCGGTGCAGGATCCCGAGTTCGCGACCGCCGCGGCGCACACGCAAAGCTCCGGGTGGGTGGGGGAGGCGCAGTTCCGCGCCTGGTGCGACGGCATCCCCGTGGACGCGCGGGCCGGAATGGCGCGGTGGGGCGGGCCGGAGGCGTCGCCGCTGTTCCACGCGGGCGGCTTTCCGGTGCCGGGACTGCGCTTCGGCAATGTCTTCGTCGGCATCCAGCCGGCGCGCGGGTATGACCAGGATCCGGTTGCCGTCTACCACAGCCCGGACCTGGCGCCGCCGCCGTTCTATTTCGCGTTCTACCGCTGGCTGCGCGACGTCTTCGGGGCGCACGCCGTGATCCACCTGGGCAAGCACGGCAACCTCGAATGGCTGCCCGGTAAGGGCTCGGCCCTGAGCGCGTCGTGCTACCCCGAGGTCGTGCTGGGCGAGTTGCCGAACATCTACCCGTACATCATCAACAACCCGGGCGAGGGGACGCAGGCGAAGCGGCGCACCGCGGCGGTGATCGTGGACCACCTGATCCCGCCCATGACTCAGGCCGGCACCTACGGCGCCCTGCGCCGCCTGGAGTACCTGCTCGACGAGTATTACACCGTGCAGGCGCTCGACCCGGTCAAGGGTCCGCTGCTGCTGGAAGAGATCGGCCGGCTGGTCGAGGACCAGCACGTTTATCGCGATCTGGACTGTGCGGCGCCGGCCCCGGAGGAACTGCCCGACTTCCTGCGCCGGCTCGACGGCTACCTGTGCGAGATCAAGGAGGCGCAGATCCGCGACGGGCTGCACATTCTCGGGCGCCTGCCCGAGGGGGAGCAGCTGGTTGACCTGCTCCTGGCGCTCGTGCGCCTCGATAACGGGCGCGTGCCCGGACTGCCGAGGGCGCTGGCGTCCGACCTGGGGCAGGACCACGAGGCGCTGACGGCCGACCTTGCCGCCCCGGCGCCCGCGTCGCTCGATCGCCTGCACGCCGCTCTGGCCGTGCTCCCGTCCGCGCCGGCGGGCACGCCCCGCACCTGCGGGGACGTGACCGAGGCACTGAACGCACTCGCCCGCCACCTGGTTCGCGACTGCGGCGAGGGCCAGGACACCTTCGCGGCGCGCCTCGCCGAGGCGACGGGCTCGCCGCTGGAACAGAGCCGGCTGACGTTGACCTATCTGCGCGAAACCGTCTGGCCGCGCCTTCAGCTTTGCCGGCAGGAGATCGAGCACGTCCTGCACGCGCTCGAGGGGCGGTTCGTCCCGCCGGGGCCGAGCGGGGCGCCGACACGCGGCACCGCCGACGTCCTGCCGACCGGGCGCAACTTCTACTCGCTCGACATCCGCGCCATTCCCACCCCGACCGCCTGGCGCGTCGGCCGCGCCGCCGCCGACGCCCTGCTGCGCCGGCACGTCGAGCGTACCGGCGGCTACCCGGAGAGCGTTGTCCTGGTCGTCTGGGGCACGAGCAACATGCGCACTGGCGGGGATGACATCGCGGAGATCTTTGCCCTGCTTGGGGTGCGGCCGCGCTGGGACGACGCGAACCGCCGCGTGCTGGGCGTCGAGGCGATCCCGCTGCCGGAACTCGGCCGGCCGCGCATCGACGTGACGGTGCGCATCAGCGGGCTGTTCCGCGACGCCTTCCCGAACCTGGTCCGGCTGCTCAACGATGCCATCGCCCTCGTCGCCCGGCTGGAGGAGCCGCTCGATCACAACTTCGTCCGGGCCCACATTGCGCGCGATACCGCCCGCCTGGTCCGCGATCCGGCCGCGGGTTTGTCGGCGGACGAGGCGGCGCGCCGGGCCGGGCTGCGCGTGTTCGGCAGCAAGCCGGGGGCATACGGGGCCGGCCTGCTGCCGCTGATTGACGGCCGCAACTGGCAGACCGCCGACGACCTCGCCGAGGTCTACCTGACGTGGGGCAGCTACGCCTACACCGGCGCGGACGACGACGACGGACGTGAGGAGCGGGCTGCGTTCCGCCTTCGGCTGGCGCAAACGGACATCGTCGCCCAGAACCAGGACAACCGCGAGCACGACCTCTTCGACAGCGACGACTACTTCCAGTTCCACGGCGGAACGATCGCCGCCATCCGCGCCCTGACCGGGTCGGCGCCGGCCGCGTACCTCGGCGACACGAGCCGGCCCGACGCCGTGCGGGCGCGGACGCTGCACGAGGAGGCATGCCGCGTGTTCCGGGCGCGGGTGGTCAACCCGCGCTGGCTGGAGGGGGTGATGCGCCACGGATACAAAGGCGCGGTGGAGATGGCCGCCACGGTGGACTACCTCTTCGGCTATGATGCCACTGCCGAGGTGATTGACGACTGGATGTACGAGCAGCTGACGCAGGCGTATCTCCTCGACGCGCGTGTCAGCGAATTCCTGCGCCGCGCCAACCCGTGGGCGGAGCGGGCGATGGTCGAGCGACTGCTGGAGGCGGCGGAGCGCGGTCTGTGGGAGCAGCCCGACCCGGAAACGCTGCGGCGGCTCCACGCACTCTATCGAGACAACGACGCCTGGCTGGAGGGGCGCTGAACGGTGGGGGCGAAAACTTCTCCCCCCGGCCCCCTCCCCTGCGAGGGGAGGGGGCCGGGGGGAGAGGTTTCGGCCCCAAAGCTGGAGACATTTCCATGCGAACACGTTCCTGGATCCTCCTGCTGACCGCGGCCGCGCTCGCGGCTGGCTGCACCAACAGCCCGCTGGCCGCGCCCCCGAAGGCCACCCCGAAGCAGGCGATCGTCTCCGTCGTCAAACCGGAGCGGAAATCGCTGCGGCGTACCGTCGAGCAGCCGGGCACCGTCCGCGCCTACGAGGAGACGCCGATTTTCGCGCGCCTGGCCGGGTTCGTTCAGAAGGTCCACGTCGATATCGGGGACCAGGTCCGCGGGCCGAAGTACGACGCGAAGGGCAACGAGGTCGAACCGGGCCAGCTGCTCGCCGAGGTCGCCATCCCGGAGATGATCGAGGAGGCGCGGCAAAAGGAAGCACTGGTTCGGCAGGCCGAGGTCGAGGTGGAGCAGGCGAAGAAGACCCTGCTGACCGCGGAGGCGAATATCCTGACCGCGACCGCGCTGGTGCGCGAGGCGGAGGCTGGGCTGGAGAAGGCGCAGGGAAACCATGACCGCTGGAAGTCGGAGTCGGAACGCTTCGCCCGCCTGTTCGCCCAGCGAGTGGTGGACGAGCAGGCGCGCGACGAGACGCTCAACCAGTTCCGGTCCGCCGCGGCGGCTCGCAAGGAGGCGAAGGCCCGCATCGCCTCCGCCCAGGCGGGCGAGACGAAGAGCAGGGCCGGGCGCGACAAGGCCGAGGTGGACGTGCGCGTCGCCGACGCCCGGCTGCAGGTGGTCCGGGCCGAGTCCGCCCGGTTGCAGGCCCTCCTCCGGTACACGAAGCTCCGCGCCCCCTACGACGGGGTGATCACGCGCCGCCGCATCGACACCGGCCATTTCCTCCAGCCGGCGGGGAACAACCGGCCCGAGGACGCGGTCTTCGTCGTCGTCCGGCTCGACAAGGTGCGGGTGTTCGTCGAGGTGCCGGAGACGGACGCGCCCCTGGTGAAGGACGGGGCCGAGGCGAAGGTCGCCATCCAGGCGCTGAAGCGGGGGGAGTTTTCCGGCAAGGTGTCGCGCACGTCGTGGGCGCTGGAGCCCGGGGCGCGCACGCTGCGGACCGAGATCGACCTGCCAAACGAGGAGCGCCGCCTGCGCCCGGGGATGTATGCCTACGCCCGCATTTTCGCCCGGTTGCCCGAAGGGTGGGTGTTGCCGACGGCCGCGCTGGCGAAGCAGGGCGACACGGTCGTGTGTTTCCAGCTCGTCAACGGCAAGGCGGTGCGGACGCCGGTACAGACCGGCCGCAGCGACGGCGACTCTATCGAGGTGTTGAAGAAGCAGCGGCCGGGCTCCTCTGTCTGGACGGACTGGACAGGGGAGGAGGAGGTCGCGGCCAGCCAGGTCGCCAACCTGACCGACGGCCAGCCGGTGCGCGCGGCACGCTGACCGCCGGGGGGAGCGGTTGAGCGCTCACACCGAGGCGAACCTCCGAACCCTCGGGGGAGGCTCCCGGCCGCCGGAAGAAAGTGGGGGCGGAAACGCTTCCGCCCCCTTCGATCCGGCGGCCAGGTTGATGCCGGACCGAACGTCACCCAGTGATCCAGGTCGTAACGAGTTCCACCAGCTGACGCGGGTTGGCGTACTCGCCCAGGCCGGCGTACTCCAGCGCGTACAGCACGCCGACCGTGTCGAGCGCCCCGAGGACGTAGGGGAGCTTGCGGCCCTTCCATCCGCGGACCCGTTCAAGCAGCCGGCCGACGCCCTCGGCCCGCAGCTGCCACTTGCAGTGGGCGGCCTCCAGCGACTCCTTCTTCTGCGCCAGGATGGCGAGCTGGTAGGTGCGCTTGGCGCTCTGGTACGGGTCCGACCGGCTGCTGTTGCCCTCCTTCGGCGGCCCGTGGAGGAGGGTGTTGGCCTCCTTGAGAACCTTCGTGTACCGCTTCTCCAGAGCGGTGGCGCGACGGCGGATCAGGAAGCTGGCCCCCCCGAGGAGGACGAGCAGCGACGCATACATGACAACCATGATTCCTCCCGAGTAATGGGGTGTGGTAAGGCCCTGGCCAGCCTTGATGCCTTCGGATTGCGGGCGCGACAGGGAGTGAGAGATGTGCTGCAGTCACGCGCTTTTCACTCACTGGATGCTGATCTAGACGCCCGCGCCGACCCGCAGGTTCGCGCTTCCGGTTCGGGTCGGGCTGTAGAATGTCAGAGGGAGAGAACTTTCCGCAAAGCCCACGGGTGGCGTCGCGTGGGCGGAGTGCTGGCGACTTGCCCCACGGGACGCCACCCGTGGGCTTTGCAGGTGAATCCAAACGGAGCGATCGGCTATCTAACCAGATGGCCGGCGAACTCCGCCGGCGGAGAGGGAGGCTGTACCAATATGATGTGGTTTGATCCCGTTTATTTGCTGTTTCTCGCACCTGGCATCCTGCTGGCCATGTGGGCGCAGTTCCGGGTGTCGAGCGCCTATAACGAGGCCAGCCGGATTCCGGGGCGGCGCGGCTTCAGCGGGGCCGAGGCGGCTGACGCAATGCTGCGCGCCGAGGGCGTGTCCGGGGTACACATCGAGCCGACGGAAGGGGTTCTGACGGATCACTACGTTCCGGGCGAACACGTGCTGCGCCTCAGCCGCGACAACTACACCGGCCGGTCGCTGGCGGCCCTGGGCGTGGCGGCGCACGAGGCCGGCCACGCGCTCCAGGACGCGACGCGCTACCCGCTGCTAGCGATCCGCAACACCCTGGTGCCGCTGGCGAACTTCGGCAGCAGTGCGGCGTGGCTCATCATCCTGGCGGGGTTCCTGCTGCAGATCATGGGCCTGATCATCGTCGGCTGCGTGGCGTTCTCGGCGGTGGTGCTGTTCCAGCTCGTCAACCTGCCGGTCGAGTTCGACGCGAGCCGGCGCGCCCGGGTGGCGCTGGTCACGCACGGCCTGATCGCGCCGGAGGAGGAGCCGGAGGTGGCGAAGGTGCTGAACGCCGCCGCCCTGACATACGTCGCGGCGACCCTGACGAGCATTCTGACCTTGCTGTACTTCCTGTACCGCGCCGGCCTGCTCGGCGGACGGAGCAACAACTGACGTGCGCAGCCCACGGGGCGCCACCCGTGGGCTTTGAATGCCCCCTTGCCCCCTCCGTCAGCCCTTGCCGCGGCGCCGCTTCGCCGCGAAGAAGTCGGTCAGGACCGCGGCGCACTGGTCGGCGAGCACTCCCGAGATGACCTGAGCGCGGTGGTTCAGGCGCGGGTCACTGCAAATCTGATAGAGCGTATGGCAGGCGCCCGCCTTCGGGTCGGCCGTCCCGTACACGACCAGCGGCAGACGCGCGAGCACGATCGCCCCGGCGCACATCGGGCACGGCTCCAGGGTGCAGTAGAGGACGCAGTTCTCCAGCCGCCACGAACCCAGCGCCTGGGCCGCCTGGGTGATCGCGATCATCTCCGCGTGGGCGGTCGGATCCTTCAGCACCTCGCGCTGGTTGTGCGCCCGGGCGATGACGCCCTGTTTCAGCGACACGATCGCCGCCCCGACGGGCACCTCGTCCCTGTCCGCGGCGAGGGCTGCTTCTTCCAGGGCCATCTCCATGTGGTGGACGTGGAACGGGTGGCGCGGGTCGGTCAGCGGGAGGTTGAAGGGGGAAAGGTCCAACGCGGGCTCCTCGTGGGGTTGGCTTACCCCTTTCTACCGCGACCGCCGCGGCGCTGCAACCCGTCCCCGGGGCCGGCGGCAACGCCTGCTGCCGAAACCGGCCGTGGTTCCGAAGGCCAGCCTCTGCCATAATAGGGAGCAGGCTCCTGCGTCGCGTGGCGCTCGTCCCCATTTCCACGAGCGCGAGCGCGCCGGCGCCGTAGGAGGCGACTGCCGTGGACACGCCGCACAACGCCCTGAATTGCTACGACAGCGCGGCTCTGAGCAAGGCGCTCTTTCAGGAGGTCGGCGACGGCCTGTTCCTGCTCGACCCGGACACCGACCAGCTCCTCGACGTGAATCCGGCTGCCGAGCGCCTCAGCGGACTGACGCGCGACCAGCTCCTGGCCCAGCCGGCCACGTACTGGCTCCGGGCCGGGATGCGCGGGCACGGCAGCAACCAGCGCCTCCGCCGGGCCGCGTCCAACAGCGGCATCTTCCACTCCCAGGAAGGTTTCTTCCTCCGCGCCGCCGGCGGCACCTGGGTGCCCGTCAACGTGACCATCTCGCGCCTCCACCTCAAGCCGAAGACACTCGCCCTGATCACCGCCCGCGACATCCGCGCCCAGCGTCAGGCGCACGCCCAGCGGCAGGAGGCCGAGCGCGAGCTGCGCCGCGTCCTCGCGTCCATCCCCGACTGCCTCTGGAGCGCCGAGGCCGACGCGGCCGGCCGGTGGGAGTACCGCTACTTCTCCCCCGTCGTGACGCGCCTCACCGGCCGGTCCCCGGACTCGTTTCTCGGCGGTCCGGAGCGGTGGCGCGCGGTCGTCCACTCGGACGATCGGCCGGTTTGGCTGGCGCTGCTGGCCCGGCTGCGCGGCGGCCAGGCCGGGCAGGAGGAATACCGGCTGGTGCGCGAGGACGGGGAGGTGCGCTGGGTGCGGGACAGCGTCCTCGTCAGCCCCGGGGAGGGCGAGTCGCTCCGGCTCGACGGCGTGCTGACCGACGTCACCGAGGCTCGCCACGCGGCCGCCGAGCGCGACCGCTTCTTCGAGCTGTCGCTCGACCTGCTATGCGTGGCCGGGTTCGACGGGTGTTTCAAGCGGCTTAACCCGTCGTGGGAGCTGACGCTCGGGTGGGAGCGGGCCGAACTGCTCGACCGGCCGTACATCGACTTCGTCCACCCCGACGACCGGGAAGCGACGCTGGCCGAGGCGGCCGCCCTGGCCACCGGCAACCACCAGACGGTCCAGTTTGAGAACCGCTATCGGTGCCGCGACGGGTCGTACCGCTGGCTCCTGTGGAACGCCGCCCCGTTCCCCGAAGGGCGGCTGATCTACGCCACCGCGCGCGACATCACGCGCCGCCGGCAGCGCGAGGAGCAGCTGCGCCGGACCGCGGAGGAGCTGGAGCGAGCCGCCTCGTCCGAGCGCGAGGCCCACCGCGAACTCCGCGAGGCGCAGGCCCAGTTGGTGCAGGCGGAGAAGCTGGCGGCGCTGGGGCAGATGGTGGCCGGCGTGGCCCACGAGGTCAACAACCCGCTGGCGTTCGTGATCAACAACATCGAGGTGCTGCGCCGCGACGTCGGGGCGGTGCGCGCGGCTCTGCGCCTGTACCAGGACGCGGAGGCGAAGGCCGCGGCCGGCGGCGCCGACCCGTTCCGACGCGTCCATGCGTTCGCCGAGGAGGTGGACCTCCCCTACACCGAGGGCAACCTCGACCGGCTGCTGGCCCGGTCGGCCGATGGGTTGAGCCGTATCCGGCAAATCGTCAAGGATCTGCGCGACTTCGCCCGGCTCGACGAGAGCGATTTGAAGGAAGCGGACCTGAACGAGGGGGTGCGTTCGACCGTGAACATCGTCCGCGGACGGGCGGTGCGCAAAGGGGTGCGGCTGGAGGTGGACCTGGGGCCGCTGCCGCCGGTCCTGTGTTACCCGGCGAAGGTGAATCAGGTCGTCCTCAACTTGCTCGCCAACGCGATCGACGCCTGCCCGGACGGGGGGCGGGTGGAGGTGCGCACCCGGGCGGCGGTCAGCGGGGTGGAAGTCCACGTCCAGGATAACGGCCACGGCATCGACCCGGCGGTGCGGGCGAAGATCTTCGACCCATTCTTCACGACCAAGCCGCCAGGACAGGGGACCGGCCTGGGGCTGAGCATCAGCCACGGGATCGTGCAGGATCACGGCGGGACGATCGAGGTCGAGTCGGAGCGGGGGCGTGGGGCTCACTTCACTATCCGGCTCCCCCTGCGGCCGCCCGCCGCCGAGACGCGGCGCGGACCCTAGACGGCAGCGCTGCGACTTCTGGGTAGCCGCAAGATTGCTGCAGCGCCGTTGAACCAGCCCGGAGCGCCAGCGATGGGCGCTTACTGTGCCCGACGCTGGCGCTCC
>JADLBT010000446.1 GCA_020847555.1 Gemmataceae bacterium
GCAGCACGTAGATCTGCCCCGCCGAGATGGCGAGGAGTTTGCCATCGGGGGAGATGCCGTGGTCGTTGTTGATCCCGGTCACCTTCCCGGTGTTGACCAGTTCCGCCTCGCCGCCCGCGAGGGGCAGCCGCCACAGCTTGCCCTCGCTGTTGAGGAGCAGGTACTTGCCGTCGGGCGACCAGTTCGGAGCCTCGAACCTGCGCGGCGCCGAATAGACGACCCGCTTCGCCCCGCCGTCGAGTGTCAGCACCGTCACGTGGCTGGTGACCTGTACCCCCTTCTGGGCGGCCGCCTGCCGACAAACGGCGCCGGGGCCGAGCAGGAGGCCGGCGACAGGGAGGAGGAGCAGCGCGAAAAGGGGCCGTCGGTTCATGGGTTCTCCCTCCAGGTCACTCGGGCAGGTCGCCCTGGGCTCTTTCTCATCGGTGCGGCTCCCAGCAGGGCACAGGGTGGGACTGACTCATCGAGAGTTTACGCGGACAGGCGCGGCAGACAAGCGAGGCGCCTGTCCGCGAGAGGAGCATACGCCACAGCTGAGCCCGTGGCGACTTCTTGCCCACCGGGGATAGATGCGCATCGCCTGATACCGGGAAGGCGATGCGCGCCACCCCGCGCTGTCAGCGCTGTTCAGCACATCTCCTTGCACATGGACAATTTGTGGCTCGCGTCCTTTTCCTGTCTCCCACTGGCACGGTGGTTGCTATATACCTCACCCGACAGGTTTTAACCGACCTGTCATGAGTGCTCCCGGCGATCTGGGCGGCGCACGGGAGCACCAAATTACAGAGCCCCGATGTTCTTTGGGTGAACATCGGGGCCTTTTTTGCGCGCGACCCGCGGGGTGCCATCCGTTTGCGGCTGGTCACCGACCTCGTTGCTCGGGCGAGCGCCACAGGCTCGACAGGATCAGGTCGCGCACCCAGGGCAATTCCCTGGGGAGCCGGTCGTACAGTCGGAGGAACAGTTCCTCGTGCTGCAGGTACTCGCTGCTCCACTCCTGCCGGTCCACGCGCATCAGCCGGTCGAAACACCCGCGGGGGAACTCTTCCAGGCCGCGCCAGTCGATGTCCTCGTAGCGCGGCATCCACCCGATCGGCCGCTCGATGCCGGGTCCGCGGCCGTGGGTGCGGTCGATGATCCACTTGATGACGCGCATGTTGTCGCCGTACCCCGGCCACAGGAACCGGCCGTCCTCGCCCTTGCGGAACCAGTTGACGGCGAAGATCCGCGGCGGATCGTGGACCTCGCGGCCGAGCTGGAGCCAGTGGTTGAAATAGTCGGCCATGTGATACCCGCAGAACGGCAGCATGGCGAACGGGTCGCGCCGTACCACCCCCTGCTGGCCGGCGGCTGCGGCCGTCGTCTCCGACCCCAGCGTCGCCGCCAGGTACACGCCGCAGGTCCAGTTGAACGCCTGGTACACCAGCGGCGCCACCGTGCCGCGCCGCCCACCGAACACGAACGCCTCGATCGGCACGCCCTGCGGATCCTCCCAGCTCGGGTCGATGCTCGGACACTGGCTCGCGGGGGCGGTGAACCGAGCGTTCGGGTGGGCCGCCGGCCGCCCCCCCAGGCCGGGCTGCCAGTCCTGCCCCCGCCAGTCGATCAGATGGGCCGGCGGCGTCGGCGTCATGCCCTCCCACCACACGTCCCCATCATCGGTCAGTGCAACGTTGGTGAAGATCGTGTTGCGGCTGAGGGTCGCCATCGCGTTCGGGTTCGTCGCCTCGGACGTTCCGGGCGCCACCCCGAAGTAGCCGGCCTCCGGGTTGATCGCGTACAGGCGGCCGTCGGCGCCGGGCCGGATCCACGCGATGTCGTCCCCGACCGTCGTCACCTCCCACCCCTCGGCGCGGAACATCGGCGGCGGGATCAGCATCGCGAAGTTCGTCTTGCCGCACGCGCTGGGGAAGGCGGCCGCCAGGTACGTCTTCGCGCCGTGCGGATCCTTCACGCCCATGATGAGCATGTGCTCGGCCAGCCACCCCTCGTCGCGCGCCATCACCGACGCGATGCGCAGCGCGAAGCACTTCTTGCCGAGCAGGGCGTTGCCGCCGTACCCGCTGCCGTAGGACCAGACGGCGCGCTCCTCCGGAAAGTGGACGATGTACTTCTGCTCGCGGTTGCACGGCCACGGCACGTCCGGCTGGCCGGGTTCCAGCGGCGCGCCGACCGAGTGGACGCACGGCACGAACGCGCCAGCGGTCCCCAGCAGTTCCAGCGCCTGGCGGCCCATCCGGGTCATGATCCGCATGTTGACGACGACGTATGGCGAGTCGGTCAGCTCGATGCCGAGGTGGGCGAACGGGGAGCCGAGTGGACCCATGCTGAACGGCACGACGTACATCGTGCGCCCGCGCATGCAGCCGGCGAATAGCCCGCGCAGCGTCTCCTTCATCTCGCGCGGCGCCACCCAGTTGTTGGTCGGGCCGGCCTCATTCTTGCTCGCGCTGCAGATGAACGTGCGGCCCTCCTGGCGCGCCACGTCGATCGGGTCGGACCGGGCCAGGAAGCAGCCGGGCCGCCGGGCCGGGTTCAGCCGGACGAACGTGCCGGACCGGACGAGCTGCTCGCACAGGTCGTCGTACTCGCCCTGCGAGCCGTCGCACCAGGACACCCGGTCGGGCCGGCAGAGGTCGGCGAGTTGCTGCACCCACGACCGAACGCCGTTGTGCCGGAGGTAGGGCGGGAACTCGATGCGGATTGCTAGGTTCTGTTGCATGCAGACGCCCGCCAGGCTGTCCATCGGAAATTAGCGCCACACCTGATCAGCGTAACGTGTCGGCGAGGATTGTCCAAGAGGGCTCGCGCCCGTCGCTGGTGCTCCGGGTTGGTCGGACGGCGCCGCCCCAGGCTGGCCGGGACACCGGCTGGCCGAGTCGCTAGCCTGTCTGCGGCGGCAAGGCGGATCGCGCCGCCTGGTGAAGCGACGGAAACGGAGACGACTCATGACACACCACACCCCCACAACGGCCGCCGGCCGGCCCGAGGCCGACACCCTGCTCCAGCAAATCGCCGACTACACCCTCAACGGGCGGATCGAAAGCGCGGAGGCGTGGGAGACGGCCCGGTACTGCCTGCTCGACGCGCTCGGGTGCGGGTTGCTGGCGCTCGACTACCCGGCCTGCGGCAAGCTGATCGGCCCGATCGTGCCGGGGGCGGTCCTGCCCGGCGGCGCCCGCGTCCCCGGCACCCGGCACGAACTCGACCCGGTGCAGGCGGCCTTCTGCCTCGGGACGATGGTCCGGTGGCTGGACTTCAACGACACCTGGCTGGCGGCCGAGTGGGGCCACCCGTCCGACAACCTGGGCGCGATCCTCGCCGTCGCCGACTACCGCGCCCGGCGGGAAGGCCAGGCGGTGACGATGCGCGGGGTGCTGGAGGCGATGATCAAGGCGTATGAGATCCAGGGCGTGCTGGCGCTCAACCACGCCTTCAACCGGGTCGGCCTCGACCACGTCCTTTTGGTGCGCATCGCCTCGACGGCGGTCGCCGCGTGGCTGCTCGGGTGTCCGCGCGACGAGGTGATCAACGCCGTGTCGAACGCCTTCCTCGACGGTGGAGCACTGCGGACGTACCGCCACGCCCCGAACACCGGGTCGCGCAAGTCGTGGGCCGCCGGCGACGCAACAAGCCGAGCGGTGCGGCTCGCCCTGATGGCGCGCCAGGGCGAGATGGGCTACCCGTCGGCCCTGACGGCGCCGGCGTGGGGCTTCCAGGACGTGCTGTTCCGCCGGCAGCCGCTCACCCTCGCGCAGCCGTTCAGCTCCTATGTGATGGACCACGTTCTGTTCAAGATCTCCTTCCCGGCCGAGTTCCACGCTCAGACGGCGGTCGAGGCGGCGTTCGCCCTGCACCCCCGCGTCAAGGACCGGCTCGACGAGATCGAGGCCGTCAGGATCGAGACGCAGGAGTCAGCGGTGCGCATCATTGACAAGATCGGGCCGTTGAACAACCCGGCGGACCGCGACCACTGCTTGCAGTACATGGTGGCGGTCGGCCTGCTCAAGGGGGGCCTGACGGCGGAGGACTACGAGGACGCGGCGGCCGCCGACCCACGCCTCGACTGGCTGCGCAGTCGCATGGTCGTCACGGAGGATCCGCGCTTCACCGCCGACTACCTCGACCCGGTCAAGCGGTCGATCGGCAACTCGGTCCAGGTGGTGTTTCACGGCGGGCAGGCGACGGAGAAGATGACGGTTGAGTACCCGATCGGGCACCGGCGCCGCCGCGCCGAGGGGATTCCGCTGCTGATGGCGAAGTTCGCGACGAACCTCCGCTCCCGGCTCGCGCCGCCAGCGGTCGAGCGCATCCTCGACGTGTGCCAGGATCAGGCCCACCTGGAGGCGCTGCCGGTGCAGGAGTTCGTCGGGCTGTTTGTGGTGTAGGAACTGGGGAGGAAGAGAAAATTAAAGCCCACGGACTGCGGTCCGTGGGCGAAGTCTCCAGCGCTTCACCCACGGACCGCAGTCCGTGGGCTTTACATGCTTCACTCCTCTCTCCAACTGCCAGTCTCTTCCTCCTCCCTACCCGCGCTGGGCCAGCGGGACGACGTGCCGGACCTCCGGCCCGGTGTAGCGCGACCGCGGGCGGATCAGGCGGTTGTTCTCGTGCTGCTCGATGAAGTGGGC
>JADLBT010000447.1 GCA_020847555.1 Gemmataceae bacterium
ACGTAGTCGCGCTTGCCGGTGCCGTGACTCGGATCCACCAGGATCGGCAGGTGCGACAGCTTCTTCACCGGCGGGATGACCGACAGGTCGAGGGTGTTGCGGCTATGGTCGGAGAACGTCCGCACCCCGCGCTCGCACAGCACCACGTTGTAGTTGCCGCCGGCCATGACGTATTCGGCGGCCATCAGCCACTCCTCCCGCGTCGCCGACATGCCGCGCTTGAGGAGCACCGGCTTGCTGGCCCGGCTGACGCGCTTGAGCAGGCTGAAGTTCTGCATGTTGCGCGTGCCGATCTGGATCACGTCGGCCGCCTGCTCGACGGCGTCGGCGTTGTCGGTGTCCATCAGCTCCGTCACGATGCCGATGCCGGTGCGCCGCCGCGCCCGGTCGAGGATCGCGAGCCCCTCCAGGCCGAGCCCCTGAAAGGCGTAGGGGCTGGTGCGCGGCTTGAACGCCCCCGCCCGCAGCAGCCGCACCCCGCGCGCCATCAGCCAGTCGGCGGTGCGCAGGATCAGATCTTCGTCCTCGACCGAGCACGGGCCGGCGATCAGCGTGAACGTGCCGGGGCCGATGACCGTCTGGGGCAGGCGCACGAACGTGTCGTCGGCGTGCATCTCGCGGCTGGCGAGCTTGTACGGCTTGGTGACGCGGATCAGCTCCAGTACGCCGGGCAGGACTTCGAGGGTGCGCGGATCGACGGCCCCGACGTTGCCGGTAATGCCGATGGCGGTGCGGGTGGCGCCGGGCATCGGGTGCGGGGTGAGGTTCATCCGGCGGACGGCTGCCACGACCTGCTCGATCTGTTCGGGCGTGGCGTGGCTGTGCATGACGACGAGCATGATGCGTCTCGCGAAGGACGGGCGCGGGCCGGTGGTCCCGGGTGTGCGGGGCTGTTATCATACGCGCACGGTCCGACGGCGTACAACCCGCCCACCCGGTCGCGCCGTTGGACGGCGTCCCGTGGGCGGGAGTCTCCAGCCAATTCCCCACGGGCGGCGGCCCGAGAACTTTGAACCCGGTTGCTCTTGTACTTGCCCCCGGTGGGGCTACTGTGGAGAAGATGAGGCGAGGAAGGATGCGATGCCGACGTTACCGTTGCGCGGCGAGCACATCACGCTGGCCCAGGCGGTCAAGGCGGCGGGCCTGGCCGACACCGGCGGCCAGGCGAAGTACCTCGTGCGCAGCGGAGTCGTCGCCGTCAACGGGGCCGTCATCGCGCAGCCCGGCCGTAAGCTCCACGCCGGCGACCGCTTCCGCGTCGAGGGCGGCGAGGAGTGGCTCGTCGAGTGACCTGGCCGGCCGGCGGCGACCGGGGCGGCCCCTGCGATGAGTGCCACGAACATCCCGGTGTTGCGGACGCGGGAGGCTGCAACCGCGCTCCCGGTTCCCACCTGGCGCGTCGTCCTGGCGCTGGCTCTGCCGGTGCTCGCCCAGCAGTTCCTCATGCTGGCAGTCACCCTGTCCGACCGCTACCTTGCCGGCCAGTTCGTCTCGCCGGCCGACCGGGTGGAGGCGGCGGGGGACGCCTTGCTCGGGGTGGGGGTGCTCGGCGGGTTCTCCGGCGGCACGGCGGTTCCCGCCCTGGCCGCCGTCGGCCCGTGGGAGACGGCGCGGGACGTCGTGGCCCGGCAGGTGTCGTACCAGTCCGCCCAGACGACCGCGAACTACCTCGCCTGGTTCCTCACCAGCTACATTGTCCTCGTCAGCGTCGGCAGCACGGCCCTCGTCGCGCGCTTCACCGGCGCCGGCGACCGCGCGGCCGCCGTCCACGTCACCAACCAGTCGATCGTCCTCGCCGTGGTCCTCGGGCTGGGCGGGACCGCCGTGGCCCTCCCCACCCTCGAAGGGATGATCGACCTGTTACAACTGCGCGGCGACGCGGCGACGCTGGCGGTCAGCTACCTGCGTCCGCTTCTGGTCCTGCTGGTGTTCCAGGTGATCGAGTCGGCCGGCATCGCGTGCCTGGTCGGGGCGGGCGACACGCGCACCGGGCTGTGGGTGATGACCGGAGTGGCGCTGGTGAACCTGCCGCTGGCGTGGGGCTTCTGCCTGGGACTGGGGCCGCTGCCGGCGCTGGGGTTCACCGGCATCGCGGTCGGCACCGCGGTCAGCCACACCCTGGGGGGCCTGGCGATCCTGCTCGTGCTGGCCCGGGAGCGGTCCGGACTGGTGCTGCGGCTGCGGCTGCTGTGGCCGAACGTCGGGCTGCTGCGACGGCTGCTGCGCGTCAGCATCCCGGCCGCCATCGACAGCCTGTCGGTCGTCCTCGGCCAGTTCTGGTTCCTGAGCATCGTCAACCGCCTGGGGGACGTCGCGAGCGGGGCGCACGGGATCGCCCTGGGGTGGGAGGCGCTGGGCTACCTGTCGGGGGCGGCGTTCGGGACGGCGGCAATGACGGTCGTCGGGCAGAACCTGGGGGCCGGGCGGCCGGACCAGGCGGCCCGCGGCGGGTGGACGGCGTTCGCCCTGGGGTGCGGGGTGATGTCGTTCATGGGGCTGGTCTTCTTCGTGCTCGCCCGCCCGATGTTCGAGTTCTACTGTCCGCACCCGTGGCAGCAGCCGATCATCGAGGCCGGCGTGCCGGTGTTGCGGCTGGTGGCGTTCGCCATGCCGGCACTGGCGTCGGCGATCGTCTTCACGCAGGCGCTGCGCGGGGCCGGCGACACGCGCGTGCCGGTGGTGTTCACCTGGTTCGGCTTTCTGGTGGTGCGCATCCCGCTGGCGTACCTGCTCGCCCTGCCGAGGGTGGACCTGGGGCCGCTCGGCACCTTGCCCGGCCTGGGTCTGGGGCTGCTGGGCGCGTGGTGGGCGATGTTCGCCGACCTGCTGGTGCGCGGGCTGTTCTTCCTGTGGCGCTTCCGCAGCGGTGCCTGGCAGCGCATGCAGGTGTAGTGGTCGGTTGCAGTTGACGGGCTTACCAGCCGCGAGCGCCAGCGCGCGGAACGGGGTGGGAACCTGGCCGAAGCGCCCGTGAGACGCCGCCGCCTGGTTCGGCGCAGTGCCATTTGACACGCCTCCCGCGCGCCCGTAAGATTGACCGGAACGAATCCGCATTCCTGAGTGAGTCCCATGCGCTTCCCGGCACACCGCCTTTCCGCTCCGATCGCCATTGCCGCGGCGCAGGGAGTGCGCCGCGACCGGGCCATCACAACGAGGGAGAGCTAACTCCGGGGCGACACGGCGGAACCTGTTTTGGACGGTTTCGGCCCTGGGGCGTGACGCTCCAGGGCTTTTTCTATTTCAGGGACATCCATGACGCGCATCTCCATCTACGACACTACCCTCCGCGACGGCAGCCAGGGCGAGGGCGTCAACTTCTCCCTGCAGGACAAACTGCTCATCACTCGTCGCCTCGACGAGCTGGGCGTGGACTTCATCGAGGGCGGCTATCCGCTCTCCAACCCGAAGGACTTCGAGTATTTCCGCGCGGTCCGCAACCTCCCGCTCCGCCACGCCCGGATCGCCGCCTTCGGCATGACCCGTCGCAAGAACGCCCGCCCCGAGGACGACACCTGCTTGAAGGCGCTGCTCGACTCGCAGGCGCCGATCATCACCCTCGTCGGCAAGACGTGGGATCTGCATGTGCGCGAGATTCTCGGCACCACCCTGGACGAGAACCTGCGCATGATCGCGGACTCGGTCGCCTTCTGCCGGGCGGCCGGGCGCGAGGTGTTCTACGACGCCGAGCACTTCTTCGACGGCTACCGGCGCAACCCGGAGTACGCCCTGCAAACACTTCGGGCCGCACAGGACGCCGGCGCCGCGGTCGTCATCCTGTGCGACACCAACGGCGGCACTCTGCCGGACCAGATCGCCGAGCGCGTCGCGGCGGTGCGGCGGGTGCTCCGGGCCGAACTGGGCATCCACTGCCACAACGAGTCGGACGTCGCGACGGCAAACACTCTGGCCGCGGTGGCGCACGGAGTCACGCAGGTGCAGGGGACGATCAACGGGATCGGCGAGCGCTGCGGCAACGCGGACCTCGTGAGCGCGATCGCGAACCTCGGGCTGAAGCTCGGCCATGACGTGCTGGTGCCGGGCAGCCTGGAGCGGCTGACGGAGGTGTCGCGCTACGTCTGCGAGGTGGCGAACATGAATTTCCGCCCGGGTCAGCCGTTCGTTGGCGCCAGCGCGTTCGCCCACAAGGGAGGCATGCACACCCACGCGGTCGCGCGCAACACCGCCAGCTACGAGCACATCGACCCGGCGGCGGTCGGCAACGAGCGGCGCATCCTCGTGAGCGAGCTGTCCGGCCAGGCGACGATCCTCGCCAAGACAAGCCGCTACGCCGTCGCCGCCGACCGGACAGCGATGGGGAAGATTCTCGGGCGGGTGCAGGATCTGGAAAACGAGGGCTACGAGTTCGAGGCGGCGGAGGCGTCGTTCGACCTGCTGGTCCGGCGCGTCCTCGGCGTGTACCGGCCGAAGTTCGAGCGGCTGGCGTACCGCGTGAACATCGAGATGGACGCGGGCGGCGCGCCGGTGACGGAGGCGACCGTCAAGGTGCGCGTCGGCGACGCGGTGCAGCACACGGTCAGCGAGGGCGACGGGCCGGTGAACGCGCTGGACGGAGCGCTGCGCAAGGCGCTGCTGGGGCACTATCCGCGTCTGGCGGAAATGCACCTGGCGGACTACAAGGTGCGCGTCGTCAACGCCCGGGCCGAGACGGCGGCGCGGGTGCGCGTGGTGGTCGAGTGGCGCGACGGCGCTTCGCTGTGGGGGACGGTCGGCGTCAGCGAAAACATCGTCGAGGCGAGCTGGCTCGCGCTGGCCGACGCGGTCGAGTACAAGCTGTTCAAGGACGAAGAGGAGTAAGCCGGCATCGCCGCGGCGGCTCTTCGTGCCGCTGGCGGCCTGGCGCAGGGACAGGCCGCCAGCGGTACGAAGAACCGCCGCGACGATGCCGTACCAGCTGCAAATTCCTCAAATCTTCACAATTTTCTTTTTTTTACTTGCACATCGTTGAGGCCGTGGTTACAACCTTTTTCAGCCTCTGTCAAAAACGGGGTAAGGAGGCCATGCGTCGCGACTACCGTCGCGAACTCACTGGCCAAGTTGTCGCCCAACCCCGACGACTCCGCGACAATCCTTGACCCACCACAGAGCACGATCGAGCCGCCCACACCGCGCGGGCTGCTGGAAGCAAGCGGGCGAACCGACTGCTCCCAACCCGTGCGCCGCCTTTGTGGGTTCAGTGGGAGCGCACCGAGGGGTTCCGCCGGATCGGAATGTATCCCGACCGTGCGCCATCTACCAGTTGTGCCGTTCAGTGAGGAGCGCTAGCTGGCTCGTGTTTCGCGTGCGGGGGGCGAGGTCGGTACTGACCCCCTCCCGGACCTGAGTACTTCAACCTGAAACAGCAGGCCCACCTCCACGGGGCCGGGGATCTCACCCCAAAACCCCACAGAGGCGGTGCGCGCCTGTCCGCTCCGGCCGCCGGGCAACGCTCCCCGCGGCCGCCGTGGAGAGTGCGCGCCTTACGGCAGCCGGTCGGAACACAACGGAAGGGCAAGGGAACCGGAACGAGAGGTGACAGGGCCAGAGTCTCCAGCCCGGCTCGGTGCCGCCCATGAGAGAACTCTGGTACTACCTCCTCGAACTCGCAATCCTGAGGGAGAAGGAATGATGCAGCAGGGCCTCTTCACCCGGCGTCAAGAATCCCACCCGAAGCGACGGTCCGCCCTGGCGCGACGGCAGGCCAGACCGCGTCTGTACGTGGAACTGCTGGAGGACAGGAGCCTGCTCAGCGGCTCGCCGTACCTTCCGCCCTCGCACATGCTCAGTAACCCGAACGGATTGCTGACAGGCCCCACCCAGGGGGATCCTCTCGATATTGCCGTCAACTACCTGGGCGCGAACGCCTCGGCCTTCGGTCTGGCGCCGGCTGACCTGCGCGAGGCCATCGTCACCGATCGGTACACCGACGCGGACACGGGCATCACCCACATTTATCTCCGGCAGAGTTTCAACGGGCTGGAGGTGGCCAACGCCAATATCGGCGTCCACCTCAACGCCCAGGGGCAGGTGATCAGTGCCGGCGGCGGGTTCGTTTCCGGCCTGAGCAACCAGGGGTGGGGCGGAACGCCTCTGCAACCGGCGCTCAGTGCCCTCGACGCCGTCAAGGCCGCCAGTGCCAACCTGAACCTGAACCCGGAGGCGGCACCGCTGCCGGAGCCGCAAATCGTCTCTGCCTCTTACGACCCGGCCCAGACCACTGTCATCGCCGCGCCGGGCGTGTCGCTGGACGACGTCACCGCCCGCCTGCACTACGTCCCGACCCCGGACGGGGGCGTGGCGCTCGCCTGGGATCTGGTCATCCGCACCCCGGACGGCGATCACTGGTACAACCTGAGTATCGACGGGTCGTGTGGGGCCACGGTGGCCCAGACTGACTGGGTTTCGCACGCCTCGTACAGCGCCATCCCGCTGCCCAACGAGAGCCCGCAGGACGGCGGGTTTGCCGTCATCTCCGGTATCGAGGACGCGACCGCGTCGCCGTTCGGCTGGCACGACACCAACGGCGCCGCCGGCGCCGAGTTCACCGACACGCGCGGCAACAACGTCGATGCCCACCTGGATCGGGACGGCAACAATGTCGCCGATGCGTCCCCGCCGCGCCCCAACGGCGGCGTTGCGCTCGACTTCAGCGGCTTCACCTTCAACCCCGCCGGAGCCCCCTCCACCCCCCAGAACGAGAACGCGGCGGTCGTGAACCTGTTCGTGATGAACAACGTTCTGCACGACATCCACTACAAGTACGGGTTCACCGAGGCGGCGGGCAACTTCCAGACGAACAACTACGGCCGCGGGGGGAGCGGCAGCGACGCCGTCCAGGCCGACGCCCAGGACAACGCGAACGGCGGGAGCACGAACAACGCGAATTTCTCCACCCCGCCGGACGGGCTCGCGCCGCGCATGCAGATGTACGAGTTCACCTTCACCAGCCCCCGCCGCGACAGCGACCTGGACAACGGGGTCATCATCCACGAGTACGCCCACGGTGTCTCCAACCGGCTGACGGGTGGCCCGGCCAACTCCAATGCCCTGAACGCGCTGCAAAGCGGCGGCATGGGCGAGGGCTGGGGCGACTTCTATGGCCTGATGTTCGCGCAGCGGTCCACGGACCTGCAGAACGACGCTTTTGGCATGGGCACCTACGTGCTCGGCCAGCCGCAGACGGGACTGGGCATCCGCCGCTATCGGTACAGCTTCAACATGACCATCGACCCGCTGACGTTCGCCTACTTCAACGGCGGGTATCCGAACAATGAGGTCCACAACTCGGGCGAGATCTGGGCCTCGACCCTGTGGGATCTGAACTGGCTGTTGATCAACAAGTACGGCTTCGATTCGGACCTCTACACCGGCTGGACGGCCGCGCCCGGCCCCGGGCACGCCGGCAACAAGCTGGCCCTCCGGCTGGTCATGGAGGCGATGAAACTCCAGCCGGCGAACCCGTCGTTCATCCAGGCGCGCGACGCGATCATCGCCGCTGACGTCGCCCTCAATGGCGGCGCCGACCTGCTGGAGATCTGGACGGCGTTCGCGCGCCGCGGCCTGGGGTTGAGCGCCTTCACC
>JADLBT010000448.1 GCA_020847555.1 Gemmataceae bacterium
ACCTGACCTGGGTCCTGTTCTGTGTGGTCGGCTGCGTCTTGCGGCACCGCGGGCAGAACTCGGTCGCCGGGACGCTGCACGAATCGCAGTCGCATCGAGAATCGCTCATGTCAGCCTCACAAACGTCGCTTTGTCACATTGGCCGGCGTCGCCTACCCTCGCCTCCGGCCGCCGCGTCCGTCTAACGTGGCGCCGTCAATCGGGGCGCCTACGTCCCCGACCGGTCAGGGCGTTGATCTGATAGGTGAGGGTGCCGTGGTCGGCCTTCACCTCGTCGGCGAGGCTCCGCGGCGAGTCCTCGCACGTCGGCTCCATGTCTGCGTACCGATCCTCGCGAGTCGTCCGTCGATGGGTTCGCATACGTCGCTTTGGCTCCTGTGCTTGGTCGCAGTCCACGTCTATCACGGCGTTCGCGGTTTCAACGCCGCTTCTGCACCGGCACGGTAGCCGGTTCCACGACCGGATCTTCCCACGAGGGGCACCCGGGGAGCAAAAAGGTCGGGTGAGGGTGTTCCTCACCCGGCCAGTAGAACCTACGCACGACGCCGGGGAGATCCCGGCACACTGTACCCCGAAGGGCAGGGGCAAGATCAAGCGGGGTGGGTTATACCCTCCCCTTCCTTCGGATCCCGGCGATCGACGATCCGGTCCGACTCCTCGCGCAGGTCGCTCAGGTAGGTCGCGCAGCCGCGCACGCTCCGCCTCCTTTCTCCGCCGCGGGCACAAGGTGCCCGGCCCGGCGCAGCCGGTTCTTCGCTCGCTTGACTGCCCACGCGCTGACGCCGAACTCCTCCGCCAGGCCGCGGATCGTGTGCGGCCGGCGGAAGGCATGCAGCCACCGATGCAGCAGAGCGCTCCGGGAGCAGTGCAGCCTCTCGCTCACCAGCCGACACCGCACGGACGCGAGGCTGCGACCCAGCGCCCTGGCGATCTCCGGGGCGGTCATCCCGTCGCCACGCATCTCGGCCAGGGCCCGCAGCTCCTTCGTGGTCCAGGTCCTCCAGGTCTTCACCGTCATGCCTTCGCCCCCTTCCGCTTCTTCGCCTTCGGCTCCTCCTCGATTCCGCCGATCTCGCGGATCAAGGCGTCCAGGCACTTGCCGCACAGCATCGCCCCCTCGCACTGCTCGACCGACAGGCCCAGCGCGTCCGCGATGGCCATGTCGAGATTGTCCACAGGGATCAGATCATCGTCGCGGTCGGCCAGGGCCGGGTCGTCCACCACGGCGCCGCCCACCCGCGTGCAGCGGCAGCAGGTGTCGGCCGCAGGGACGCGGTCGTCGGGCATCATCTCTGTGCCGTCGTCAGTGCGGCGGAACTGGTCCTTGATCCAGGCCTCCGCCGCGGCCTTGAGGTCAGCACGCAGGTTGGCCTTGAGCTTGTTGGCCGGACTGTCGTCGGACAGGCACAGCGCCTGCCCGACCGTTCGCACGCCGGCCTTGAGCGTCTTGCTCAGTTCCGCCTGCGTGATCCCGTTGTGGCGGATCATCGCCAGAACACCGACGTCCGTCTCGATCAGTGGCAGGCACGCGCTGCAGAGATCCTTCGCCGGCGACGTCCACGAGCAGGGCTCGCCGGTCCTCTCCACGCAGAGTTGACAGTTGCTTTCGACGCATCCACACACGCGGCACTGGCCTGGCGAACTGATGATCGCCGGGGTCTCCGGATCCGCCGCGGCGATCGGCGCGACCAGCGTCCGCGCCTCGCCGGCGACGTCAATGGCGTGTTCCCGCTTGCCAACCTTGACGCGGACTCCGGTCCAGAACTGGAGGTAGTCTTCGTGTGTGTTCATGCCGGACCGCGGTTTGTCCCGGAGCGGAATGCCGGGGTGGTTGTCGAGCCAGGTGATCGTCGGCACCAGCGGCAGGCACCGGAAGCCGTACTCCACCGCGGCATCGCCGGCGTAGCCGACCACGACCCACAGCCGGCCGTCGAACTCGACCGGCTTGACCGTGGGTGGAGAGGCGAGTTTGCGGTTGGCGAATCGGTGGGTGATGTACGCGGCCATGAGCGCCTCGACCGTGACTCCCGGCGGCAGCGGCTCGGGCTCAGGGTCCTGGCCGTTGTGCAGCTTTGCGGTGGCGATGGCGTGGGCCTTCGCAGCCTGCTCCGGCAGCGTGTCCGGGAACAGGTTGGCCGGCACCTGCACCGGGTCGACAGCCTTCACCGCGGCGGACGTTTGCGGCTTTCGCTGCCGCTTCGCCTTCGGCTCCGGTGCGGGCTCCACCTTCGGCAGCGGCCCCGCGTCGATGATCCGGTCGCCGATCGCCAGCACGGTCGCCCGGTGCAGGTCCGGGAGCGCGTACAGGACGTCGTAGACCGTGGCCGTGCCGTCCACCCAGTCCTCGCCGGCGGATACCTTCTTCGGCGTGGACGCGGCCCGGTCGAGCAGGTCCCCGACCGAGTAGAGCCGCGCCTGCCGCAGCACCGCGACCTGCTGCCAGCGGTCCGGTCCGGGCGGCACCAGGTCGGCCAGCGACGTCTCGCGGGTGATCGGCTCGGCTGGTGGTTGCGGTGCGGGCTCCGGCTCGACGTGTTCGTTCTGCTGGTCCGCGTAGTCGAATAGCGGCAGGGGAGCGCTGAACCGATCGATTGCCGCGAACAGTTCGGAATCGGCCTTGATCCGTGCCTGCCGGGCCGTGGCGTACTCCGAGCGTTTGGTCGCCTCCTCCTCACGGGCAGCCTCCGCGGCCCGTCTCAGGCGGACGATCGTGCGGCGAAACTCCTGGTACGTCTCGTTGTCCCACTGGGTCTGGGTGTCGGTTGCGGTGGTCATCGCTTCTTCCTCCGGGGTCTGGGTGCGGTTTGGTGCTCGGTCGCGATGGCGCGCAGGATCGCCCGGCCGACGCAGATCGGAATCGCCTGCGCGACGAGTTTCCAGGTCCTCGACCAGCTCGCGGCGAAGACGTAATTCGGTGGGAATCCCTGGAGGAGTGCTGCCTCCTGCCACTCCATCACGCGCACGAGTTGATCGTCCTGCCGCACGGGCAGGCCATCTCCCCGACCGCTGCCCTCTGCGACGGTGCGGCTGGCAGCGTGAGCGTCCGTTGGACGCTCACGCTGCCACGGATCGTGCACCACCTCCCGCTCGTCGCAGCGGAACGACTCCGTCACGGCGGAGGATGGCTGATCGGCGCGGACCAGGGGGATCATCGCGGAGCGCTCGGCGTTGCTCCCCATGCCGCCCTGCGAGCTAATGACAGTCCCCGACGCCTGCGTCGGGGACTGTACCCGGCAGCGCTTCTCGCCGCCCTGGCCGTACCACTTGCTCGCGGTCCGCTTGTACTGCCGCAGCTGTGGCAGGGTGCGGTAGGGTCCCGGCCGCAGAATGTCGCCGAGCACGCGAGGACCTGGCTCCGGTTGTGCCGGGTCGGGGAAGACGCCGAAGAACACTCGCACCCGGCTCTGCGGTCCGTAATCGCTGGCCTGAATCTTGCGGACCGTGTAATTGAGCCCGTCGAACATCGGGGCTGGTAAGTGCGGCAGGATGCCCTCGACGTCCTCGAATACCCACCAGCGTGGTCGCAGTTTGCGGACGATGTCAAAGCAGCGGTCCAGGAGGCGCTGCAGCGCCTCCAGTTCTCCGGGCTTCAGCGGCCGGTTGGCGCGAGCCTGGCTGACCTGCTCGCAGGGGATTGCCCCACAGACCAGGTCCACGACCCGCTCGCCGACGACGTCGAGGACAGCTTGCACGCCTTCAGCCGTGGAGAGATCGCAGCACACCAGCCGCATATCCGGGTGTGCGGCCTGATGGTTCAGCTCGACCGTCTCCAGGCAGTCGGCGGCAAGGTCGGCCACGGGCGGCGCACAACCAGCCGCCCGCTCCGCAGCACAGATCAATGGTGACGATCGGTTTCATGGCGTTGCTCCAGTGACGCTGGCAAACGGGGTGTTGAGCGAGATCATGTGAGGTCTCCTGCGTTGTCTCTCGGATCCCACAGCGGGAGCCCCTGCTCGGCACGATTGATGAGCAGGGCGAGCCGTGCCGCAGAATGCGGCACGGCTGAAGACGGTCCGGTGCCGACGGTCGGCAGCAACCTCTCGGCCTCGACGATGCGGTCGGGCACCTTCCCCTTGCGGCGGCAGACACCGCAGCGGCCGTCACGCCGATGGGCGGGGTTCGGGTTGAGTCGGTTACCGCAAAGGCAGTGCAGCGACAGGGCGGACGGGTACAGATCGCGGATCTCCGGCTTGACGTAGCAGGACGCGCACAATCCTCGGCTTCTGCCTGCACGTCGCTTGCGGCAGTGGCGGCACTTCACGACTGGGCTCCTTTCCTCGCCAGCGGAAGAGTCTGCCGCTGGCGAATCGTCTGCTCCAGGTTCTCCGCGACCTCGGCCAGGTCGTCACCCCAGCAGATCACGGGCGAGTCGAACAGCGGGTGCGGCGGACCGATCGTCACCGCGATCCGGCCGTCCTCGCGGGCGATCGTCGCACCGTGGGTCTGGATCCGCTCCAGCGCTCGCTGCTCGGCCTCCTCACGCTGTCGAGGTGGCTGGGCAATCCTCGACTCCAGCAGGGCCAAACGGTCCCGCAGCAGGGCGATCGTCGAGGTGGTCAGCAGACTCGCCCACGAATGGCTCACGCCGTTCTCGTCGGCCACCTCAGCCTGCGGTTGGCCGTTGGCGAGGCAGCCGACAGCGATCGCACGTTCGGCCGGCAGCAGGCCCCGCAGCAGCCACTCGACCAGGTCGCGGGCCTCCAGAGGCCCGGTCACTGACGCTGCGGTGTCACCGACCAGGACATTCTTGATCGGTGTCGCGGAGTGGTCGGAGTCCTTGACCGGACGGACGTGGTTGGTGTCGATCGAGACGCGGTAGGCGATCGCGTGCTGCTTGTCCGGGTTGCGGCCACCGCCCTCGATCCGCAGCCAGTCGATGCAGGCCCCGCGAGCCTTGATGGCGCACCATGCCTTGAGGGTGGATCCGCGAGTCGGGTCGTAGCTGCGGACGGCCAGCAGGACGCCCTCGCAGGCAGCAGCGAAGAGCGCTTCGCGGTCCACGTTGCGGGGAACCTTCTGGGCCAGCTTCATCGCGACCCTGCGGGCGACACCGAGGTGTTGCCGGACCAGGGCGTCCTCGTCAACGACGCTGTTGCTCGGATTCATGCTTTGCTCCTTCGATCAGGGGTAGCCGATCTTCCATGCCGTTTGACTTCAGGAACTGCGTGAGGGCCTGCCGGGTGACCCGGATGCCGCGGGCGTATGGTGAGACGCGGTAGGCGACCAGCACGCCGCCCTTGATCCACCGGGTGACCTGAGCCCCGGTCACCCCGCAGATGGTGGCGACGTTGTCGGCGTTGAACACGGGGCGTTTCGTCATCAGCTTGGAATGCTTCATTCATCCTCCCCAGTTGGGTGTGATCTTGCCTTCGACCTTGGTCGGTACAGGGTGAATCTGCGGCTCCATGCCGTCTGACATGGCCTCCTCGAGCCAAAGTCGGGCCTGTTCCGCCTGCTCGATGGGAACGTCCAGGACGATCTCGTCGTGATTGAAGATGACCGGCACGGCTCCCGGGCACTCAACCCGTCGCTCCCAGAGGAGAGCAAGAGCGAGCTTGGCCCCGTCCGCTTCCGTGCCCTGGACCGGGCTGTTGAGGACCCACGTCGGCGAGACGGATGCAGGCAGGATGCGGCGGCGGCCGACTCGCGTCCGCGTCTGGGTCGCCTTACCCTGATAGGCACCCTTGTGCCAGCGGGCGATGCCGGGGTAACCGGCCAGCCAGGTCTCGCGGTGCCGGGTTGCCTCGTCCTCGGTGAAATCCACTCCGAAGGTGGTTTTGGAGTAGATCCTCAGCCCTTTAGCGGACATTCCGAATAGCAGACCGAATCCTGCCGACTTTGCTATCTGCCGATCCGCCTTCGTGACGTCCTGTTTACCCAGCAGCATGCGGGCGGTTGCGGTGTGGATGTCGGGACCGCCCTGAGCCTCCGCGTGGAACGCCTGGAACATGGCAACGTCCCGGGCGATGTCGCAGGCGATCCGCATTTGCAGGGTCGCGTAGTCGCACTTCACCAGGGTGCGGCCGGGTTCGGCCCGCACGCAGTTGCGGTACGCCTTCTCCCGGGGCACCTGCATCATGTTGGGGTGAGCGCAGGCAGACCGGCCGGTCGCGGCCCCGATCTGCCGCCAGCCGGGGTAGACGCGACCGTCGCGGATCATCGCACCGGCCAGCCAGTTACCGCCGTACATCTTCACGAGCTG
>JADLBT010000449.1 GCA_020847555.1 Gemmataceae bacterium
ACTGGTCCCGGGCGCGCGGCGCGGCGCCACCCCGCCGGTGGGAGCGCCTTGCCGGCCGGCTCACGCCGCGCCGCTCGCCATTGATCCGGTAGCTCTTACTTCTGCCCCACCGCCCCGAAGCAGTAGAGGTGGCCGGTGGTGCGCAGGTAAATGCGACCGTCGGCGAGCGCCGGAGTCGCGTAAACCGGCTCCTCGAAGTCGCTCGACGACATCACCTCCCAGTCGCGTCCGGCCCGAACCACCGACAGGGTGCCGCTCACGCTCAGGAGGTAGATCTTGCCATCTCCCGCCACCGGGGAGCTGTAGTAACTGCCGTCGCCCGGCAGGCGTCCGAACTTGAGCGGCTTGCCGTTGCGCGGGTCCAGGCAGGCGAGCAGACCGCCGTCCTTGACGGTGTAGACGAGCCCCCCGTGGAACAGGGGCGAGGCGCAGAATGGCACCTGGCGGGTGTTCGCCCACGCGACGTGGGAGGCCGTCACGTCCCCCTTGCCGCCCGGGTTGATGGCGAGAACCGCGTTCCGGCCCTTCTGGAACAGTTCGCGGAAGCGGTCGTACTCGGCCCGGAGGACCGTCGCGTCGCGGTTGGTGTCCACCTGGGTGAAGCGCTCGCCGAACGGATGGCCGATCAGCTCGTTGCGCTCCAGCCGGCCGTTGCCGTTTTTGTCCCGAGTCTTGACGGCGTCGTCGAACGACTCGACCGCGATCGCCGCGCCGGGGTCGCCGCCAGCGGCCCAGCCGGACACGTACAGCCGGCCGTCCCCGACCGCCGGGGTGGCGCAGATGGTGCGGGCGATGCCGCGGGCCGTCCACACCTCCTTGCCGGTCTGCAGGTCGTACCCGGCCACGCGCAGCGTGCCGGCCACCACCACCTGCTTCCGGTCGCCGCCGTCCCAGATCACCGGCGTGCAGAACCCGCGCAGGAACTCCGATCGATCGGTCTTCCACACTGTCTTGCCGGTCCGCTTCTCGACGGCCAGGAGGAACGAGTCTTCGTCGTGGTCCTGGGAGAGGAGCACCCAGTCACCGACGAGGATGGGGGAGCTGCCGGCCCCGAAGTCGTTGTTGAACGGCCCCAGCGGCAGGTGCCACAGCAGCTTGCCAGCCGTGTCGTGACAGAACAGGCCGGCCGAGCCGAAGAAACTGACGACGCACTCGCGGTCGGCGGCCGGGGTGGGCTGGGCGCGGCTCCCGATCTTGTGGACCTTCTCCAGCTCGCGGGCGGGCGCCTCCACCTCCCAGAGGATCTTGCCGTTGCGCCGGTCCAGGGCGAGCGTGACGAGCCGCTTCGCGCGGACAGCGGTCAGGTACACCCGGTCGCCGACGACGACGGGAGAGGAGTGCCCCGGCGGCAGGGCGGTTTTCCAGATCACGTTGGTGTTCGGCCCCAGCTCGGCGGGCAGTGGGGCGTCGTCGGCCGGCCGGCCGGACCCGCCCGGGCCGCGGAACTGGGGCCAGTCGGCGGCACGGACGCCGGCGCCAAGAGTGAGGAGGCCGAGTACGACAGATCCGACCACATTGGCTCTTTTCATGACCGCCTTTGTCGTTAATGATGGCGCGGGACCAGCCCGGAGCGCCAGCGACGGGCGCCTGGAAGGGTCCGTCGCGGGCGCTCCGGGCTGGTAAGAAACAACCTACTTCCGCTCGCCGGTCGGGCCGAGGCCCTTCGTCTCGGGCGTGCCGGGGCGGAGCACCTGCCACGATGCCCCCGTTTCGCGCATCGCGGTGAAGTCGTGCGGCTCGTAGGCAATCCGCAGATCCGGCGTGTCGAGCCGGGCGCCCGCCTGCGCCCGCGAACGCATGGCCGCTTCCACGATGCCGGTCGCCAGCAGGGTGCGCTCGACCGGGTACGGCGAGGCGCGATGGACGAAGTGGTGCTGGATCGCGTGGGTCAGCGCCATGAACAGATTGCGGTTGCCCCACGGGCCGACGTAGAAGCGCGTCGCCCGAACGGCGGCCCCACCCGCTGGCCTGACTGCGAACGCCCAGCGCGTGCTGCTCCGACCGACCTTCAGCACCGTCGCCCGGAACCCGTCCCGGTACGTCAGCAGGATGGCGTGCGGCTCGGCGTCGCCCTCGTTGGGAAACGGGCGGCGCAGGTCCGGCACGTTCTTGCCGAACTCCCCGGCCAGCGCCGCCCGGGCCAGGTCCGGGGACCACTGCCGCTCCTTCGCCGCCCGCCACAGCGTATCGCCGCGCAGGAACTGGACGCTGCGCACGCCCGTCTCGCCGCCCTTGCGCGCCTCGACGAACGACTGCAGCACCTCCAGTCCGTGGAAGTCGTAAGACTCGACCCCGCCGCCGTGGATCGACACGGCCTCCTCCAGCGCGGCCCCGCGCTCCAGGTCGAGAGGCGGGATGCGCTGGGCGAGCGGGACCGAACTGCCGGCCATCAGCGGGATGCCGAGCTTGCGGGCGGTATCGTACATCGCGCGCGCCCAGTCCCAGCGGTACGACAGGTGCTTGTCGTTGAAGTACGGGACGAACCGGCGCGACCGGCGCATCACCGCCACCGACTCATCGAAGAAGCGCTTGCGCGGGTACTCCACCTGCCCCAGCTGGTTCGTCGGGTAGTCGCCGTGCTCGCCAATCGCCAGGACGGCATCGACGGCCAGTTCACGCCCGCCCACGCACAGCGCCTCGGCGATCGTTCGGAACAGCGGGATCTTGTACTGCTTCGCGACCTGCTCGGACATGTCGCCTTCCTTGACGCGCTGATCGGCGTAGAAGGAGACGACCTCGACCGACGGCTCGGTGCGCCTACCGTTGAAGAGATACGGCAGCAGGCAACTCTCCAGGATGTTGAAGGCGTGCGAGCGCCGGCGGAAGACGGTGTAGACGGCCGCCACGCGCGGACGGCGGCGCTCCTGGGCGGCGCTCACCAGTCCGGCGCCCGCCAGCGCGGCGCCCGCGGCCCCGAGGAAATGACGTCGCGACGAGGTGCTGTTCATGAGAACCCTCCTTTGGACCGGGTGATTGTACCCACCCCCCGGGAGCATGAACAGCACCGGGGAGGGGTTTGTCCGTTCCACCAGCCCGCAGCGCCAGTAACGGGTGCTGCGGGCTGGTGGCTGACGCTGCGCCCAACTTGCGGTTGTTTCACTCCCGCGGTTGCCGGTATAGTCTCCAATTCAGTGACGCCCACGCGGCCGGCACCTGAGTTCCACTCTCCCTGCCTCGCCCCTCCCCACCGGCCCGCCGGGGCTCGCCCCCCACTCCCGAGAGCCTCCCCGCTCTCGTGGCTTTGCCGCGGACAGGGACGTTCGCGCGTCCGACCCTCCCCTTCCCCCCGGAGGTTGGCATGAAAGCCGTCGCCTTTCCCCTCTTGCTCGCCGCCCTCGCCGTGCCTGCACTCGTCGGGCTCCCGTCGGCCAGGGCCACCGTCCAGCAGGACTCTTACTGGGAGGTGGAGGACGTCCGGGCCGGGATGAAGGGCCACGGCCTGACCGTCATGAAGGGGGTCAAGATCGACACCTTCCAGGCGGTCGTCCTCGGCGTGCTCAAGAACACCAGCCCCGGCCGCGACCTCGTGCTGTGCCGCCTGTCCGGCCTCGATCTGGAGAAGACCGGGGTCATCGCCGGCATGAGCGGCAGTCCGGTCTACATCGACGGCAAGCTGCTCGGCGCCGTCGCCTACGCCTGGGCGTTCGGCAAGGAGCCGATCGCGGGCGTCACGCCGTTCGCCCAGATGCACCGCTACGTCGAGGCCTACGAGCGCCGCGACCTGGCCGAGCAGGAGCGGCCGACGCGCATCGGCCTCGCCGCCCCGGTGCGGGCCGGCGGGCGGGCGTTCGACACGGTCACCGTCTCGCCCTCGTTCGCCGACGCCGAGCCGACCGCCGCGGACGGTCTGTGGCTGGTGCCGCTGCGTACCCCGCTGGCCGCGACCGGGTTCACCCCGCACAGCCTGTCGCTGCTCCGCGATCGGTTCCGCACGACCGGCATGGTGCCGATGCAGGGCGGAGCGGTGACGGCGAAGGTCGCCGAGGAGGCACGGAACATCAAGCTGGAGCCGGGCGGGGCGCTGAGCGTCGCCCTCGTCACCGGCGACTTCGATCTGTCCGGCATCGGGACGGTGACGCACGTCGCCGGCAAGCGCGTCTACGGCTGGGGCCATCCGTTCTTCGGCCTCGGGGCGTGCGAGTTCCCGCTCATGACCGGGTACGTCCACACGATCTACCCGCGGCAGAGCCTCAGCTTCAAGATGGGGTCGCCGCTGCGTACCGTCGGCGTCATCAACGCTGACGTGAGCACGTGCATCGCCGGCTGGCTGGACCGCCAGCCGGACCTGCTGCCGCTGCGCATGGCGGTGGCTCGCGCCCCCGCCCGGCCGGCGGCCGGCGCCGACGCGCAGGCGGCCCCGGTCGCCGGCCAGGCCAAGACGTTCAACGTCAAGCTGGTCCGCCAGCGCTCCCTGCTGGCGTCGCTGGTCTACACGTCGCTAACCAACTCGGTGGACATGGAAGGCGAGCTGCCGGAAGAGTTGACGGCCGAGCTGAAGGCACGGATCGAGGTCGAGGGCCGCCCGCCGGTGGTGATCCACGACACCTTTTCCGGGTCCAGCTTCTCCGGCGGCCGTGCCCCGCAGGCGCTGTATTCGCAGATCGCGAATGTAGTCAACCTGCTTGCCTACAACACGTACCGGCCGGTGCGCATCAACCGGATCGCGTGCGAGACGCGCATCCACGCCGGCCGGCGGACCGCCGAGATCGAGGCGATCGAACTGGACTCCGAGACGCTCGCACCCGGCGAGACGCTCCGGGCGGCGGTGTTCGTCCGGCCGTTCAAGGGGTTGCGGCAGCGCCTCACCGTGTCGCTGAAGTTGCCGCCCGACCTGCCCGAAGGGACGTACACGGCAACCGTGTGCGATGACCTCGCGAACGCCCGTCAGGAGATGCGCGACAACCCGGTCCTGAGCAACCCGCAGAACCTCGACCAGGTGTTCCAGGCACTGAAGGTCCAGACGTCGGCCAAGCGCACGCATCTCGTGGTGCGCGTCCCGGTGAACGCGGTCGGGGTGGCGCTCGGCGGGAAGTCGCTGCCGAACCTGCCGCCGAGCATGGTGCAAATCCTGAGCACAACGCGCCGCACCGGCGCCCAGACAATGGCCGGCGCGCTGGTGTCGCGTCAGACGACCGACTGGGTCGTCCAGGGCACCGAGTCGGTGCGCTTCACCGTCACGAAGAACAAGCGCGTGGTCGCCGAGTAACCTTTGAAAGGGGTCAGCGGTGAGGGGCCAGGAAAGCCCACGGGTCGCGCCCCGTGGGGCAAGTCCCCAGCGCTTCACCCACGGGGCGCGACCCGTGGGCTTTCCTCTGACCCCTGACCCCTTTCCCCCGAGGATCATCTGCTCATGTTCCGAACCCTCCTCCGCGCCGTCCTGCTCGGCGCCGCCTGCCTGGGGCTCACCGCTCCCGCCGACGCCGCCAAGGTGAAGACGTGGCAGCACCACACCGCCGCCCACCACGACAAGGCCCGCTTCCGCCACGCCGTCATCAGCAACGAGGGCACTCTGCGTCTGTCGCGCCAGCTCAGGCAACTCGCCAGCCTCGACGCGACCCATGTCTGGGACGTCGTCGAGGATCGGCACGGCAACCTGTTCGTCGCCACCGGGGACGAGGGAAAGCTCTACAAGGTGAGCCCCGACGGCAAGGCCACCGTCGCCTACACCAGCCCCGACTGCCAGATCCTGTGCCTGGCGCTGGCGTCCGACGGCACCGTCTACGCCGGCACCGGCCCGACCGGACTCGTCGTGTGCATCCCGCCTGAGGGCAAGACGAAGGTGCTCGCCCAGGATCTCGACGCCTACGTCTGGTGCCTGGCGCTCGACGAGGAGACGCGGACCGTCTACGCCGGCACTGGCCCGAAGGGGCGCATCTACCAGGTGAGCGCGGACGGCAAGGCTTCCGTCTTCTACGCCACCCGGCAGGAACACATTCTCTGCCTGGCACGTGGGCCGGATAAGATGCTCTACGCCGGCACCGACAAGGGCGGGCTGGTCTACCGGATCGACGCGCGCGGCAAGGGCTTCGTCCTGTACAACGCCCCGCAGGGAGAGGTGCGCACGCTGCTCGTGACCGAGCGCGGTGTCTACGCCGGCACGAGCACCCCGACCCGTCGCCAGGCGGGCGCGGGGAGTTCGGCGCCGGCCGGCGGCAGCTCCGTGCGCCCCGTCGGCGGCGCCTCCGCCGCGCGGATCCAGGGCGGCGGGAAGGGTGGGGAGAAGTCGAAGGTCGGGCCGGACACCGACAAGGGCGGAGGCAAAACCTCGTCGTCGAAGACGGGCGACGCCGAGGAGTCCTCGTCCGGCGCGGGGCAGTCCGGGGCAGCGGCTGCCCCGGAGCCAGCGTCCGGCGAGAACTCGCTCTATCGCATCGCCCCCGACGGGACGGTGCGCGAGTTGTTCCGCGAGAAGGCGATGGTTCTGTCCCTGGCCCGCCAGCGCGGGCGGCTACTGGTCGGCACCGGCATGCAGGGCCAGCTGTTCGAGATCGACGAGGCCACGAAGGAGCGCATCGAGATCGCCCGCCTGGACCACGGCCAGATCCACTGCCTGTGCCGCCGCCGGGACGGGACCATCGTCCTGGGCACCGGCGACCCCGGCAAGCTCTACGTCCTCCAGGAGCGGTACGCCTCGAAGGGCACCGTCACGTCCGAGGTGCTCGACGCGAAGCTCATCAGTCGGTGGGGGGCGCTGGGATGGAAGGCGCGCACGCCGCCGGGGACGAAGGTGACCGTCGCGGTGCGCAGCGGCAACGTCGAGGAGCCGGACGACACCTGGAGCGACTGGTCGGTCGAGCAAACCGACCCGGAACACGGCCGGGCCACCGCCCCGCCGGCCCGGTTCCTCCAGTACCGGCTCACCCTGGCGACCGACAACGCGAACGTCACGCCGGTCGTCAGTGCGGTGACCGTCCGCTACGTCACCACCAACCAGGCGCCGGAGGTGACGGCGGTCGAGGTGCCCGACCCGAACGCCGCCGTCCAGGACCGGCCCGGCAAGTTCAAGCTCAGGTGGTCGGCGGTCGATCCGAACGAGGACGAACTGACCTACAGCCTCCACATCCGCAAGGAGGGGTGGAAGAACTGGGTGTGCATCGAGGACGAGCTGAGCAAGCGCGAGTACGAGTGGGACACCAGCGGCATCCCGTCCGGCACCTACCAGGTGAAAGTGGTCGCGAGCGATCGCAGGGAGAACGCCCCGGAGGACGTCCTGACGGCCGAGCGGGTCAGCGCGCCGTTCCCGGTGTCGCACACGCCGCCCGCGGTGACGGTGCGCGTGGTCGGGGTCGAGGGCGATCGAGCGGTGCTGGAGGCGACGGCGATCGATCCGCTGGTGCGCCTCACCGAGGCGTCGTTCGCCGTCAACGGCAAGAAGTGGGCGCCGGTCTTCCCGACCGACGGACTGTTCGACGGCAGGACGGAGACGTTCCGCTTCCGGACCGAGGCGCTGCGGCCGGGGACATACGTTCTGGTCCTGCGCGTGCGTGATGCGGCGGGCAACATCGGCTCGGGGGACGTCGTCTTCGCGGTGGAGCCGCGCCAGGCCGGGCGCTGATGCAGGATCAAGGAGGAGGGTGTGCAATGGGCTTTCCAAAAACCCATTGCACACCATCGCCTTGACCCTGCCCTAGTTGACCTTCGCCTGGGCGAAGTTCCCCCCGCCCGCCTGCTGCGGACTGCGCAGGAACTGGGCGAACGCGCCTTCGTCGTTGATCCGACCCTCGTCGTATACATTGACGACCTGAATAGTACCGTCCAGCTTCGGCTCCAGGATGACGTACAGCGGCAGTTGCTCAGTGTCGAACACCTTGCGCTGGAACTCCAGGTTGACCGCCGCGTCCTCCTCCTGGCGCGCGATGCTGGTCCCGAAACGGGCTCGGTCGGCGGGAGAGTACAGCTCGTTCGGCACCTTGTCGGTGTACAGCTGGACGAGTTCATACGGCTCGAACAGCTTGCGGATGGCGGGCTTGGAGAAGACGTCGCGCTCGTTGATCTTGCAGTTGGTGCAGGTCACGCCGGTGAAATCGACGAACACCCGCTTTGGCTGGCCGGTCTTGCGCAGGTGCTCGCGCGCCTTCGTGACGGCGTACTCCAGGTTCCCCGTCCACTGCCCCTCGCCGCCCCCGTGCGCGTCCGGCAGGAGGAAGGAATCGATCCAGGCGTAGATCATCCCGCCGGGCCGCTGCCGCTCGCCCGTGGCGCTGTGCATGAACAGGGCCGGCGTCAGGTACAGAGCCAGGCCGAGGAACAGCAGGGCGAACATCAGCCGCGGCACCCCCAGGTGCTCCGCCGGTGAGTCGTGCGGCAGGCGGTACAGGTTCAGCAGATACATCCCGCACAGCACGCTCAGGACGACGTAGAGCGCCATCACGAAGTCGTAGGTGAAGATCGTCGGCGCGGCCGTGGAAATCAGCTCCCCCGCCCGGAAGAACTTCAGCGCCGCGGCCAGCTCCAGGAACCCCATGACCACCTTGACGGAGTTCAGCCAGCTCCCGCTCTTGGGCATCTTTTTCAGCAGCGTCGGGAACAGCGCCAGGAAGAAGAACGGGGCCGCGAACGTGATCGAGAACGCGAGCCCGCCCAGGATGCTGTGCCACAGCGGCCGCTGCGTCGTGCCGGCCGTCCCGCCGAACCCGCCCAGAAACGGGGCCACGCACGCGAAGCTGATGATCGTGAACGTCAGCGCCATGAAGATGGTGCCGATCAGCCCGCCCTTGCCCTCGCGCTCGGACGTGAACCGGGCCAGCCCGGACGGCAGCTCGATCTCATACATGCCGAACAGGCTGAGGGCGAAGAAGATGAACAGCGCGCCGAGGGCGAAGTTCATCCACGGGTTGATGCTCAGCACGCGGAAGAAGCTGAGCAGGGCGACGGCCGCGACCGTCAGCACGATCACGATGGTGGAGCAGTAGACCACCGCCATCGTGACCGGCCGGTGGTGGTCCTTCTCCGACTGCTTCAGGAAGAAGCTGACGGTGATCGGGATCATCGGAAAGACGCAGGGGGTGATCAGCGAGACGCCGCCCCAGAAGACGCCCGCGAGGATGAAGGCGAGCAGGTCGCTTCCCTCTGTTGCTCCGTCCGCCTTCGCCATCTTCGCGGCCGGGATTTGCGTTTTGAGGGCGGCCATCGACGCCTGGTGGTCCGGCGCGATGAACCCGCCCTCCGGCATCCCGGAGGGGCGTTCGGAGCCACCCTTCACCCCATCGGCGACGCCCTTCGAGGCGGGCGGCGGGTTCTCCGCCACCTTCGTCGGTTCGGCGGTCTTGACCCGGGCGTAGGCCGGCACCTTCTCCTCCTGCCGCTTCTTCAGCTCCGGGGTGAGGGCGAACTCCGGCTCCTTGACCACCTCGACCGCCACCTGCAGCGGGTACTTGAATCGGTCGCAGGTCTTCTTGTCGCACACCTGCGAATCGATCGTGATCTCCAAAGTGTGCTGGCCCGGCTCGGCGGACGGGAGGACCAGCACGTCCTGCGACCACTGGAACGTCCCTTTGTGCTTCCACACGAAGGCGCCGAGTTCATCCACACCCCCTTCCGACTCGGTCTCCTGAACGGGCCACAGGGGCACCAGTCCGGGCGGGGTGGCGTAGATAAGCTTCGGGCCGCCGGATTGCCCGGTGCTCCTGGTCAGGGAATAGGTGTAGAGGGTCGGATCCTTCTCCTTGTAAATTTTGCCGGTGATGGTCAGGCGGAACGTTTCGCCGCGCCGGACCTGCGGGGCCTTGGCCGGTCCGGCCGTGTTCAGCGGGTGGAACGGGTCCGCGGAGGTGACCCGAGCCTGAAAGCTGATCTTCTCCGTGACGCTCTTCGGCACACCCTTCGGCGCCTGCGCCCGGGCGGAAGAGGCGGCGCACAGCCACAGAAGAGCCACGGCCCCCAGGACAGCAGCCCGCTGCCCGCGGTCTCGCGACAGGAACCCGCTACGCTCGGTCATCGCAATCCCCCATCCCGGCAGGATGCCCTCGGTCTGCCAAACTTCCAGCGAAAACTCCTGGTGGGCGCCTCGTCTTTCTTATCGGCCTTTCGCGGCCGTTTCCCGCTTCGGAGCCTCGACGCCCTGCAGCTGCAGCGTCGAGACGGCGTGCGTCTTCATGTCCACGACGCGGATGCGGTGGCCGTTCGTGTCGGCGACGTACAGCTTATCGCCAGCGAAGCTCAGCCCGCCCGGCTCGTTGAACATGCTGCCCGATAGCCACCCAGCCGGCTGGCCCAGCAACGTCTCGCACCGGAGCTGCGTCGGGTCGAGCACCTTGAGCTTGCTGTTGTAGGTATCGGCGACGTACAGCTTGCCGTTGTGGTAGGCGACGCCCAGCGCGTGCTGCAGCCGCACCTGGCGACCGACGCCGCCGATGTCGCCGAACTCGAACAGGCCCGCGCCGACGAGAGTTCGGACCGGCCCGCTGCCGTCGAGCGGCACCGCGCGGATCGAGCTGGTTTCGCTGTCGGCGATGTAGAGCCGCTTGCCGTCGGTCGTCAGCCCGCTCGGTTGGGCGAACTCGGCCTCCTTCGGCGGACCGTCGGCGATGTCCTCGCGGCCGTTGCCGGCGAACGGGTCGAGCCGGCGTTGCTTCAGGTCGAGCGTCCAGATCTGGTGGTGGCCGGCCATCGCGATGTAGAGCTTGTTGCCGTGCAGGAGCAGATCCCACGGGCTGTTCATGCCGGTCTTCAGTGCCGGGCCGCCGCGGTTGCGGCCGAGTCGCTCCTGCTCGCCGGTGCCGGCGACGGTCGTCACCTTCTGGTCCTTCAGGTCGAGGGCGCGGATCGTGTGGTTCTTGCGGTCGGCGACGTAGAGCGTCTCGCCGTCGAGGGCCATTCCCTGCGGGTCGCTGAACTGAGCCGTGGCGAACGTTCCGTCGGCGTTCCCTTCCTTGCCGGTGCCGGCGACCGCGATCTTCTTGCCGTCGAGGTCCGTAATGACAATGCGGTGGTGCGTGCTGTCGGCGATGAACAGCCGCTTGCCGGCGGCGTCGGCGAGCACCTTGCCGGGGAAGAACAGCGGGCTCGCGCCGGTCTCGCCGTAGCGGGCCAGCTCGAACCGGATCGGCCGCTCGTTGAGCGTCCTCCTGGCCCGGTACTCCTTGACGAGTTCGCCGATCTTGCGGTCGAGGATCTCGTACTGCCCCTCGCCGCCGCCCATGTAGGTCGCGTTCCCGTCCGGGTCGATGAGGACCAGGGTCGGCCACGACCGCACGCCGTAGCGGCGCCAGATCGCCTGCTTCGCGTCGTTGACGACCGGGTGGGCGACCTCGTAGCGGAGGACGGCCTTGCGGATGCTCTCGGTCTTCTCCTCGTTGGGGAACTTGGGCGTGTGGATGCCGATGACGACGAGGAGGGGTCCGTACTTTGCTTCGAGTTTCGCCAGGTCCGGGAGGGTGTGGATGCAGTTGATGCAGCACAGCGTCCAGAAGTCGAGCAGGACGATGCGCCCGCGCAGATCCTTGAGGCGGATGGCCCCGGCGGAGTTGAGCCAGTCGGTCCCGCCCTCCAGCTCGGGTGCGGGCACGCGCGGCCGCGGCTGGGCGGCGCTGGCGTCGGCGCTCGGCGGGCCGCCCGGCAACAGGGTCATCAGCAGCACCGGCAGAAGCAGGGCGCTCAGGCCGAAGCAGCCGCGCTGCGTTGCACGGCGAACGCCAGGGCGTCCCAGGAGGGTTGCAAACTTGCTCATCGTGTTATTCCTTGACCGGAACCGATTCAGGGCGGCGGGCTATCCGACCATTTTACGACGACTCAGGCAAGTGGGAAACAGCAGAGGCAGCAGCCTGAAAGCCCACGGGTTGCGTCCAGTGGGGTACGTCCCCAGCAGCAGCCCCACGGGACGCAGCCCGTGGGCTTTCGCCATATCCTCCTACCTCCTGGACGCTCTGGCGACCCAAAGGATTCAGGTTGACCCGCCCAGTACCTCGCCCTACCGTGAAGGCAACACAACCCCCTGACCTCGACCCGGACCTTGCACGTCATGGCAACTCCCGAGATGCCCCAGGGCGACCCCCCCGCCGACACCCCCCAGCCGCCCCAGACGGCCCCCCCCCCCACCACGCCCGAAACTGCCCACC
>JADLBT010000450.1 GCA_020847555.1 Gemmataceae bacterium
GCGAGAAGGCGGAATTTCCGCATGGGGTGTTCTCCTTACCCCGCGCCTGGGGCGCCGCAGGTAAAGGGAGTATACGTCTACTGCTCTTCAGGTCGTGAGTCATTTTGCAGGTGACTGCAACCCGGGGGTCTGCCGCTACGGTTTTTGCCAGCGCATGGCGGTGAAGTTCGGGGCGCGGTACCAGTCCTCGAAGCGTGGGTCGTCGCGCAGGGAGTCGTCCGCCGGCCTTGGCTCGAGGAAGTCCTGCAGGAGGAGGCCGGCGCCGAGGAACGCCTGCATGTAGCTGGAGAGCGGCCGGTGCCAGTTCGCGAGCGTGACGCCCCGCCAGGACACCTCCAGGGGGCGCTCATCGAAGTAGCGGTCGACCGGGTAGTGGAGGCGCCGCCCGGCTTCGTCCCGGACCCAGCCGGAGGCGGCGGACATGAAGCTGAGGTTCGAAACCACCAGGTGGCCGCCGGGCCGGAGCACGCGCGCCATCTCCGCGATCGCCTCGCGGAAGTTCGGGACATCGACGAGCATCACGTAGCTGACCACCAGGTCCACCGACTCCCGGGCCAGCGGAAGGTCCCCGGCGGCCGCCCGGACGGCGTGCGTCGCGCCGCGCGACCGCTGGCGCGCAAGGCGGATCAGCGCGGCCGTCGGGTCCAGCGCGAGTACATGCGCACCCCGCGCGGCGAGCATGCGCGCGAACCTCCCTTCGCCGCAGCCGATGTCCAGCACGGTGCACCCGGCCACTTCGCCGCAGAGGCGGAGCATCACCGGGTCGAGCAGGAGCTCCCGGTTCGGGTCACCCGTGTCGACGAACTCCGCCCACGCGGCCGCCGACGTACTCCAGCCACCATCTCCCATGGGCCCTCTCCTCTCCCGTTTCGCCGGGCAGAGGAGGGTACATGAGCACCCGGGCCATTGTCACCGGACGGCAGGGACGGCCGTCAGTGCCGCGGGAGACGTCCGGAGAGGCTGGCGAGCTCGCGCAGGGAAGGGGCGCACCCGGGCTGGACCTGCTCCCAGGAGAAGCGCCAGCCCCAGTTGCCGTCGGCCTGGCCGGGCACGTTCATGCGGCTTTCAGTGCCGAGCCCGAGGACATCCTGCATCGGCAGGACCGCCATCTCGGCGACTGATTCGTAGGCGAGGCGGGCAAGGTCCGGTGTGGCCGGGTCCTCCAGGCCGAGGTAGCGCTGCAGGTTCGTGCGGATGCGCCCGTCGATCGCTGCCAGCCAGCCGGCGGTCGTGTCGTTGTCGTGCGTGCCGGTATAGATGACGGCGCGGCGGTCAAGGTTGTGGGGCAGGTAGGGGTTGCTGGCGAACTCCTCATCGCCGAAGGCGAACTGCAGCACCTTCATCCCCGGCAGCCCGAGGCTGTCGCGCAGGGCGATGACGTCGTCGGTAATGACGCCAAGGTCCTCGGCGACGACTGGCATCGGGCCCAGTTCGCCGGCGAGGGCTTCGAAGAGGCGCGCGCCCGGCCCCTCAGCCCACGCGCCTTCGGCGGCGGCCTTGCCCGCGGGGATCTCCCACGCGGCCGCGAAGCCGCGGAAGTGGTCGAGCCGCACGATGTCGACCGTCCGCAGCGTCCAGCGCATCCGTTCGACCCACCAGCGGTAGCCGTCGGCGGCGAGCACATCCCAGCGGTAGAGCGGGTTGCCCCAGTGCTGGCCGGTCTGCGAGAAGTAGTCCGGGGGCACGCCCGCCACGGCGAGCGGGCGCCCTTCGCCATCGAGCTGGAAGATGCCCTGGTTCGCCCACGTGTCGGCGCTGTCGTGGTCCACGAAGATGGGGACGTCGCCGATGATTCGGATGCCGCGTTCGTTGGCGTGGCCCCGCAGCCGCCCCCACTGGCGGAAGAACTGCCACTGCACGAAGGCCTCGAAGGCGAGCTCGTCCGCCAGTTCGCGGCGGGCGTGCGCGAGCTCGGCGGCTTCGCGCGTGCGCAGCGCCTTCGGCCATTCGAGCCACGAGGCGTCCCCGTGGGCGCGATTGAGGGCCATGAAGAGGGCATAGTCGTCGAGCCAGCCAGCAGCATCGGCACAGAACTGCTCGTAGCCGTCGCGGCCACCGCCGTCCTGCCAGCGGGCGAAGGCGGTGCGCAGGAGGCGCGCGTTGGCCGCCTCGACCGGCCCCCAGGCGATGCGGGCGGCCGCTTCGAAGGTCGCGGCGTGGAGGTCTGATTCGGTGAGGAGGCCGTCTTCGGCGAGGTATTCGGGGGCGACGAGGAGGGGGTTGCCGGCGAACGTCGAGCGGGCGGCGTAGGGCGAGTTGCCGGCCCCGGACGGGCTCAGCGGGAGGATTTGCCAGAGGCGCTGGCCGGCTTCGTGCAGGAAGCCGACAAAGCGGTGGGCGTCGTAGCCGAGGCCGCCGATGCCGAAGGGACCGGGCAGGGAGGTGAGGTGGAGAAGGACCCCGGCGTAGCGCTCCGGCAGCGCGCCGTCCGTCGACCAGGACAATTGCTGCCCCCGATTGCGAAGTGGGCGCGCGCAGCACAGGCGCCTATGACGATAGTACGGCAGCGGCGCGGGGATGTGGGCGGGGGCGGCTGGCTGTTGGCCATTGGCCATTGGCCATTGGGCTACTCGCCGGTAGTCCTCGGTCGCCAGGTCGATGACCTCGTGGGCTCCGGCTTCGCATCGGCCAGGAACGAAACGAGCACTCCGGCATTCAGCCGCGCGTGGATCCAGTAGTCCAACTCAACGAGGACTGGCGCCGGTATGACCAACCGTTCGTCCGCCCGCTCCAGGAGTGCCTTGCACGCGGCGTGATCGGCGTCCCGCCTGTCGAACGAGGCCAGCAGCGGGCCGGTATCGAGGACTAGCGCCATGCACGAGGTTCCGGGCGTATCTCCCCGGCGAGGCGAGCGGTGTCGGTATACGTGGATTCAGCGATGCCAATACTCCGCGGACGTGGCCGCTTGCTCTGGATCTTCTCCTCCACCGCTTCCCTCACGATTGCGGCGATCGACGTCCCCCGCTCGGCGGCGAGCAGATGGAGGTTCCGCAAGGTGCTCTCATCCAGTGAGATTGTGGTGCGCTTCATAGCGTCATGATAGCAGTGATGATGCACCTGCACACCCTGACCCGTCGGCACTTGATACGCCCCGTATCAACCGGCTACGCTCGATCCATATCGATGCAAAGCACACCCGGGAGGCGTGGATGAACCTGCAGAAGTTCACTGAGAAGGCCCAGGAAGCGGTCGTGGCGGCGCGGACGGTCGCCGAAGAGAACCAGCAACAGGAACTCGATGTCGACCACATGCTGCTCGCGCTCGCGGAGCAGGAGGGCGGCGTCGTGCCACGCCTCCTACGCCTGCAGGGCGCGGACCCCGCCGCCTTCGCCGCCGCCATCCGGGGCATCGTCTCCGCCAAGGCGAAGGTGTACGGCCACATCCAGGTCTACCTCGGCGGCCGCCTCAGCACCGCCCTTTCGACCGCCGAGAAGGAGGCCGAGCGCCTCAAGGACGACTACGTCTCGACCGAGCACGTCTTCCTCGGGTGCGTCGAACAGGCCGAGGGCAAGACGCGCGCCTACCTGAACTCCATCAACCTCGACCGCGACCGCGTCTACCAGGCGCTCGTCCAGCTCCGCGGCAACCAGCGCGTGACCGACCCGAACCCGGAGTCCAAGTACGAAGCGCTGGAAAA
>JADLBT010000451.1 GCA_020847555.1 Gemmataceae bacterium
AACGTCGTAGGATCCGTGCGCCGGCACCCGAGCCTGGCCCCATCGGGTGCCGGCGCAAGGCTCGCACCCTCACCAGACCGAGATTTCCAGTTCCAGCTCGACGTGGAACCGCTCCTGCACGCGGCTGCGCACCAGCTCGATCAGCCGCAGCACGTCGCGGGCGGTGGTGCCCTGGTGGGCGACGACGTAGCCGGCGTGCGGGTCGCTCACCTCGGCCCCGCCAACGCGCGTCCCGGCCAGCCCTGACTGCTTGATCAGGGCGTCGGCGCTTAGCCCGCGCGGGTCACGGAAGACGCGGGCGGCCGCCTGGAAGCTGAATGGCTGGTGGCCCTTCCGCTGGATCCATGCCTTGCGCATGCGCTTGACGATCGCGTCCGGTTCCTCCGCCTCCAGCTCGAACTCGGCGGCGACGAGGACGGCGTCATCCAGTCCGGCGGCCTGGTACGCGAAACTCAGCTCGTCGCCCTCGCGCGTGTGGGCACCGCCGGTCGCATCGACCGCCTCGACCAGCCGCAGAGCCTGGCCGAGGTCGCCGGCCCGGTTACCGGCGCTGTGGCGCAGCGCCCCGCCGACCGTCCCGGGCGTGCCGACGAGCGTCTCCAGTCCGGCGAGCGCGTGGCGCGCGGCGTGCGAGATCAGCTGGGACAGCGACGCCCCGCTCCCGGCCCGGACGCGCCGGCCGCGGGCCGACACCTGGGTGAAGGCCGGCTCGCTCAGCCGCAGCACCACCCCGCGTACCCCCTCGTCCTGGACGAGGATGTTACACCCGCTGCCGAGGACGTGCATCGGCATCTGCCGCTCGGCGCAGCGGCGGACGACGGCCGACAGTTCTGGAAGTGAGCGCGGCTGTGCCAGCGCATCGGCCGGACCGCCGACCCGGAGGTGGGTGTACGGGGCCAGCGGCTCGTTCCACCGGATGAACTCGGCGAACTCTTGCAGGTGTGGTTGCCAGGTGTTTTGCGCCATCGAATCGCCCTCGGGAAAAACCGTCCCATCATAGGGCACCGCCGAAGGGGCGTCAACGCGAAGCGCTGGCGGACAGAACGAGACGAACGAGACGGCGCCGACGAGCCAGAAGCGTCAGCGCCGGGTTTGCCAACCTGTCCGTCGCTGACGCTTCCGACTCGTCGGGTTTTGTCCGCCAACGCGAAGCGCAGCGCGGCACAATCCTTGCTATAATTTTGTTAACGTGTACGCGCTCGACCGGGTCGAGCCATACTACCGCGAAGACGGACCTTCCGCACCCGTGGACGGTTGCCGCGAGAGTCTTCGGACCGCCCCTCGCTCCCAACCGGAACCACCCTTTCGTGAAGGAGGGTTCCCGCCATGAGCCTCCTCTCCGGCCTGTCCCGTCTGCGGCGGCGCCGAACCTCACTGCCTGGCCACCGCAGCCCTGGTCGCCGCATCACCCTGCAGCTCGAAGCGCTCGAAACGCGCGAGGTGCCAGCGGCTGCCGCGCTCGACACCTATGTTGCCACCCTGTACCAGGGCTTCCTCGGCCGCACCAGCGACCCGGGTGGGCTGCGGTCGTGGGTCGCGTCGCTCGACGCGGGGGCGTCCCGGCCACAGGTGGCCGCCAACCTGCTGACGAGCCCCGAGGCCCACGCTCGCTGGGTGCAGATCGCCTACCAGGTGTTCCTGAACCGGCCGCCCGATCAGGCGGCGCTGAACTGGTGGGGGACGATCCTGGAGCAGGGCGGGATCTACGAGCAGGTGAAGGCGGGCGTCCTCGGATCCGCCGAGTACTACAGTCTGGTCGGCGGCACGAACTTCAGCTTCCTGAACGCCGTTTACGCCCAGGCGCTGAACCGGCCGCTCGACGAAGCCGGGCGTGTCTTCTGGGGCACGGCGCTGGCGCAGGGGGTGTCGCGCGAGCAGGTTGCCTTCCAGCTCCTCGTCAGCGCCGAGGCGCAGCAGGTCAAGGTCGCGAGCACCTACCTGACCATCCTCGGCCGCCCCCTCGACCCGGTCGGCTCGACCTTCTGGGTCAACGCCCTGGTGAACGGCGCACGGAATGAGGATCTGTTCGGCGGCGTGGTCGGGTCGGACGAGTTCTTCGTCCAGCTGACCACGTCGCTGACGCGGACCGGACTGGGCGATCCTAACGCGGCGGCCAACCAGTTCCTCACCGACGCGGACAGGTTCGATATCACGCGCCCGGGGGCCGAGTTGCTGAATCGGAACATCGGGACCGACCCGACGGCCGCCATCCGGAGCCCTGGCGGGGCAAAGCCCTCGTCCGTGCTGCAGGTGGTGCGCACCGTCCCGATCCTGGCGCCGTTCTTCATCACGCCGTTCGTGTTCTACCCGCCGCCGGTCTTCGCGGTGTTCAGCCCGTTCTACTCGCCCGGGTTCGGCCCGCTGTTCGCGCCGGGGTTCGGTTTCATCTACAACCCGTGGCTCGGGCCGTTCTACGACCCGCTCCTGGATCCGTTCTTCAGCCCCGGGTTTATTCCCGACTACGACCCGTGGTTCGATCCGTGGTTCCTCGAACCGGGTGTCGTCGATCCGGGGTTTGTGGATCCCGGCTTCTTTGATCCGGGGTTTGTGGATCCCGGCTTCTTTGATCCGGGGTTTGTCGATCCGGGCTTTGTGGATCCGGGGTTCTTTGATCCGGGCTTTGTGGATCCGGGCTTTGTGGATCCGGGCTTTGTGGATCCGGGGTTCGTTGATCCGGGCTTCTTCGACCCGGGGTTTGGGGGATTCGACTTCGGCTTCGGCGGGTTCTTCTAGTACTACAGCGCTCCGGTAAATGATCTTCTACGACAGAGGAGGATTTGATACAAGGCGAGTTCAGGATGGCCGATAGAAGCCGCGCCCGGAATACACGCGCATGGATGTCAAGGCACGCCGTCAACTCAAACCTGAACTCGATGGGTTTCTGGAACGCAAGGTCACACTCCTCTTGGCCAGGCGCCGTCGGACCAGCTCGCAGCGCCAGCGCCGGGCGCTTGCGGAGGCCCGCCGCTGGCGCTGCGGGCTGGTAAGAGATGCCCTTGACAGCCAGTGGTTGTCCCGCTATTACCTCGCCCCATGCCACACCTAACCCGCTCTGCGGCCAGCGGCGCGCGGCCCGCGCCGGTCTGGGGTATCGTCCGCACCCCCGCGGCGGTTTTCTGCCTGGGGTTGCTCCTGGTCCACCTGGTGCTGTCGCCGCTGCTGTTCAGCACCGCGACGCTCGGGGCCTTCGAGTATCCCAAGGTCGCGTTGCTGACCGCCGTTGCAATCGTGCTCCTGGCACTCGGCCTGAGCGTGGCCGTGCGCCCGCGCGACGGGGCGCGGCGAGCGAGCAGAGAAAGGACCGGCAGTCCCTGGTACGCCGTATGGCGCAGGCCGCTGCTCCTCGGCGTGTCCCTGTTCGTGCTGTCGGCGGCGGCCTCGACGGCGCTGTCGGTCAGCCCGATCACATCGCTGGTCGGGGCGCACGAGAGCCACGCCGGACTCCTCACCGTACTCGGCTACGCGGCCGTGTTCTTCGCTACCCGCGCCGTCTGCCGCAACTACGCCGACGCGCGCCTGCTGCTCAGCGGGTGTGTGGTCGCCGGCGCCGTGGCGGCGGCCTACGCCGTCGTGCAGTTCGCCGGCCTCGACCCGATCGTCTGGGGGGAGGTATCCGGTCTCAAGGAGTACCTGCGCCCGTTCGGCACGATGGGCCATCCGAACTACCTGGCCGCCTACCTTGCGATGGCCTTCCCGGTCACCGCCTGCCTGGCCTACCGCGCCGCCATGCGCGGCCGCCGCGGGAGCTGCGTGGTTCTGGGCGTGGTCGGTCTGGGGATGTGCGCGGCGGTCGTGCTATCCGTCTCGCGGGCCGCGTGGCTGGCCCTGGCCGTCGGCGTCGCGGTCCTGCTGGTGGCGGCCGTTTGGGCTCGCCGGTGGCGGGCGGCGGGGGCGGTGGTGGTGCTGCCGGTGGCGACGGGCGGCATCCTCCTCGCCTGGGCGGCCCTCGGCGGGGAGCACACCCTGCTCGGGGCGGTCGGGGAGCGGATACATCACCTCGGGGATCCGGCCGGACGGCGCGAGATCTGGAAGACGGGGCTGGCGATCTTCCGGGAGTACCCGGTGTTTGGCAGTGGACTCGACACCTTCCAGGCCGTCTTCGGACTGAAGCGAACCACCGCGTACTGGCAGCTGGAGTGGAACCTGACGCCGGCGCGGGCACACAACGAGGTGATCCACACCCTCGCGACGCAGGGTCTGGCCGGCGCCGCCGCGCTGCTCGTCATGCTGGCCGGGCTCGTGGTCGCCAGCGTGCGCGCGTGGCGGCGGGCGCCGGCCGAGGCGCGCCCGCTCGTACTCGCGCTTGTGGCCGGCGCGGCAGCCTTCGTGACGCAGAGCGCGTTCGGGTTCACCGTCGCGGCGTGCGGTGTGCTCTTCATCACCCTGCTCGGGCTGCTGTCCCGGTTCGGCGAAGGAGAAGCCGAGCCCGTCACCGACCTGCCCCTTGCGCACTCCTGGTGGGGTCCGGCAGCGCTGGGCTGCGGGGCCGTTCTGGCGGCGCTCGTCGTCGGTTACAACTTCTGGAGCGCGGCGAACGCGACATACGGGGCCGTCGCCGGGGTGGTCCTGCTGGGGACGCTGCTCGGGACCGGGTGGGCGGTGCTGAGTGCGTCCTGCGCAGGCGAGGCGGGCTGCAAGCACATGGAGATCGAAGGCGCCAGCGCGGACGCACCGCCGCTGGGCTGGTGGTCGGCCGGATGGCGTTACCTCGCCCGCGGTGCGGTCTGGACCGGGGCCGCGGTCGTGCTGATCGCGGTGGTTGGCCGGCCGCTCGAGGCGAACATGACCTGTTGCCGGGGGGACCGGGTGCTGCGCGAGGATCCGCGGCGCGGCGTTCACCTGCTGGCGCGGGCGGTCGTGCTGGATCCCGACCGCGAGCTGCACTGGACGAAGCTGGGCGCCGGCGCGCACACTGCGGGACGCATGTCGCGCGTCCCCGCTGAGCGGCTGGAGTTGTACCGGATGGCTCGCGCGGCGCTGCAGCGGGCGGTACTGCTGTCCCCACTCAACGGCTACCACCACGCGAACCTCGGCCACGTCACCGCGATTCTGGCCCGGGAGGGCGGCGGTGAACCGGCCCAGGCCTACGCCGCCTACGACCGCGCCCTGGAACTGGACCGCCGCAACGTCAACTTCTACGCCGACGCGGCCAACGCCGCACTCGGGTTCGGGGACCGGGTCCGGGCGCACGCCTACGCCAGCCAGGGGACGAGTCTGTTCCCCGCCTTCGCCCCCACGCTCGCGCAACTCGGGTATCTGGCACTCGCGGACCGGCAGTACACCGAGGCGGTACACCTGCTGTGCCGCGCGGTTCACGGTCAGTGGTACGACCACGAGAAGCTGCGCCCACTGGCGCTGGCGAACCTCGCGATGGCCTACCTCAACCTCGGGCTCTTCGACCACGCCGTCAACGCCGGCACACAGGCGCTGGCGAAGGTGGAGTTCGTGGAGCTGCGGTGCAACCTCGGCATGGCGCTGGAACAGCTGGGGCGGCCGGCGGAAGCGGCCAGCTATTATCGAGAAGTCCTGGCAAGGGTGCCGCGGCACCCGAAGGCCCAGGCGGGGCTCCGGCGGCTGCTCGACGCGCGAAGCGTAACCCCGGAGTCGCTGCTTCGTCCGCCGGCCGGGAACTGAAGCAAGGACGGCCATCCCGGAGGACGGCACACAGGGGTGTGGGGCAGGCGCAGGTGCCTGCCACACACCCCTGTGTGCCGCTCAGTTGCCGACAGGACGCAGCGGCCCCGCGCCGGGCAACTCGGCGACGTCGAGGCGCAGCTGATCGCCGGCCTCGCTGGCAGTGACGCGGAACCGCCGGCCGTTCAGGGACAGCTCACCGCTGCTGCCGGGGCGGGCGCACTGCCACAGGCTGCGTTCGCCTTCCTGTACATTCAGGTGCATCGCCCGCTGGTTCGACACCCAGCCGCCCTGCAGCGCCGGCAGCGGCAGGAGGGTCGTGCCCGGAACCGCCAGCAGCTTGGCGACGGGCGACATGACCCGCGCGACCGGGGCGGTCCGCTGCTCCACCGTCAGGACGACCGCCGCGTTCCACTTCACCGGCTCGTTGGACGCCCTCACTAGCTCGCCCGTCAGGACGGCCTTGCGCCGATCCGGGGCGACGATCAGCGTCGGCGCGGCCCGGAGCGGCGCCCCCCTGGCCGGCGGCTGGGCCAGGCGCGCCGCGATGACCTGGAACCCGGGCCGGGCCGGGAACTCGCGGGTGAACCGGAACACCTTCTCCTTCACGTTCGGCGGGAACGCCACCTGGACCGGCGGCTGGGGCTCCTGGCGGGTGACGACGTGAACGCCCTGATGGGTGACGTTCAGGATGGCCATGACAGCGCCCGGCGGCTGGCGCTCGACCTGCACGCTGGCGCTGCGCTCGACCAGCTGCTTGCCGTCATATGCCGCCAGCCGAAGGATGTGGACGCCAGGTGTTTTCAGACAAACGTAGCGCTCCTGGGTGCCGGTCAGGTCGTTGAGCACCTCGAGCGGGTTCTCGGTGCCGGGTGCCCAGACGCACAGGGTCGCGTTGCGGACCTTGCTGACGACCTTGAACGTCGCCGGAGCGTAGGCGTTCGGCTGCAGGGGCGTGACCTCGAAGGCATCGATCGTCGGCGGAGCCTGCACCGCCGGCGCGTCCAGGTTGACGTTGACGGTGCGCTCGTTCTCCTCGCCGAACAGGTTGCGCAGGCCGAGCTTGACGGTGTACGTGCCCGGGCGGGGGAAGGTGTGGGTCACGGACCCCTGGGCAGCGCTGTACGGTTCGAGGGCCGATCCGTCGCCGAAATCCCACCACCCGTCGCCGGCGCCGCTGGATCGGTTGTGGAAGGCGACCTTCAGCCCGTCCACCTCGTACTGGAAGTTCGCGACCGGCTTGCCCGGCTTGACGAACTGCTCGACGAGGGGGGTGAAGTACATCAGCGCGGCGCCGGAGACGAGCCCGCACAGGCTGACGACGCCGGCCTTGAGCCAGCCGAACAGCCGGCCCCCCTTGCCGCCCTCGGCGGGCGCTATCTCGGCCATGTCAGGTCCTCCTTGACCGTCGCTGGGAACCGCCCGGGACCACCATTGTCGGGGCGGGAAGCGCTGCAAGGATACGCGATCTGGCCGACTGGCGTCGAGAGCGGTTTCCCTCCTTCGCGCGCCGGGCGGTTCACCTGTGCGGCACCGTCTACTTCTTCTTCGACGGTGGCGGGACCGGCAGCGGCAGGAAGTCACGCTGGAGGATCATCCACTCCTGCAGCGCCGCCTTCAGCTCCCGCTCCACGGCAACCGCCTCCGCGCGCCCGATCAGGTTGCGGAACTCGTTCGTGGGGAACTCCAGGCCGCTGAGCGTGGTGTTCGGCCATGCAGAGGGTCTTGCCCGACCAGGTTGTTTCTGGGAAAGCCCACGGGTGGCGTCCCGTGGGCTTTCCCAGAAACAACCTGGTCAAACCAGCACCAGCCCGCAGCGCCGGCGGCGGACTTTTCCAAGCGCCCGTCGCTGGCACTGTGGGCTGGTGCTGGTTACGCTTCCGCGAGACACTCGCGCAGGTAGCGGATGCCGTGGGCCACGTCCTGCAGGCGCTGCTCCTGGTCGCCGACCTCACGCTCGATGCAGAGCGAGCCGCAGTAGCCGACCTTCTTCAGCGCCTTGATAAACTGCCGGATGTTGACCTGTCCCTGGCCGAGCGGCAACTCCTCGCCCCAGGTGCCCGGAGTCGTCGTCCGGTTCGCGTCCTTGACGTGGACACTGCGGATGTCCGGACCGAGAATCTCCACCGCCCGCAGCGGATCGCCCATGTCGTACAGCAGGACGTTCGCCGGGTCGAAGTTCACCTTCAGGTTCGGGCACTTCAGCTCGTCGAGCGTCTTGCGGAGCAGGTCCGCCGTCTCCTGCCCGGTCTCGAAGGCGACCGTCACCCCTTTAGCCTTCGCCAGGTCGCTGACCTTCGCGAGGGTGTCGAGGAACGGCTTGCGGTCCGGGTTGCCGGGCTCGGGGATGAAACCGGCGTGCAGCATCAGGTCGGACAGGCCCAGGGCGAGGGTTCGGTCGAGCGCCCACTGCAAGCGCTGCAGCCGCTCCGGCCGCAGCGCCGGATCCCCGAGTCCGCCCGTCTTCTGGATCGTCGCCGGGGTGGTGTAGTCCTCGCCGGGGAAGCCGAGCATGGCCCCGGTCATCTGGAAGCCGGCCGCCTTCGCCACCTCCGGCAGCCGATCACCCTCGTCCCACGAGGCGTGGTGCGGGTCGCCGCACGCGATCTGCACGACGTTGATGCCAAGGCGATCCAGCAACTTCCTCAACTCCGCGACACTTTTGACCTGCAGCGACCAGCTGCACACGCCGATGGCCAGGGGCTCAACACTCATGCGTGAGGCTCCTTGGGGAGTGATAAGGTGACAAGGCGACAAGGCGACCGAAGCAGCGCCGAGGTCCAGAGCCTGCCCTGCAGGCTTATCGGTCGCCTTGTCAGCATCAACCGGGGGCGGGTTCGATGGTGCAGCCGAGCGGGCCGAGTTTCGCCCCGTCGGCGGCGCGGATCTCGTGGAAGGTGCGGATCTGCTCGATCTTCAGTTCCGCCACCTCCTTCGATCCGGTCCAGACGACGGCCCGGCCAGACGTGTGCGCCTGCTGCGTCAGCAGGAATGCGCGCTGCTCGGTATACCCGAGCGCCTTCCGCAGAACGTCGATGACAAACTCGAACGAGTGGAAATCGTCGTTCTCCAGGATGACGTTGTACGGCGGCAGCTTGCGCGTGCGCGTCTCCTCGCGCTCCTGGGGTTTGGTTGTGATGGTGACATCAGGGTGGGAAGGATCGCTGCTCACGGTGCCGGCTCCTGCAAGTTCCGAAGCGAGTCAGTGCCGCAGTGCAGATAATCCTACCGTGGCGCCCGCTGCGCGGGAAGAACCAAACAACCCGAGGGTTCGTGGCAGCTGCTTGAATGACCAGCCGCGCGCCAGCGCGCGGGGCGGACCACTCGGTTCGTGGTTCTTCCGCGCAGCGGGGTTATGGTTCCTCGATCACGAGCACGCGGTCTGCGGGCACGTTCGGCCGCGGGAGGCGCTTCCCGCCCGGGAGGCGTACCTCGACATCGACCGCTTTCGCATCGCCAAGGCCAAAGTGACACACCGCCGGCTGGCCGCTCGCGTAGCCATACCCCGTCGTCACCTCCTGGAACCCGAGCAGCGCGGCCGCCTTGCCCAACTCGCCGGCGCGGTAGACGCGCACCTGGGCTCCGATGCCCATTCGGTTCATCTTCTTGCCGACGACGCGCACATCGAGCCAGTGGCGCTTCGGGCTATCGTTATGCATCAGTCGCGAGTGGTTGCCCTGGAACCAGTTGATCAGGAAGAGATCCACCCGGCCGTCGCCGTCGTAGTCGCCCGATGGGCCGGCCGGGTAGTAGACCATCGGCTCCTTGATCGGCCGCGGGGCCACGAACCGCGGTAAACCGTCGCGCACCCCCTGGCTGCGGTAGACGAGCGGCGTTACTTTGCCGTCCGCGTCGAGCCATGCTGCCGACATGTAGATGTCCGGCCAGCCGTCGTTGTCGAAATCCTGGATCTCGACGTGCGGGCAGCGCACCGGGACGACGTCGCCCAGGCCGACCTCCTTCGTCACGTCGCGGAACTGCGGAACGCCGTCCTTGAGGCCCGTGTTGAGGAACACCTTGTTCCGCGCGTTCTTGTGATGGATCGAGACGACGAGATCGAGCTTGCCGTCGCGGTTCAGATCGCCGAACGCCGCCCCGCACGGCCAGTCCTCGCGGTCGAGCGGCTTCCACCCGAAAACGTTGCGCGTCTCGACCGCCTCGCGGTACTTGTTCCCGGGCTGGCTGAGGAAGAGGCGGTTGCTGTGGGGGACGAAGAAATCGGGCCGGCCGTCGCCGTTCAGGTCCGCGACCGCCAGGCCGAGCCCGTACACGTCCTCGGGCAGGCCGGCCGCCTTCGTCGCATCCTCGAACTGCAGCTTGCCCTTGTTGCGGAACAGAGTCGAGCGCGACGTGTGCCCGCGGCCGACGAACACGTCCTCGACGACGTAGAGGTCGAGCAGGCCGTCGCCGTCGTAATCGAACACGCCGATGTTGCGGGCGCTGTGCAGGTCGGGCGAGCAGGCGCCGCTGGGGACCGAGATATCGACCAGCTTGCCCCTGTCGTTGCGATAGAGCCTGCTGAGGACGCCCCGGGACGACGCCTGCGGCTCGGGGCCCTTGGCCTTCGCCTTCGGCCGGGCGTTGTTGGCGACGTACAGCTCCAGCGTGCCGTTGTTGTCCAGGTCCGCGAACACCGCGCCGCTGGTTCGCCCGTAGAACTCGACGGCCGGTTGCTTCACCTGCGTGAAGCGGCCGTCGCCGAGGTTGCGGAAAAGGCGGTTCGGGACCGGCCCCTGCGCGGGCCTGTACTCGCTGGCGGGCCGGTCGCAGAAGCCGCCGACGTAGAGGTCGATGCGGCCGTCGCCGTCGTAGTCTCCCCAGGCGCCGCCGTGGCCCATGATGCCGGCCAGGGGCTCGCGCAGGCCCGCCCTGTCCGTCAGATCGGTGAAGACAATCGGGTAGTCCTGAGGTTTGCCGGCCGCCGGGGTGTGGGACGCTGGCGTCAGGAGGGGCAACAGTGCGGTGAGGCAGGTGGCAGCGAGGAGGCGTTTCATGGGTGTTCTCGGAAACCAGGGGGGCCGAACACGGTGTATCAAACCCCGTCGCCGGAAGCAAGGTTCCGGCCCCGGCCTGGGCAGGCGCGGCTCCGACAGACAGGAACCGGACCGTGCAGCAAGGGCGTGCCGAATCACGCCGCCCTCAAGACCAGACAGGTGTTACTGCCGCCGAACCCAAAGGAGTTGGACACGGCGATGCGTACCGGCTGGGGACGCGCCTCCCCGGGGACGTGGCACAGCCGGCACTCCGGGTCGGGCACGTCCAGGTTGATCGTCGGCGGGACGGCGCGGCGCTCCATCGCCGCCAGGCAGGCGAGCGTCTCGATGGCCGCAGCCGCCGTCAGCAGGTGCCCGGTCATGCTCTTGGTCGAGCTGACCGGCACCCGGTTCAGGGCCGGGCCGAAGACCGCCTCCAGGACACGCACCTCGGCCACGTCGCCGACCAGGGTACTGGTGGCGTGGGCGTTGACGTAATCGACATCGGCCGGGTTGATCCGAGCGTCCGCCAGCGCCTGCCGCATGGCCGCCGTCGCCGGACCCGGCTCCGGACTCGGGATCACCATGTTGAAGGCGTCGCTGCTGGCGCCGCACCCAACCACGGCCGCGTACACGGCGGCCGAGCGCCGCCGGGCCGTGGCTGCCGGTTCGAGGACGAACATTGCGCCGCCCTCGCCCATGACAAACCCGTCGCGGTCCCGGTCGAAGGGGCGCGACGCCCCTTGGGGGTCGTCGTTGCGGCGCGACAGGGCGCGCAGGTTGCCGAATCCGGCCAGCGCCATCGGCGTCAGGGCAGCGTCGCACGCCCCCGCCAGGCAGACATCGACCCATCCGAGTTCGAGCCAGCGCCGGGCCTGGGCCAGGGCATAATTTCCACTCGCGCACGCCGCCGACACGCCTATCCCGGGTCCGGTCAGGCCGAGTTGCCGGCAGGCCCGGCTTGCCAGGGACGTGGTGTCCTGCTCCGGGTCGAAGACGCGCCGCCCGCCGGCGAGGGCGTCCGCCTCCCACAGAACGAGCCACTCGGCTCCGGTGCCGAGCACCAATCCGAGCCGCGTCTCGCCGCGCCGCTCCCACCAGCCGGCATCCCGCAGCGCCGTCACGCAGCACCAGAGGGTCACCTGTTCCAGCCGCGGAAGGCGCCCGAATGCCTGGGGATCCCAGCCCGGCGGGCAGGGGATCATATCGATCTCGGCCCCAATCCGGCTCGGGTGCTCCGAAACGTCGTGATGACGGATGGCGCGCACACCGGACCGGCCCTCGAGCAGTGCGTCGGCGACCTGACGATAGGTGTGTCCCAGGGCCGTGATCGCCCCGACGCCGGTGATGTACACTTCGGTCGGCTCGCTCACCGTTGGCTCTCCGCTGCGGCCTGCCTCAGTTCCGCCCACCCGCCGCAACTCAACCGCCACATCCCCCCGCCGCCGCTGACCAGTGCCTCGTGGAGGGCCGGCAGCGTCAGCTCGGACCACGGACACTCGCCCGGTCCCGGGCCGGTCATCCCGACGGTCAGGCACGGGCCGCACGCTCCGGGCAGGGCGCGCGTCAGTGCGAGGGCGACCGCGAGGCAGACCGGGGGCGGGGTGCCCGGCGCGAAGGTGGCGGGGTGCGGCGGCTCGGCCGGAACCGGCTCGGGGGCGTAGGCGGTCAGGACCAGCCACACGCCGGGCACGTCGCTGCGCCCGAGCAGCGCCGCGGCCGCGAGTAACCCCTCGCTCGCGGCCCCTGGCCCGCCGCCGACGCCGAAGTTCGGCCCGTGGAGCGCGAGCGCCTGGCTGAGGGTGCCGGAGACGGCGTGCAGGGATCGGTGCGGGATCAGGTGCGGGGAGATGCCCCAGGCGCCTTCCTCGCGGAAGCGGTACAGGACGTGGCCCATGACCACCCGCCCGAGGAAGCGCGGGGCCGCCACCACACCCCAGCGGGCGAAGTCCCGCGCGGCCGGGTCGAGCTGCGCGGCGGCAGCGAAGGTGGTCGCTACCGCCGCCACGGTCTGGTCGTCGGCGTGTTTCAGGAACGCGGGCGGGAGGAGTTCGCCGGTAACGGGGTGGGTGGGGCGGCGCAGTTGCGGGACGGCGTCCGGCGGCACCCACCGGGCGGCATGGGCGACGACCGTGCAGCCCGCCGCGATGGTTTCGGGTGCCGGCAAGGTTCCCGCTGGCAACACGCGACTGGTATCCTTTCCGGTCGGGCCGACCCCTGCCTCCGGGTGGTGTGGGTCGTCACGGGCGCACGCTCCTTCCCGACCCTGGGCGGACATCATTCGTACTGCAAACCGCCGCGCCTGTCAACGCGGACAGGCACGGCAGGGTGCCTGGATGCCCGGGCAGAGAGCTGAGGTGGAAAGTCCACGGGTGGCGCTCCGTGGGCGAAGTGCTGGAGACTTCGCCCACGGGGCGCCACCCGTGGATTTTGAAAAAGCTGAGGCGCGGTGTGCTCGCTTACGCCAGGAGCTGTTGTGTCTCGCTTCTCGCCACCTGTTCCTGCGTAACTCGTCCGTCCGCGTGTTCGCGCTAGCCCTGGTTCTTGTTCAGCCGGGCGCTCCGTTCTTTCCGCAGGCGAGCCCGCCGGCGCACCTCACAGGGCTTTTCGTAGTGCTGCCGGGAGCGCAACTCCTTCTGCATTCCGCTTCGCTCGATCAGCTTCTTGAACCGCCGGAGCGACGCGCCGATCGGTTCCTTGTCGTGGACGCGCATTCGCAACGCCATTCGTCCTCCTTCCTCCTTTCGCAAGAAAAGCAGCCACGCCCCTCGCCGCGCAGCGGGGGCAGTAATGGGAACAACCCCCGGCACGCAGGACGGGAACCGCCTCCAGGCGGTGAGGCCGCACCCTCTGCGCAAAAGGGGACGATGGTGAAGTATACTCGACGGACCGGGAAAGAGGTAGTGCGGCTTTTCTTTTGCCGATCCGACCTTCCGGCCTCGGAAGCTGGCGCTCTCAGCGGCGGGGAGGGCCGGTATAATTGGGCGGTTTCCGAAGCCTTCCCAGCCCACGCGAGGAACCCCCGTGCCCGCCGCGAAAACCTGGCACTTGCTACCCCACAACCCTGCCGCCATCGAACACCTGGCCCGCGCGCTGGGGCTGTCCTCCGTCGTCGCCCAGCTGCTGATCAATCGCGGGCTCGGCACGCCCGACGCCGCTGCCCACTTCCTCAAAGCTCCCCTCGCCGGCCTGCGCGAGCCCGGCCTGCTCCCCGGCGTCAAGATGGCCGCCGAGCGCATCTGCGCCGCCATCCGCGCCGGCAAGCGCATCTGCGTCTACGGCGACTACGACGTGGACGGTGTGACCGGCACGGCCGTGATGATCCACGTCCTCCGCCTGCTCGGCGCCGACGTCGAGTTCCACGTCCCCAACCGGCTGGAGGACGGGTACGGGCTGAGCGTCGAGGCGTTGCGGCGCATCGCTCAGGGCGGGGCGTCGGTCGTGGTCACCGTCGATTGCGGGATCGCCAGCCTCGCCGAGGCGGAGGAGGCGCGCCGGCTCGGGCTGGAGCTGATCATCACCGACCACCACGAGCCGAAGGACTGCCTGCCCGAGGCCGACGTCCTTGTCCATCCGCGCGTGCCGGCCGGCGCCTACCCGTTCGGCAACCTGTGCGGGTCGGCGGTCGCGTTCAAGCTGGCGTGGGCGCTGTGCCAGCTTTCCTGCGGCAGCGACAAGGTGTCGCCACGCCACCGCGATTGCCTGATGGACGCCGTCGCCCTGGTGGCGATGGGGACCGTCGCCGACGTGGTCCCCCTCCACGACGAGAACCGTATCTTCGTCCGCCACGGGCTGGCCCGGCTCCAGCAAGGGCCGAGCGAGGGACTCAAGGCGCTGCTGGAGGCGGCCAAACTCGGCGGCAAGCCGCTCACCTCCACCGACATCGGCTACGTTCTGGCCCCGCGCCTGAACGCGGCCGGCCGGCTCGGTAGCGCGCGGCTGGCGGTCGAGTTGCTGACGACGCCGTCCCCGCAGCGGGCCGCCGACCTGGCTCGGTTCCTGGAGGACCAGAACCAGAAGCGGCAGGCGGTCGAGCGGCAGATCTACAGCGAGGCGCGCGAGCAGGCGGAACGCTTCGACGCGGCCGGGGCGTCGGCCCTGGTGCTGGCGAGCGAATCGTGGCACGTCGGCATGATCGGTATCGTCGCTGGCCGGTTGATGGACGCTTTCGCCCGGCCGGTGCTGCTGATCGCCCAGGGGCAGAACGGTACGCCGGCGTCCGGGTCCGGGCGGTCGGTCCCCGGCTTCAAGCTGCACGAGGCGCTGCAGCAGTGCGCCGCGGATCTCCTCACCCACGGCGGCCACGCGACCGCGGCCGGGTTCAAGATCGCCGCGGACCGGATCGAGTCGTTCCGCGAGCAGTTCTGCGCGGTGGCGGACCGGCACTTCGCGGCCGGCCCGCCGGCGCCGCGGCTGGTGATCGACGCCGAGGTGCCGCTGTCAGCCGTCACGACCGGGCTGGTGGAGCTGATGAAGCAACTGGAGCCGTATGGCGCCGGCAACCCGCAGCCGCTGTTCCTCGCGGGCGAACTGGAGGTGGTCGGCGCCCCGCGGCGGGTCGGCGGCGGCGAGCGGCACCTGAGCTTCCGGGTCCGCCAGCGGCAGAGCAAGGAGCTGCGCGTCATCGCGTTCGGGATGGGGGACCGCTACGACGAGCTAATGTCGCAGGGCGGGCAGTGTTGCCTCGTCTTCACACCGCGCATCAACGAGTGGCAGGGTTATCGCAGCGTCGAGTTGGAGGTGCGCGACTTCCAGCCGGGGCCGCGGGCACGCCTCGGGTAGCAGTCATTAGACGACCCGGTTCTGTGGGCGCCCCTCCAGGAAGGCGATGACGTTATCGACCACCCCGCCGTTGAGCAGTTCCATTCCCTCCGGCGTCTGGTCGGCGTTGTGCGGAGTGAGGCCAATCTGCTCGCAGCCCAGCAGCGGGTAGTCCGGCGGCGGCGGCTCGACCTCGTACACGTCGATACCGGCGCCCGCCAGGTGGCCGGAGTTGACGGTCGCCGCGAGAGCTGCACTGTCCACAATCGCCCCGCGCGCCGTGTTGACGAACAGCGCGCCGCGCTTCATCAGCCCCAGCTCGCGCGCCCCGATCAACCCGCGCGACTGATCGGTCAGCTTCAGGTGAACGCTCACCACGTCCGAGGTGCGCAGCACCTCGTCGAACTCCACGAACGGCACACCGAACTGGGCGGCGCGCTCCGGCGTCGGGTGGAACGTCCACGCCTGCACCCGCATCCCGATCGCCTTTCCCAGTCGGGCCAGCTCGACAGCGATGCTACCGGCCCCCAGCAGGCCAAGCATCTTGCCGTTCAGGAATATGCTGTCGGGTCCGGCCCAGCCGCCGCGCTTCATCGCTGCCGTCTGGTAGGCGACGCGCCGGGCGGCCGCGAACATTAGAGCCAGGGCGTGCTCGGCGACGACCGGGGCCGTCCGTCCCGGGACGTTGCACACGGCGATGCCGAGCGCGCGGGCCGCTTCCACGTCGATCGCGTCCGTCCCAATCCCGCAGGTGGCAATCAGCTTCAGGTCGGGCAACTGCCGCAGTAACTCGCCTGGCCACTTGACCCCGCCGCGCGAGTTAACCAGGCAGACCGCCCCGCGCGCCCGCCGCACCTTCTCCTCCGCCGTCGCCGGCTGGTCGGCGTGCAGCACCACCTCGCCATGACGGCGGAGGCGGTCCAGGTGCGGCGAGCCCTGCAGTTGTGGCGGTTCGTCGCCCGGAATGACAATGACGACCCTGCTCGCTGCCATGATGCACCTTTCATCCAGGCGTCAGAGGACGGGATGGTCCGCGGCGACCTCGTCCGAGGGGGGATGCGTTGGACGGTATCGGGGCTTGCTCGGAGTGGGGCTGGCCACTCTTGCGACGGCTGCTAGAATGAGGTTCGGTGGGCATCTTATCGGGTCAAGCCGCAAGAGCCAGGGGGCACCCACAACTCGGCGCTTACTAAATGCCGGGAGTCCACACAGGAAGCTTCGGAAGCTCTGTCAACTTCGGATTTTTAGTTGACAGCGGGGGGAGTATCCTTATAATTACGATGCGGTTATTTGCCCTGTAACTGTCACTAACCTCCCACTCGAGGGAAGAATTCATGATAATTGCTGCCATTCTTCGCGAGAAGGGGTGAAGCTCTATCCCACTGCTGGAAGCGGATAGGGCCAAACCTTGTGAGGTTTGGCTTTTTTGTTGTCCAGCACAGGCGCGGGTATAGCTCAGTTGGCTAGAGCGCAGCTCTGATAAAGCTGAGGTCCTTGGTTCGAATCCAAGTACCCGCACTACGCGAATACCATTCCGAGGGGATGTAGCTCAGAGGGAGAGCGCGTGGTTTGCAACCACGATGTCGGGGGTTCGAGTCCCCCCATCTCCACTATCGCAGCCACTCAACAGGAAGGCAGCGATAGGTCAACCCGGACGCAGTGAAAAAAATCGAAAAGAACGGGTTGACAGGTCGGGATGGCTTGAGTAGATTGATGTTGCAAGTTATTCGCAGAGAATGACTTGCAGCAAACGCTCGGGGTGCATCTTGCGAGGCGGTGTGTCTCGGTAGGGCACGTCGGGCAGCCCGGTCGGCTGTGATCGGGTAGCTGG
>JADLBT010000452.1 GCA_020847555.1 Gemmataceae bacterium
AGCAAAGGCATCATGTCGATCGCCATGTGGCGGGGGTTCGACTTGTCCTTGGCCGGGCAGACGACGACGCACAGGTTGCAGCCGGTGCAGTCCTCAGGCGCCACCTGGATGGTGTACTTCCACCCCTTGAACTCGGCGGCGCGGAAGTCGGTGGACTGGAAGTAGGCCGACGCTCCCTCGAGTTGGGCCGGGTCGTACACCTTGGCGCGAATGGCGGCGTGCGGGCAGACGAAGGCGCACTTGTTGCACTGGATACATATCTTCGGATCCCAGATCGGCACCTGGTCGGCGATGCGACGCTTCTCCCAGCGGGTGGTGCCGAGCAGCCACGTCCCGTCCACCGGGAATGCCGACACCGGCAGCAGGTCGCCCTTGCCGGCCATCATGACGGCCGTGACGCGCCGCACGAAGTCGGGCGCGTTCTCCGGGATCTCGGGCGCCTTGTGGAACGTCGAGGTGGCTGCGGCCGGAACCTGGACCTCGTACAGGTTGGCGAGGGTGTGATCGACGGCGGCGAAGTTGCGGCGGACCACCTCCTCCCCTTTCCTGGCATACGTCTTTTCGATCGCCTTCTTGATCTGGGCGAGCGCCTCGTCGCGCGGGAGCACGCCGGAGACGGCGAAGAAGCACGTCTGCATGATCGTGTTGATGCGCCCGCCCATGCCGGTGTCGCGCGCCACCTTCAGTGCGTCGATGACGTGGAACCGGAGCCGCTTCGCGATGATCTGTTCCTGCACCTCGCGCGGCAGCCGGTCCCAGACCTTGTCCGGACCATGCGGGGCGTTGAGCAGGAACACGGCGCCGGGCAGGGCCAGCTCGAGGATCTCGAACCTGTCGAGGAACGCGAACTGGTGGCACCCGACGAAGTTCGCCGACCGGATCAGGTATTCCGACCGGATCGGCCGCGGGCCGAAGCGCAGGTGTGAAACGGTGGTGGCGCCGGACTTCTTGGAGTCGTAGACGAAGTATCCCTGGGCGTAGTTGGCGGTCTCCTCGCCGATGATCTTGATCGAGTTCTTGTTCGCCCCGACCGTCCCGTCCGCCCCGAGCCCGAAGAAGACGGCGCGCACCACGTCCGGCGGCTCGATATCGAGCGCGTCGTCGTAAGCCAGGGACGTGTGCGTCACGTCATCGACGATACCGATGGTGAAATGGTTCTTCGGCCGGTCCTTCTTCAGCTCATCCAGGACCGCCTTGACCATCGCGGGCGTGAATTCCTTGGACGAGAGCCCGTAGCGCCCACCGATGATAGTCGGCAGACGGCAGTCGGCAGTCGGCAGCCCGGAAGCATCCGCACCGCCGCTCACGGTCTGCCTACTGCCTACTGCATACTGCCGACTGCCTACCGCTTCCTGCAGGGCCGTCACCACGTCCTGGTACAGCGGCTCGCCGACGGCGCCCGGCTCCTTGGTGCGGTCGAGGACGGCGAGGGCGCGGGTCGTGGGCGGGAGCGCGGCGAGGAGGTCCGGGACGCTGAAGGGGCGGTACAGCCGGACGCTCAGAACGCCGACCTGCTCGCCCCGGGCAGTGAGGTACTCGACCGTCTCGCGGGCCGTCTCGACGCCGGACCCCATCAGGACGAGGACGCGCTCCGCCTGCGGGTCGCCAAAGTAGTCGAACAGCCGGTACTGGCGGCCGGTGAGGCGGGCGAACTGGTCCATCGTTTCCTGAACGATGCCGGGCAGCGCGAGGTAGAACGGGTTGCACGCCTCCCGGGCCTGAAAGTAGGCGTCCGGGTTCTGGGCGGTCCCGCGCAGGACGGGCCGGTCGGGCGTGAGGGCGCGGCAACGGTGGGCGTCGATGGCGTCCTCGTCGAGCATGGCGCGCAGATCCTCGTCGCCAAGAGCCTCGATCTTGGCGACCTCGTGCGAGGTACGGAATCCATCGAAGAAATGCAGGACCGGCACCCGGGTGCGGAATGTCGCGGCCTGGGCGATCAGGGCGAAGTCGTGCGCCTCCTGGACCGAGTTGGAGCAGAGCAGAGCCACCCCGGTCTGGCGGACCGCCATGACGTCGGAGTGGTCGCCGAAGATCGACAGGGCGTGGCTGGCGACGGTGCGGGCGGCGACGTGCAGGCAGAACGGCGTCAGCTCGCCGGCGATCTTGTACAGGTTCGGGATCATCAGCAGCAGGCCCTGCGACGCCGTGAAGGTCGTGCAGACCGAGCCTGCTTGCAGGGCGCCGTGAACCGCGCCGATGGCGCCCGCCTCGGACTGCATCTCGGTGACGTCGGGGACGTGGCCCCAGATGTTCTTGCGCCCGTTGGCGGACCACTCATCGCACCACTCACCCATCGGCGAGGACGGCGTGATGGGATAGATGACAATGATTTCGTTGGTCCGATGCGCCACCGAGGCGACGGCCTCATTGGCGTCTACGGTGATCAGACAGCGTGGCATGGTTCGCCTCAGGTAAGGTGTGCTCGAAAGAGGAACGGCCGGAGGTGCTGGCGGCATCGCGTGGTTGGCGCGGCCCGGTGGGCGAAGCACCGGCCCGGTCAGGTGGGAATGAGGAGTCGGGGGCGCTTCCCCTCGACTCCGCGCGGCTGGTAAAGGCGGTCGAAGAGGTGATCGACGCGGCAAGCGCTCTGGAGCAGGTTGCCGTTCGCGCGCGGCAGCAGGCGCTGCCGCTGCAGGCTGCGGCGCTGCCCCAGCCGTGGTATCGGCTCCAAATCACGGCGCAGGTCGGTGGGGTTCGTCTCCGCTCGGCCTGTTTCTCGAACGTCTTCGCCGCGGCGTGCAACTTGCCCAATTCGGTCTCCAGGACGCCGCTCCGGGCGAGCGCTTCAGGGCGTACCGGGCCACCCGTTCCAGGTCGCGGAACGCCATCGTCGGCGCCTGGAACTGCCAGAGCCTCATCTTACCGCGCAGGTCACGGGACGTCTCGCTCCTCAGCAGGGTGTAATGCAGCTGCTCGGCGGCGCGGCGGACCTACCCCGCGGCCGAGACAAGGCGTCCGCAAGCCCCAGCGCAACCTGCGCACCTACCTCGAAGGGCTATCGGCCGAGGAGCTGATCGCCCTGCTGCTGACCCTCGCCGACATCCACGAGGAGGTGCGTGAGGCGCTAAGGCGAGCGGCAGGAAGAAGTCACCCCTCTCCCCTGGTGGGAGAGGGGCCGGGGGTGAGGGGGTTTGCCTGCGCCTGTCTCCTCACCCCCAACCCCTCTCCCATCAGGGGAGAGGGGCGAAGACGCCCCCTCACCCCCAACCCCTCTCCCACCAGGGGAGAGGGGGGAAGTGCAGCTGCCGCTCGCCTAAAGCAGATCACGTTTTCGTGTGCGGGTAACGACGGTGACCAAACCACTGAATGGCATTAATCAGCATCGA
>JADLBT010000453.1 GCA_020847555.1 Gemmataceae bacterium
AAGGGCTCGACACCGAAGGCGCGGACGACCACTTCCCAGAGCACGATCAGTGCGCCGAACAGGGCGGCCGCAGGCAGCCCTGCAATAAGCGCGCGGGAGATGGGCCCCACCGGGGGTCGAAGCACGCGGCGCGCGGCACGGCCGCCGGGCCGCGCGGCCGTGGTGTTCACCGGTACTTCGCCGTGAGTCCGGACATGGTGGGCTGGGCTACGTCCTCCCGGGCCTGGGCAACCTTCACGACCGTGACGATGCTGGCCGAGCCAGAGAGCAGGGGCGCCTCGTGGACACGCCGGACGAGGGCCCAGACGGTGTCGGGCTCGCCTTCGACGGTGGTGCCAAGCGGCGAGACTTCGAACTGGAGGCCGGATTCCTGCACGACACGGATGGCCGCCTCGATGTGGCGGTAGCGGTCCCCCTCGACCCCGGCGGGGCTGGGGAGACACTGGATTTCGACGATCACGGGGATGCCCTTTCCGGGCAGACCGCCGGTCCGGCTGGCAAAGGAAACGCCGGGAGATCCCGGCGCCGTAGATACAGACTCGCGGGCCCGATGGCCTGCGAGTCCTGTTCCACGCCGCTTTCCTACGCTCGCATTACCGAGATCAGGTTCCTGGAGTTGTCCCAAGGGACTCTCAGCCTCGCGGCTCCCCCAGCGGCATGCCCTCTTAACTTGTCGCTTCGAGGCTATACCAGCGGCGGCGGGGCATCAACCCCATGTGTTCGCGCCAGGGAGGCTTACGGGCCGTTTACACCCGGCGGGGCGGTGGCCGTTCGGCCCTCGTGCGGGGGCCGCTCGGACTTTGTTGGCGTTGCGGGGACCCATAGCCTCGAACTGAAGGCTCGCCCCGGCAGGGCGATGGAGGCACCTGGTGGCATCACCTCAGAAACGCAGGACCGGGCGGCCGGCGCCGGGCGCAGCGGCCAACGCTGCGCCAGCCCGGAAGTTCAGCTGGGGCTTGGTTGGCGGCAGTGCCGTCCTGGTGGCGGCGCTCGTCGGGGTCCTCATCCTCGTGACCACCATGCAGGACGACAGCTCCGACACGGTGGTCGCCGACCGCATCGTCGCGTCCGCCCGGAGCCTGCGGGAGGGGCAGCAGGACGGCTTCACGCTCGGGGCGGCCGACGCCCCGCTGGCACTGGAGGTCTTCGAGGACTTCCAGTGCCCCTACTGTGTCCTCTTCACTGCGAATGTCGAGCCAGCGCTCATCGACGAATACGTGAGCACCGGCAAGGTCCGGCTCACATTCCGGAACTTCCCCATCCTCGGGATCGAGTCGGTAGGCGCAGCGCGGGCGTCGGTGTGCGCTGCGGACCAGGATCGCGCGTGGGACTTCGGGCTCGAACTCTTCCGCATCCAGGCCGCGGCCGGGCAGGCCGAGAGCGAGCGCCTGAACGTCGGCCGGCTGGACCGCGAGGCCCTCGCAGGTGCAGCGACGACCGTTGGGCTGGATACGGCCGCCTTCTCCGCCTGCCTGGAGGACCCTGCCTCGGCCGCGACGGTCCAGGAGCAACAGGCGCGCGCTGCATCGCTCGGCGTGCGCGGTACCCCGAGCTTCGCCCTCCAGGGCAAGCTCGTCACGACCGTGCCGGAGGACATCGCAGGGTGGAGGTCGCTGCTCGATTCAGCACTGGGGGCAGTGGCATCGGCGCCGCGATGAGCGCTGCCACGGGCAGCAGGGCCGCCGGCGCCGTCGCTGTTGGCGCACTGGCGCTGGCGCTCATCGGCATGGGAGTCGCCGGCTACCTGGCGGTGGAGAACCTCCAGGGCGAAACCGGCGTCTGTGTAGGCGTGAAGGGGTGCGCGACGGTCCAGGAAAGCCGGTACGGCGAAATCCTTGGCATGCCCGTGTCAGTGCCCGGCTTCCTGCTCTACGCGGGACTGGCCGCGGCGGCCGCGGGGTTCCTTGCCGACTCCCGGGGCCGGAGGGCGGACTTCGCACTCGTGGGGTTTCTCGGCGCACTGGCAGGCCTGCTGATGTCGGCCTACCTCACCTTCGTCGAGGCGTTCGTGCTCGATGCCTGGTGCTCCTACTGCATCGTCTCAGCGCTGCTGACGACGGGGCTGTTCGCCGCGTGGTCGGTGCTGCTGGCGTCGGTGATGCGCGGCCCGCAGCCCGCGGCAGCTCCTCCGAGCACGCATCCACTCGTCCGCCGCTAAGCGCGGGAAGCTACCATTCGAGCCCACCGACCTCCGCCGCGCCCGGGTGCCCGCCCGGCCGCGCGTCAACCATCTCGCGGAACCAGGCCTCGGTGCTGGCGACGCGCCAGGCGAGTGTCTCACCGCCATCGTCAAGCCGTTCGCGGATGCCGAGCACCGACCTCGGGTTGAAGACGTCCGTCCGCTGCTCGGCGTGGACGAGATGCTGTTCGACCCAGGCGTGGAGCGGCCCGTGCAGCCACTGGCGCTGCGGCGGGGCATAGGCCAGCTTGTCCTTGCGGTCGAGGATGCGGTCCGGGACGATGCCGCGCATCGCCTGGCGGAGGACGACCTTCGTCACCGCGCGGTTGAGGAGCAGGTCCGCCGGGAGCCCGAAGCAGTACTCGACCAGCCGGTGGTCGAGGACG
>JADLBT010000454.1 GCA_020847555.1 Gemmataceae bacterium
GCGAATTGGAGATGGTCGGCAACCGCCAGCGGCCGCGCCTGGCGCTCAATGGCCTGGAGGCCGGCCCGGCCCGGGGGCGGTGGATTCGTCTGCTGATCCTCGACCCCACGCCGACGATCGAGCTCTCGCTGCCCGGGGCGACCTACGCCAACCTGCGATGGAAGAAGGCCAACGCCCCGCAGGTCCAGGCCGCGCAGACCGACGCCCCGACCCCCATCATCATCCCACAGACATTGGTGACGCCCGAGTCTCAGGCGCCGCAGGACGTCGAGGAGCCGGCGATTCTGGAACCTGCGCCGCAGGCCGCGACGCCTCCGACCAGCACCCAGCCGTCGGAGCCCGAGGATCCCGCCGGCGGGCAACAGTCGTCCGACTTGGGCGTGCACCGCTACCCGACGCCGGCCGAGCCGCCGAGCGAGCTCGAGCCCAACGACCATTGGCGGTTCCTCTTCAACGCCAGAACCGACTTCTCCACCGCCTACTTCTATCGCGGCATCGGTCAGGAGAACGAGGGCCTCGCCCAGCTCGACGCCGAGATCCGCGTCCGGCCCTACGAGGACCGGATGTCCGACGTCTTCAACAAGTTCGACGCCGTGGTCAAGTTCCGCTCGTTCCACACTTTCGGCCCGACGGCCAACACGCCCAGCGGCGGCAATGAAAAGTTCTACGAGCTGGACTTTGACGGCGGCATTGAGTTCACCGGCTTTGAGCGCCTGCTGCTGGGGCTCTACCAGACCAACCGCATCGGCGTGAACCAGCAGCTCGCGGACGTGCATGCCTTCGAGACCAAGCTCGCCTTCGACGACAGCACGCCGGCTTTCCCCTTCAGCCTCCAGCCCTACGCCTTGCTGACGATCGAGTACATGGGCGACTCCGACGGGGGCAATCCCAACTCCCACGCCCCCGGTTTCGGCCAGGGCATCTACCTGGAGCTGGGCGTCCGGCCGGAGTTCGACCTCTTGCGCATCGAGAGCTTCAAGCGCCCGATCACGCTGGCCGTGCCGGTGAGGATCGGTCTGAGCCTGTCGAACTATTTCGAGGACCCGTCCGGCCAGGACCAGACCTTCGGCTACGGGCAGATCGGGCTGGAACTGAACATCCCGCTGCTGACAATGGCCACCGCGGGCGATCAGTGGATCCTGTTGGACCTGACCACCGGCGGCTCGGTGCTGTTCCTCGGCGGCCCGCTGCAACGACTAAGTGAATTCAACGGCACGGGCGACAGCCCCGTGGTGGTGATCGGGACGGTGGGGCTGGAGTTCACGTATTAGCGGCAGGGGGAGCGGTTCGGGCACAACGGATGTGATCGACGCCGCTTTTGAGGGAGGCCGACGATGAGCAGAAACGCGGTGGCCTGGGAGAAAGTCGGCGGCATTCTGCCGGAAGATTCCTCGCGGCCGGTCGCGCGCTGGGCGGCGCAGGGCATGCAGTCCTGGCCGAACCTGACGGCGGGCACGACGCTCCTGGCGGACGTGGCGGCGATCGTCCTGGCGACGGCCGCGGCGCTGCTGACCCATTCGGTCTGGACGAAAGAGTGGCCGCAGCGCGACGAACTGCTGGCCTGCTGGCCGTGGCTGGTGTTCCTGCTGACGGCCTACTGGGGCATGGGGGCGTATCCGGGCGTGGGGCTCGTGGCGGCGCGCGAGCTGCGGCTGCTGACGCGGGCGACGACGCTGGGGTTTTTGCTGCTGGGCGCCGGCACGTTGCTGCTGTCGGACGAGCCCGGTTCATCGCGCGGGGCGATGGTGCTGGCGTGGTTGCTGGCGCTGGCGACGGTGCCGGCGGGGCGCGGCGTGGTCCGCTGGATGTTCGGCCAGCGGACGTGGTGGGGCTACCCGGTGGTGGTGATGGGCAGACCGTGCGTCTGCCGGCAGGTGATCCGGCTGCTTCAGGCGCAGCCGGCGCTGGGCCTGCGGCCGGCGGTGGTGCTGACGGACGAGCCGACCGGCGGGTCGGCAATCCGGCGTGTGCCGGTGGTCCGTGGGATGGACCAGGCGCAGCGCGTCTCGCGGTCGGTGGGGATCCATAACGCCATCCTGGCCATGCCCGAGGTCGCGCGGTCGGAGCTGCTGCGGTTGATCGACCAGGAATGCCAGGTATTTCGGCGGGTGCTGATCGTGCCGGACTTCCTGGACTTCTCGACGCTCTGGGTGCAGGCGCGGGACATGGGCGGGATGCTGGCCCTGGAGGTGCGCCAACACCTCCTCGAACCGGCGCCGCGATGGACCAAGCGGCTGATGGACCTGGCGATGGCGACGGCGGGGATGGTGGTGGTGCTGCCGCTGGGGCTGCTGCTGGCGGCGATGATCAAGCTCGACTCGCGCGGCCCGGTGCTCTACCGTCACCACGTGATCGGGTCCAACGGCGTCGCCTTCGACATGTTCAAGTTCCGCACCATGGTGACCAACGCCAACGAGGTGCTCCACCAGACCCTCTCGTCGAGCCGGGAGCTGCGGGAGGAGTGGGAGGTGACGCGCAAGCTGCGGGACGACCCGCGGGTGACGCGGGTGGGCCGGTGGCTGCGCCGTCTGAGCCTCGACGAGCTGCCGCAGTTCATCAACGTCATGCGCGGCCAGATGAGCCTGGTCGGCCCCAGGCCGTTCCCCGAGAGCGAACGGGCCAAGCGCGGCGACCAGATGGACGTCTACTGCCGGGCCGTGCCGGGCATCACCGGGATGTGGCAGGTCTCCGGCCGCAACGAGCTGACCTACCGTGAACGGATGAGGCTGGATGCTTAGTATGTGCGGAACTGGTCGGTCTGGCTGGACGTGGTGATCCTGATCCGCACGGTTGGCGTTCTGCTCGACCGACGCGGGGCGTACTAACGGGTCCACCGCCGGCGGCCGGCAAGAGCGGGACGAAGCATGATCCGAATCGAGAC
>JADLBT010000455.1 GCA_020847555.1 Gemmataceae bacterium
GAGGCGACCCATGCGCTTGCTTGCTCTGACCATCGTCCCCGGCCTGCTTCTCCTTCTCCCCGGCCGCGCCCAGGCCCAGAAGGAAGCCCTTGACGCCGCCATCAGCGCCCACTCCGAGGAGGCGTGGGAGATGGCCCAGAAGATCTGGGACTGGGCCGAGCCCGGCTACCAGGAGAAACGCTCGGCGGCGCTCCTCGCCGACGCGCTGGAGAAGGCCGGGTTCAAGGTCGAGCGCGGCGTCGCGAAGATCCCGACCGCGTTCACTGCCACCCTCGGCTCGGGCAGGCCGGTTATCGGCATCATGGGCGAGTACGACGCCCTCCCCGGCCTGAACCAGGAGGCGGTGCCGTACCGCCAGCCGCGCCCCGGCAACGGCTACGGCCACGGCTGCGGCCACCACCTGTTCGGCGTCGCGTCGCTGTCGGCCGCGCTGGCGCTCGGCGCGCAGATCAAGGCGGGGAAGATCAAGGGGACGCTGCGCTACTACGGGTGCCCGGCGGAGGAGGGCGGCAGCGCCCGCGTCTTCATGGTGCGGGCCGGGCTGTTCAAGGATTGCGACGTCGCCCTGCACTGGCACCCCGGCAGTCGCAACGCCGCCCACGCCCGATCGAACCTGGCGCGCATCGCCGTCAAGTTCCGATTCCACGGTAAGAGTGCCCACGCGGCCGGCGCCCCCGACCGAGGCCGGTCGGCCCTCGACGCGGTCGAACTGACCAACCACGCCGCCCAGTTGCTGCGCGAGCACGTCCCCGAAACCACGCGCATTCACCACGTCATCACCGATGGCGGCGGTGCCCCCAACGTCGTCCCCGACTTCGCCGAGGTGTTCTACTACGTCCGCCACCCCGAGGCCGACGTCGCCCGCAAGGTGTACGAGCGGTTGCTCAGGTGTGCCCAGGCCGGCGCCCTCGCGACCGAGACGAAGCTGGAGGTGATCTACCTGGGCGGCACCGTCCAGTTGGTCCCAAACGCGGTCCTTGCCGACCTGGCCCGCGATCACCTGCGCCGGCTCAACGACCTGAAGTATGACACCGAGGAACGGAAGTTCGCGCTGCGCCTTCAGGAAACGCTCGCCGACCGGCCGCCGCTGGAGAGCATCGGTACGGTGGACGAGTCAAGCGGCACCCCCGGGAAGGGCTCGACCGACGTCAGTGACGTGTCGTGGGTGGTGCCGACCGGCGGGTTCGCGACGGCGTGCTGGGTGCCGGGCACGCCGGGGCACTCATGGCAGGCGACGGCCGCTGGCGGGATGAGTATCGGCCGCAAGGGGATGCAGCTGGCAGCCCGAGTGCTGGCGGCGACCGCGTGGGATCTCTATCACAACCCCAGGTTGATCGCCGCCGCCCGCGTCGAGTACCGGCGGCGGCTGGCCGAGCGGACCTATCAGCCCCTCTTGCTGTCCGGCCAGGAGCCACCCCTGGACTATCGGAACCCACCGCGGCGGACAACTCCGCCCGGCGCGAAAGCCACGCCCTGACGGCCCGGCGTGGGCCGCACTGCTTCCTGTTCACGGTCCGATTGCGGCGGTTGGAGCCTGCGCATGAGCCCCCGGGAACTTGCCACAACCGGACAGTCCGCGCTGCTGGAGCAGTACCGCGCCGTGCGCCGCCAGACGGAGCGGCTGTGCGCGCCGCTCGCCGTGGACGACTACCAAATTCAGAGCGGACCCGAGACGAGTCCTCCCAAGTGGCACCTGGCGCACACCACCTGGTTCTTCGAGGCGTTCCTGCTGCGCGCGTTCGTGGCCGACCACCGCCCCTTCCACCCGCGCTACGACTACCTGTTCAACTCCTACTACGAGAGCGTCGGCGCCTTTCATCCGAAGGCCGCGCGGGCCGTCCTGTCCCGGCCGACCGTCGAGGACGTTTACCGCTACCGCAGCCACGTCGATGATGGGGTGGGCGAGCTGATCGAGACCGCGGCGGAGGGGCGGTGGCCCGAGATCGCCTTCCGGGTGACGCTCGGTATCAACCACGAGCAGCAGCACCAGGAACTGCTGCTCATGGACGTCAAGCACAACTTCGCCGCCAACCCACTGCGACCCGCCTACCACAACCCGCCGCCCGGGGCCGCCGCGCGAGCGGGACCGCTGGAGTGGCTGGACGGGCCGGACGGCGGGTTCGAGGTCGGCCACACCGGGCCGGCGTTCGCTTACGACAACGAGTCCCCTCGTCACGCAACGCTGCTGCGCTCGCACCGCCTCGCGTCGCGGCCCGTCACGAACGGCGAGTACCTGGAGTTCGTCGAGGCCGGCGGGTACGACGAGCCCGCCCACTGGCTTGCCGACGGCTGGCACGCACGCCAGCAGCGCGGCTGGAAGGCGCCGCTGTACTGGGAGAAAGACGGAGAGACGTGGTGGCAGATGACGCTGGGGGGGCTGCGCCGGCTGGTCGAGGTCGAGCCGGTCTGCCACGTCAGCTTTTACGAGGCCGATGCGTTCGCACGCTGGGCGGGCAAGCGTCTCCCCACCGAGGACGAGTGGGAGGTGGCGGCGCGCGGGCGGACCGTGGCAGGAAACTTCCTGGAGTCGGGACTCCTTCAGCCGGCCGCGGGCCGCGGGCAATGGTTCGGCGACGTCTGGGAGTGGACCCGGTCGCCCTACGCCCCCTACCCGGGATTTCGGCCGCTGGCGGGCTCGCTCGGCGAGTACAACGGCAAGTTCATGTGCAACCAGATGGTCCTGCGCGGCGGGTGCTGCCTCACCCCGCAGTCGCACATTCGCCCGACCTATCGCAACTTCTTCTACCCACACGACCGCTGGCCGGTCACCGGCATCCGCCTGGCCGCCGACGCCTGATCCGGTTAAGGGAACCGCATCCGAGCCCGAAGCGTCAGCGAGAGACGAGGTAAAGACCTTCGCTGACGCTTCGGGCTCGGACGGCGCGTGGTCGCTGTCCGGGATCCCCCTGCACGATGTCTTAATTGCGGTAGTAGTACACCGGCGGAGGGGGGTTACACGGCACGCTTTCGCGGTAGTAGATGATCGGCGGCCGGCGGAACGGGTCCGGCGGCCGGCGGTAGCCAAACTTCTCGGCCCGGTCGAGCCGGTCGAGGTAGTCCATCATGTTCAGATAGCCCGGGTTGCCGTTGAGGTACAGCACCGCGCCGGGCCGGTAGTTGTAGCGGTGCATCAGACCCTCTCCGTCCCAGGGCACGCGCGGGCCGACACGCAGACCGCGTTCGATCTCGTCGCTGGAGAAGACCTGGGCCTGCCCGGTGCCGGGCGTGCAGATCCACAGGGAGAGCGCGGCCGCGCCGGCGGCGAGCGCGAAGCTTATCTTCCGCATGGGAGTCTCGTCAAGAAGCGGATCGGTCGAGAAGTGAGTCCGTTCGCCATGAGTGGCACCCTATTATGCCTCACGCCCACGGTCGCGGCGCCGTGGTCCGAAATCAGCCGTCGGTCTTGCGCGGCCGCACGACCGACAAACCTGGAAAACCCGTTGCGAGCGATCTCGACCGCAGGTAGCATGCATGGCGGTCCGCGAACACGAGTCGCGGGTTCGTGTTTTCCAAAGGGGGGTAACCAATGCTCACCATCTGGGGAGCGAAGCAGCGCTTCTGCGACGGTATCAGCCGCCGCAACTTTCTCAAGATCGGCGCCTTCGGGGCCGGCCTGACGCTGGCCGACATGCTCCGCGCGCGGGCCGGCGCCAGCGGCGCTCCGACCCGGTCGTCGAGCAACAAGGCCGCGATCATGATCTACCTGCCGGGCGGCCCGTCGCACATGGACATGTACGACCTCAAGCCAAACGCACCGACCGAGTACCGCGGCGAGTTCCGGCCGATCCAGACGAACGTGCCGGGCGTACAGATCTGCGAGCACTTCCCGCAGCAGGCCCGCATGTGGGACAAACTGGCGTGCGTCCGGTCCATCGTCTCGGTCGATGAGCACAGCGACTCGCTCGTCATGACCGGGTTCAGCGAGAACCAGAACCGCGTCGCCCATCGGCCGTCGTTCGGCTCGGTGATGTCGCGCCTGCGCGGCAACGCCAACGCCGACGTGCCGCCGTTCGTCAGCTTGCGCGGCATGTCGATCGGGTGCGAGCCCGGCTACCTCGGCGTCGCCCACCGGGCGTTCACGCCGAACGGCCCCGGCCTGGACAACCTGCGCCTGGCCGGCGGCCTGACCGCCGACCGGGTGGACGACCGCCGCGCCCTGCTCACCTCGTTCGACAACCTGCGTCGCGACATCGACGCCTCCGGATCGATGGTCGGTATGGACGCCTTCGCGACCCGTGCGTTCGACATGATCGCGTCCGGAACGGTGCGCCGCGCCCTGGACACGAGCCGCGAGGAGCCGCGCGTGCGCGACCGCTACCGCGGCGTCGAGCAGTTCCTGGTCGCGCGGCGCCTCGTCGAGGCGGGCGTCGGGTGCGTCACCCTCGCCATCGGCGGCTGGGACACCCACGGCCAGAACTTCCAGACGCTGCGCCGGCAGCTGCCGCAGGTGGATCGCGGCGTCGCCGCGCTGGTCCAGGATCTGTGCGACCGCGGCATGGACCAGGACGTGGTGACGGTGATGTGGGGCGAGTTCGGCCGCACGCCGCGCATCAACGGCGGAGCCGGCCGCGACCACTGGGCGCCGGTCATGTCCGCCCTGATCGCCGGCGGCGGGATGCGCATGGGTCAGGCGGTCGGCTCCTCCAGCGCCCGCGGCGAGACTCCGCGCGACCGCCGCTGCACGGTGCCGCAGGTGCTCAGCACGATCTACCGCGCGATGGGCATCGACCCGGCCCAGACGTTCCCGAACAACAGCGGCCGGCCGATGTACATCCTCGAGGACCGCGCACCGCTCACCGAGTTGCTGTAACCCGCTCACCCCGCGCGAGACGGCGACGGACCCGGCCCTTCGCCGGGTCCGTCGCGTTTGGCACCTGCGGGAAGACCTCGGGTCAGTGCGCCCCTGGCGACTGTTCGTATTTCAGGTTGAGGTAGATGGAGACGTTGGCGACTGTGAGGTAGGCGAGCAGCGGTGTCAGGGCGAGCGCGGCGAGGGTCGCAAGGGTCGCGTGAACCACCGGGTTCGCCAGTTCCGCCGGCGCAGCGGAGCCGACCGCCAGCGCCACCGGGAAGATGAGCGGGAAGCTGACCACCGCCCCCAGACCCACCGCCAGCGCCTCGTAGACGAATGTCCGCCCCGGGTGCTGCCGCACCAGCCCGGCCCACAGCCCGAGAGCCCGGAACGGCGAACACTCCTCGACAATGATGGTCGGGGCCAGGAGCAGGCTCAGACCCAGGACCGGCCAGAACACCACTTCCACGACCAACCGCACCGCCGCCACCGCGCCAACCAGGGCGTCTGGCTGTCCCTGGCCGCGCAGGATGCCTTCCAGCGTCCCCAGGCCGACAGACGCCCCCACGAACAGGCCGACGACGACGAATTCGGCCACCGCCAGACGGAACGCATTGCGCCCCAGCCCGACCGCCGCCTCGCCCGGGACGGCGGGCCGCAGGCGCGAAAGTTCGATGAAGGTGCTCTGGGTGACCAGGCACGCGCCGACTGCCTGCGCCACGAGCAGCGCCAGCCCGGCAGCGAGCCACGGCAGGGGCCACCACACGTCCTGCCCCGGTCGAAGCAGGTTCGCGACGGTCAGCAGTCCCGCCCCCACGAGCCCAACACACAGGACCGTCAGCAGCTTGCCCCGGACCAGGGTGCTGTCGAGCGCCTTGAGCAGTTCCTCCACACACCCGGGAACGCCGACGGTTTGCAGGCCCAGGCCGTTGCCGTGTCCGGGGCCGCGTGTCGGTGCGTTGACGCCGGACGAAGAGGAGCGGCGGGAGGCGGGCGCGACGCGGGGGCGGGAAGGGATCAGGTCGGCGAACTCGTCGCACGCCTCGAGCAGCACCCACGGGTCGCGCGACGAGCGCCGCACCCGACAGTCCGCGGACAGCCGGCCGGCCTCCAGGTGATGACGCACCGCCGCCGTACTTCCGGCGCGCAGAATGCGGCCGTCCGGGAGCCGGATGTACCAGGCGTCGAGATGGTCTGTCATGGAGATTGTGTCCGGGGTCGCGCGGGAGCGTTCGGCCCCCCACCGGGTCACCTCCACGTTACGCGGCCGGCCCGTCCTGCGCCAAGGGCCAACCGTCGCCCCGGCGACACCGGGATGCTGATCGAGTGGGGTAATGACGGCGAGTGGGAAAGGGGGGCCGGGCAGGCGAGTGCGGACCGCCGTTGCCGGCGAGTCGCCTTGCCCGCGTTCCGGCGCGCTGCTAAATTCGGCCCGCCCCAGCAGCGACGGCAAGTCCGTCCCAGGGAGGAAACCCGACATGGACGTCACCACCTCCAGCACGCCCGCGTTCACCGCCAGCAGGCAGCGCTGGTTCGTCGCCGGCCTGGCCCTCCTCGCCGTCGGCCTGAGCGTGCAGTACTGCTTCAAGATCCTCGACGACGGGCGCGACGATCGGTCCGCAATCCTGCGCTGGCGCGAGCAGATCGGGGCGGTTGACGACGGGATCAACATCTGGGACGTCCACAACTACCCCAACCCGCCGATCATGATGCTGCTGCTGGAGCCGCTCGCCGAGTTGCCGCCGCTGCTCGGGGCGCTGGGGTGGTTCTACCTCAAGGTCGGCATGGCGGCGCTGTCGATCTGGATGGCGTTCCGACTGTGCGAGACGCCCGACCGGCCGTTCCCGGCGTGGGGCAAGGCGGTGGCGATCCTGCTCAGCCTGCGCCCGATCATGGGCGACCTGAGTCACGGCAACGTCAACCTCTTCATCCTGCTCCTGGTGATCGGCGCCCTGTACGCCTACCGGCAGCGGCGCGAGTACCTGTCGGGGGGACTGCTGGCGCTGGGCATCGCGTGCAAGGTGACGCCGGCGCTGTTCGTGCCGTACTTCCTCTGGAAGCGGTCATGGCGGGCGCTCGGCGGATGCGCGATCGGGCTGGTGCTGTTTTTCTGGCTGGTGCCGGGACTGCTCCTCGGCATGGACCGCAACGCCGACTACCTGGGCGCCTGGGTGGACCGGATGGTCGTCCCGTTCGTGGTGCGCGGCGAGGTGTGGAGCGAGCACAACAACCAGGCTCTGCCCGGCCTGGCGGCCCGCCTGCTCACCGACAGCCCGTCGTTCTCGAAGTACGTCGGCAACGACAAGCAGGCGCTGGAGTATCACAACGTCGCCCGCCTGGATCCGGAACTGGTGCGCTGGGGGCTCAAGGCCGTGATGGGGCTGTTCGCGCTGGTGGTGGTGTGGACGTGCCGGACGCCGACTACGGAGCGGACCGGGTGGCGGATGGCGGCCGAGTTCAGCCTGATCCTGCTGGGGATGCTGCTGTTCAGCGAGCGGACGTGGAAGCACCACTGCGTGACGCTGCTGCTGCCGTTCGCAGTGATCGTGTATTACCTGTCCGCCTGCCGGCCCGGGCCGGGCCTGCGCCGCTACCTGATCGCGACGCTCGTCCTGGTGGTGGTGTTGATGACGACCACGAGCACCGGGGTGCTGCCCGGGACCAGGTGGATGGGCAAGATCGCGCAGGTGTACGGGGCTTACGCCTGGGCGCACCTGCTCCTGGTGGCGGCGCTGGCGATGCTGCTGCGGACCGAGGAACGAACCACAGAGACACAGAGCTAAAGACACACAGAGAAGGCCGAATCAAGAACGGAGAAGGCCGAATGGCCCCCGGGCGCGGTGGGCCGTCTGCC